>CALHKP010000087.1 GCA_938034165.1 uncultured Clostridia bacterium | reverse complement strand
ATAAGAAAAGATAATTTTTTTCTAATTTATACTTGACTTTTCATAGCTGGTCTCCATAAATAAATAATTACTACTATAAAAGCACACATTATTTTACCACAAAAGTGTTTTTCTTTCAACTCTAACAGATAAATTGGCATTTTTCGCATGCAAATAGGGAATACTTGAGTATTCCCTAAATCACCATTTAATTTAATTTACTTTTAAGGTAAAGCTTTTAGTGATTCCTCCAAGCTCTGCCTTTATTTCTGTTGTTCCTACTTTCTTACTCTTTATTTCAAAGTAATAGCCTCTACTATCTGTGCTATCTACTTTGGTTATTTCTGCTACAGTCGAATCAGATGAAGTTATTCTTGGTTTTTCACTCTTATCCTTTGTCGTAATCAAGAATCCATTTGTATTTCCAACTGTTCTTTCTAATGTTCCTGAATAAAATCCAAAATCAGTCCCTACTACTTTTAAGGTAAAGCTTTTAATAATTCCTCCAAGCTCTGCCTTTATTTCTGTTGTTCCTACTTTCTTACTCTTTATTTCAAAGTAATAGCCTCTACTATCTGTGCTATCTACTTTGGTTATTTCTGCTACAGTCGAATCAGATGAAGTTATTCTTGGTTTTTCACTCTTATCCTTTGTCGTAATCAAGAATCCATTTGTATTTCCAACTGTTCTTTCTAATGTTCCTGAATAAAATCCAAAATCAGTAGTTTCAGTACCTGTTGTCTTAACATTAACTGTATAAACTCTCTTCTCTCCTGATGTTGCGGTAACTGTTATATTAAACGTGTTAGTACCTGTTTTCAGCGTTTTGGTTCCAAGACCTTCCACCTTTGCTGCTGAATTATTAGCTTTTGCGCTCAGTGTAATCTTTGAAGCATTGCCTGCATCAACATTGTATGTGTATGTGAACCTGTTAAACGCAGGTGAAAGTGTTTTCCCGCTGACGCTTATGCTGTCTAAGAAGTTATTATTGTTTCCATAACTTACCGGCATAGGACATGCTGATTCAGGCATGTTGGTATATACCGGAATTTCAAATGTCAGAGAAGTTCCAAGGAATCCTGCATATGCGCTTCTCAAGTTTCTTCCTTCTAAATAGGATCCCATTACATGAGTCATATACTGACCTGTGGCAACTTGACCGGCACCGTTCATTACATTAAACTTCTTGAGATACTGCGTGTATTTGTTCGCGTTCACATAATTTCTTGCAAACCAGTTTGCTCCGCCAAGGATTGACTTTGCTCTTGTATTCCAGCCCTGATTTCTTGCATATATCAGGCCGTTTTCAACTGCGCTCACACCACCGCTTGCATATGCACCAATGTTAAAGTAGTTATATATGCCTACATATCCCGGTTCTGTACCACTGATTGAGTGACCGCTTCCGTCATAGCCCTGTTCCTGCAGAATCATAGTAGCAAGAGTGTAAGGACTTGCGCCGCTTTTACTTGCAGCATCCATCAAAACAGCATTATATGTCGAATACGTTGATTCCGGAAATCTTCCGCTCATAAATGTACCGTTTATCATTGCCTGAAGGCCTGTCGAATTCTGAAGTGCCGGCTCATACTTTGATGATATGAACTGGAATATATCTGTTGCATTCAAAAAATTTCTCGGATCCATATAATATTCTATCAGGCTCTTGGACGCAGCTACATAATATCCGCTGTCATAAGATCTGTACTGACCTGTAGAAAAGTTATAGTCGCCATCTTCCATTGTTTTCCATGAATCAGGCTGACCGTTCTGAATAGTGTTAGGTCTGTATCCGGCATATCCGTATTCTTTTGTAATTACATAATTCCAGTCAAGGTTTGTTTTTCCTGCAACAAATATCCAGTTAGGATATTGTGCATGAAGCTGTCTCAACAGCACCTTATAGGATTCCGGAAATCCCTGTTTTGTAAGATGTGCTTCAAAGTCAGCATTAGGTTCATAAGGTTTAATCTCTTTTAGAATCAGATATTCTCCGGATATATATCCTTTTCCGGCAGAACAAACAACCTCATACCAGATGTCTCCGTTTGAATCCTTTGCCTGTCCGTTAACCTTTACCTGCGTACCGTCAAACAGCCCATCAATACGTTCGTATTCTGTCCCCGGACCTGATCTTACATTTACTCCTATGTCAGAGTTTACGATCCCGTAGGTATTAGTAAAGTCTCCTTCTTCGTGTCCTGCAGAAGCGTCTTTTGTTATAAAATCAGATACTGCATAGCCGGTTTTTCCATTGTAACTGATCTTGTACCAGCTATATCCGCCGCCCTGAGCAGTTCCTAGAATTTCAACCTTTTCGCCATATGAAATTGCTCCTATTATATTGTTCTTGCTTGCATCCGGCTCGCTTCGGAAATTAACCCCAATTTCCGAATTAACTGTACCTGTGACAGTTGCGCCATAAGCTTTGCTGATACCAACAAGGCATATTGCAGCAAGTATCAATATGCATATCAGTATCACTCTTTTCATTCTAACTTTTCCAATCATATATAATCCCTCTTTTATTTTTATCTCATGTAATATAATACATTATTTTTTAGGTTTACGTCAATGTTATCAGCCGTAATACTCTTCCATTGTTATTCCTCTGTTATGGAGTTTTTCTGCCAAGTCTTTGCCTACGTATCTGTAATGCCATGGCTCGAATATATATCCTGTGATGTGTTCTTTTCCTTTTGGATATCTCATTATCCAGCCATATTTCCAGCCGTTTTCGTTCATCCATGCTCCCACTGAGGAATTCTGAAGGTCATCATGAAGGCTCCCATCATAGCTTATGTCTATCGCAAGTCCAGCTTCGTGTTCGCTGGTTCTCGGACAAGCGCTGTAATATGGAGCGTTTATCGGATCAAAGGACATATAATAGTTGTACAGATTCTCCTGATACGACTGGCTTCTGTATGAGCTCACTACATTTATTACAAGCCCATCATTCAGAGAATCTGTTCTTATTTTCTCCCACTGGGCAGCGGCTTCACTTCGCAGATATTGCTCGCCGCCATTGTTACTATTGATTCCCACAAGGTCGGCCGGCGCCCATCCGTCCGGCAGCGCCCGCCCCTTATTCAAAAGCACAGTAACATCATCCGGGTTAGGCACCGGCCTAATCCCTGACGGGGAATCACTGCCTCCGGCAGACTCAGAAACAGTAACTTTGATTTTCATCTTTCCCACATTACCGGAAGAATCCTTAACCTGAAGCTCCGAATCATATGTCCCTTCTTTAGAGGTAACCACCTGATTCATCTCAAGCTTATCAGTCAGGTTGTCATCATAATTATCAGTTATCAGAACATCAAGTTTATCCTTTGTGAACTCCTCACCGACACCTACAGTATATTCCTTAGTTCCCGTTATAACCGGTGCTGTGGTATCTTTTACATCAAGCTTCAGGATAAACTCCTTGCTGAGTCCCTTTGCCTTGTATTTCACCTCATAAGTCTTCAGTTTTGAGATTTGGGGCTCCTCATAAGAAATCTCAAGTTTCTTACCATCCTTCTTTGCCGTCAACTTGAGTGCCTTTGGCGAAATATCCGGGGTTTCACCAAACTCTACATTTTTCGTCATCTCAGTCTTTTTCTTCCCATCCACATAGAATCCGTCACCACCGCCAAAAAAGACCATATATGCCGCTGCTGACGCAATCACAACCAGTGCAGTAACCACAGCTGCGGCTATCTTTTTATTTTTGCTTTTATCTATTCGTTTTCTCATTTCTCTTCTCCCAATAGCGAAAACTCATTTTTCTTACATGTAATAATTTTTTCCTTTTGCAATTTGCTTATTTCGACCGAAAGCCCGCTTCTGTCCACTTCTAGATAATCCGCAAGCTCCTGCCTGTTGTAAGGAATCGTAAACGTGTTACTTCCCCTATTCTTTCCTTCCATCAGCAGATATGCCATGAGCTTTTCTCTGGTTGTCCTCTTGGAGGTTATTTCTATTTTCCGATGCAATACAAGATTTTTGCCGGCCACCACATTAAGTAAATTAAAAATCATGCGGCTATGAAATTCGCAAGCATTTGTACACGACTTTGTTATTCGGCCTACATCAATCAAAAGAATTGCCCCATCCTCCATCGCTGTGACATCAACCGGCATCTTTGAAATCTCCGCACAGGCAAATGATTCGCCAAATATCTCTCCCGGATTGACTGTAGCAAGAATGCTGCGGTTGCCAAAATAGTCCACCCGTTCTATCTGAGCCGCTCCCTCAAGAACAATTCCAAGGCATCCTGCCGGATCACCCTCTGCCAAAATCATATCACCCTTCTTGTATTTGTTTTCTTTTGCGTCGAGGCATCCGAGCATCGCACCGATATCTTTTTCTTCTATCCCGGCAAAAAGTGGACACCTGCTAAGCACATCGTTATATTTTTTCATCTTTTTCCCCATTTGTTGAAAATTCAACAGACCTTTCGTGCCAATTATATTAAAATAAACCCACAAAGTCAAGAAAACGAAAACTCAGACCTATATACTTACATAAAGGAGGATACAAATGTTAAGAAAAATAATAAAAATCAACGAAGAAAAATGCAACGGTTGCGGAGCCTGTGCTCAAGCCTGCCACGAAGGTGCTATCGCCATGGTCGACGGCAAAGCAAAGCTCATGAGAGAAGATTACTGCGACGGCCTTGGGGATTGCCTTCCTGCCTGCCCGACAAACGCAATCACATTCGAAGAACGTGAAGCCCTAGCCTACGACGAAGCAGCTGTAAAAGCAGCCCAGGAACAAGCTTTGATGCAGGATTCTCAAAGCCATACAAACCCACGCAGCCCACAGCATTCCCTAGATTTGCAGAACCTGCATAGCACTCAAATCTCTCGCGACCCGCTGCCTTGTGGCTGCCCCGGAAGTCAAGCAAAAGCAATAAGGCGCGATACCTTTTCAACAACTTCGAAAGCTTCCGGCTCCTGTTCCGGAAACTCCTGCTCTGCTCCTCGCAACGCCGACTCCTGTTCCGGGACTCATATTGCCGGCTCATATCCTGCAGAAAAAATCACAAGCCAGCTTTCCCAGTGGCCTGTTCAGATTAAACTCGCACCTGTAAACGCAGAATACTTCAATGGGGCTAATCTCCTTATCGCCGCAGACTGTACAGCATACGCATACGGAAATTTCCACAACGAGTTTATCAGAAACAGAATTACTCTAATCGGATGTCCTAAACTCGACGAAGGCGATTACACCAATAAGCTTACTCAAATCATTTCAGAAAATGATATTAAAAGCGTTACAATAGTCCGCATGGAAGTACCATGTTGTGGCGGAATCGAAAACGCCGCTAAGAACGCCCTTCAAGCAAGCGGAAAATTCATCCCATGGAATGTAGTTACAATATCTACAGATGGAAGAATTGTAGATAGATAAAAGGCTATCTATAGGGTAGATAAAAATAAGCGTGGCCTATAGGACAAAAGCGTAGATAGTCAGAACTTTGCTTTCTGATATCTACTGTTAGCGCCGGGCTAATTCAGCCATTCCGGGTCGAGTTAAATTAGCCAATTT
>CALHKP010000086.1 GCA_938034165.1 uncultured Clostridia bacterium | reverse complement strand
CCTAAAGGATGAGCCAATGGCTTATTTAATTTACACACATTATATCAACATAACCTAATTTTGTAAATTTGCGCTTAATCACAAGCGAAAAATATAAGCGCAAATTGGCATTTTTGCGGACAGCGCTGAGTTAGGCAAGGCTAACCGCCGCAGAAACTAAGTTAGGCACTGCTAACCGCTGGGAGAAACTAAGTTAGGCGCGCTAACCGCCGCAGATACCAAGTTATATGCAACTAATCGCGTCTGAGCTTGAAGTTCGGCGCGCCTAATGCCTGTATTGCGCCGAAATACATCAGAATTTTACCGAGTGTGTTAAGTAAAAAAGCTTGACACACTCTTTTGCTTGTGTTATTATAGCATGGTGTTAAGTTAAAATACTTTACATATGGGAGGAAAAGATGCTGGATCAGATAACAGAAGCCAGTCTGCTCTATGATTTTTATGGAAATCTTTTGACTGACCGCAAGAGGCAGGTGATGGAGCTTTATCACGAGGAGAACCTTTCGCTGTCGGAGATTGCGTCGGAATTCAACATTTCGAGAGCGGCTGTTTACGATTCTTTGAAGTCGGCAGAGAAGTCTCTTTCGGATTATGAGAAGAAGCTCGGTCTTGTTGACAGGTTCCTCAAGAGAGAGTCGGCAATAGAAGAGATTGCCCACATTATAGACGACATAACAATTAAACGCAGTGATGATTTGCAGCTCAATGATTCACTGATGCAGATAAAAAATATAATCAGTAAGTTAGGAGAATAACCGGAGGGGATATATGGCATTTGAGAGTTTATCGGATAAGCTGCAAAATACCTTCAAGAAGCTGAAGGGCAAGGGTGTTTTGACAGAATCGGATATAAACGATGCGATGCGAGAAGTCAAACTTGCGCTTCTCGAAGCTGACGTTAACTTCAAGGTTGTTAAGGAGTTCGTCAGCCAGGTAAAAGAGAAATGTCTCGGAGCCGAAGTTATGGAGAGCCTTACGCCGGCTCAGCAGATTATCAAGATTGTAAATCAGGAACTTGTTGATCTGATGGGTGGAGCGGGAAGCAAGCTCACATATTCGCCGTCAGGATTTACGGTAATCATGATGGTCGGACTTCAGGGTACAGGTAAAACAACAACTTGCGGAAAGCTTGCTTCATACCTCAAGCAGAAGGGTAAGAAGCCAATGCTTTGTGCATGTGACATATACAGACCGGCTGCGATTGACCAGCTGGAAATTGTGGGAAAATCAGTAAACACTCCAGTGTTTACAATGCGTGACTGTAATGAGCCTGCAAAGATTGCTCAGAACGCAAAAGCAGAAGCCGAGAAAAAAGGCTTTGATGTTCTGATTGTGGATACAGCAGGCCGTCTTCAGATAGATGAGGCTCTGATGGATGAGCTGGCTGACATCAAGAAGCAGGTAAGACCACACGAGATACTTCTGGTTGTGGATGCTTTGACAGGTCAGGATGCTGTGAATGTTGCGGAAGGTTTCAATGAGAAACTGGGCATCGATGGTATAGTAATGACCAAGATGGACGGTGACTCACGAGGCGGTGCAGCGCTTTCAGCCAAGAAGGTTACAGGCAAGCCTATCAAGTTCATGGGTATGGGCGAAAAGCTTGATGCTCTGGAGCCTTTCCATCCGGACAGAATGGCTAACAGAATTTTGGGCATGGGAGATGTGCTCTCACTTATCGAAAAGGCAGAAGCCGCATACGATGAGGAACAGGCTCAGAAGTTAGAAGAAAAAATCAAGAAGAATCAGTTCACTCTGGAGGACTTCCTGGAACAGATGGGTCAGGTCAAGAAGATGGGCGGACTGGGCAAGGTTATGGACATGCTTCCGGGCATGGGCGGAGCCAAGATTAGCAGCGAGGATATCGAAAAAGGCGAAAAGGAATTCAACCAGATGGAGGCAATCATTTACTCCATGACTCCGGCGGAAAGACAGAATCCTTCGATACTCAACGCCAGTAGACGTAAGAGAATTGCAGCGGGCTCAGGTCAGCCTGTCAGCAAGATTAACAACCTCATCAAGAAGTATGAGGAAACCCGAAAACTGATGAAGCAGTTTTCAAATCCAAAAGCGTTCAAGCGCGGAGGCAAGCGTTTCAAAGGCTTGTTCTAAAAATTTAACAGTCAAAAATCCGAAAACAGGGTTTATATAAAAAATAATTCACGTTTAATAATAGGGAGGAAACAAACAATGGTAAAAATCAGACTAAAGAGAATGGGAGCTCACAAGAAGCCTTTTTATAGAGTGGTAGTTGCAGATTCCCGTACACCAAGAGACGGTAAGTTCATCGAAGAAATCGGTTACTACAACCCACTGACTGAACCACCAACAATCAAAATCAACGACGAAAAAGCAAAGGAATGGTTAGCTAACGGCGCTCAGCCAACAGATGTTGTAAAGGGTCTATTTAAGAAATCAGGCATCATCGAATAAGAAAGTGGTGAAATCCTATGACTAAATTAGTGGAATCAATAGCAAAATCGCTGGTTGATCATCCTGAGGACGTTATCGTAACTGAGGAAAAAGACAACCATGGTAGCGTTTTGCAGCTAAAGGTTGCAGCCGATGACATGGGAAAAGTAATCGGTAAGCAGGGCAGAATAGCAAAGGCTCTACGCACCGTAGTCAAAGCGGCAGCCACTAAGGAAAACAAAAAAGTTTCAGTAGAAATCGTTTCAGAAGAGGAACAGCAGTAACTCTTTTGGAGATAAGCTGAATAGGTTTAATAAGAATAATGCAAAATAAGCACATGGAATCAGACCTTTTGGGGCTCTTTCATGTGCTTTGATTTTATAGAGAAAAAACGAAAGATATGGAAAAAATCAAGATTGGAAAAATAGTAAACGTAGTGGGTCTCAAAGGTGAGGTCAAGGTTTACAACTACTCAGACAGCAAAGAGCGCTATGAAGAACTTGACAGAGTCTACTGCGGAAAGAAAGAATATAATATAGAAAACGTGAGATATCAGAATCACATGGTTATTCTCAAGCTTGAGGGTGTGGATGACAGAAACGCAGCCGAAGGCATGAGAAATCTGGACGTGTGCATCACAGAAGATGACCTAAAGGAACTCCCTGAGGGAACTTTTTATGTGAGAGACCTTATAGGAATGGAAGTTAGGGACTTTGAGAGTGGAGCCGCAATGGGAAAAATCTCCGACGTGATTCAAAATACTGCTCAGGATGTATATGTGATTAAACTGACAAAGGGCGGAAGCTGCATGGTTCCTTCTGTTAAGGAATTTGTCCGCGAAGTGAATATGGAAAAAGGATTTGTCTCAATTAAGTTTATTGAAGGCATGATTGAACAGGGAAATTAGAAATGAAGATAAATGTGTTGACTTTGTTTCCGGAAATGTTTTCGGCTCTTACAGCAAGTATGCTGGGAAGGGCTCAGGAAAAAGAAATTCTGGAATTTAACATTATAAATATTAGGGATTATAGTCACGAGAAGAGGAACAAAACCGACGAGTATCCTTTTGGGGGTGGTCAGGGAATGGTCCTTCTGGCGGATCCCGTTTTTCGCGCTATGGAAGATATCGGAGCTTCGGGAAGCAAGAATATCTACATGTCGCCGCGAGGCAAGGTTTTGAACCAGGAAATGATAGAAAGTTTTTCTTCTGAGGAGGAGATTACAATTCTTTGCGGCCACTACGAGGGGGTGGACCAGAGGATTCTCGACTACTGGGATATGGAGGAAGTGTCTATCGGTGACTATATTTTGACAGGTGGTGAGCTGGCTGCCATGGTTCTTATCGACTCTGTGGCAAGGCTGATTCCGGGAGTTTTGAAGGGTGAAAGCTCTGCTTATGACGAGTCTATTTACTCGGGGCTTTTGGAATATCCTCAGTATACCAAACCGCGAAGTTACAGAGATATGGACGTGCCGGAGGTTTTGATTGGCGGAAATCACAAGCTGATAAGTCTGTGGAAATACGAAAAATCTCTTGAACTGACGGCGGCAAACAGACCGGACCTTTTGGAAAAATATATAAAAAATCACGGAGAACTCACAAAAGACGAAAAGAAAATTCTCGAAAAGTTCCAAAAGTAAGTGTAAGCTATTGGAAAAAGACGGTTTATGTTGTAAAATATTCTCATGAGTACTAAGACAAAGAAGAGAATTATTATATATGTAGCTGTTGTAATCGTTTTGTATCTTTTGATATATACGGTTCCAAGTGTATCTAGCCTTTTTAAGGGTACATATAGTGCAAAATACGGGCAGCTTCGCGTTGAAGACGAGGCTACGGGATATATCGTTCGAAATGAGATTGTATATGTATCAACTTCCGGCGGATCGGTAAACCGATTTGCCAAGGAAGGTGATCTAGTAAGGAAGGGAACTACCATTATGGAGGTTACGGGAAGCTCAGAAGAAGAACCATCCCATGCACTGGCAGATATTGTATCGGAGTTGGATGAACACAAGGTTTCCACAAGCGACTTTGTTGCAAAAGACGGAGGAATCGTTTCTTTTTATGTCGACGGATATGAGGAGGAACTGAATTCAGATAATGTTGCAGCAACGAGCTTTGATACCTTTAACAAGATAAAAAAGAACGATGTGACAGAGCTCAGTAAGAGAAAAATCAAAGGCGGTGAACCTGCTTTTAAAATCATTGATAAGGACAGATGGTATCTTGTTGCATATGTTGATCTCAAGGATAAGGACAGATACTTGGAAGGAAGCACAATAAGTGTTGAATTCAGAGAGCTGGGCAAGAAGAACGAACCACTTTCTGTAGATATGCAAGTTAAGAAGGTCAAGAAGCAGAGCGGAAAACTCAAGGTGGTTTTGGAGTGCAGCAGATATTTTGAAGAATATGCATCAATTCGTGTTGCAAAAGTTAATCTGATAACATCAGATGTTACGGGAATCATAATTGACAACGACAGCATTACAGAAAAAAAGGACAAAAAGGGCGTTTATGTGCGTGACAAAAAAGGCAATGACGTGTTTGTTCCTGTCAAAGTGATAGCAACAGACGGAGAAGAGTCTGCCGTTGCGGAATCTTACTTTTTTGACTCTGACGGCGAGAGGGTTGAAACCGTATCGCCATATGATGATATATTGAAGAATCCGGCAAAAGCCAGAGAAGCAAAGACGAAAAAATCAAAATAAGAATGGAAAGATGGTGATTGTATGTCTATTAAGTCAAATATCGAATACATTAGAGAGCTGAAGGCAAAGGCTGCCGAAAAATCAGGCAGAACAGGTGATGATGTGCTTTTGGTTGCAGTAACCAAACTTCATTCGCCGGAGGAAATAAACGAAGCTATTGACTGTGGAATTACGGACATAGGCGAAAACAAAGTTCAGGAGATTATGAACAAATATGATGCTGTCAAACCGGTGAGATGGCACCTTATAGGTCATTTACAGACAAACAAGGTGAAATACATAATTGACAAGGTTTGCATGATTCATTCTGTGGATTCTTTCAATCTGGCAAAAGAAATCAACAAGAGAGCTGCTCAGCACGATCTTGTTATGGATATTCTGATTCAGGTAAATTCAGCAGAAGAAGAGTCCAAGTTCGGAATCGGTACTGACGAAGTGGATGCTTTGATCGCGGAGATAGCGGAAAACTGTCCTAACATTCGCATAAGAGGGCTGATGTGCATCGCGCCTTATGCTGAAGACACAAACGAAGTTCGTCCATACTTTGCTGAGGTAAAGGCTTTGTTCGATAAGTATAAGGACAAGAAGACTGATAATATAGATTTTGAATACCTGTCTATGGGAATGACCAACGATTTTGAGGTGGCTGTAGAGGAAGGTTCAAATCTTATCAGAGTTGGAACTGCAATCTTTGGTGTGAGAGATTACAGGAGCGAAGAGAAATAAAAAAGCGGCGTAGGCCGGCATTGACTGGAGGAGAAAATGGGAGTAAAAGATACGTTCAAAAAAATCATCGGGATTGAAGATATTGATGACGATGAAGTTACAGAAGAAGATATTTTTGCAGCAAAGGAAAGTCTGAAGAAGGAAAAAGCTGCAGCAGATTCTGAGCCGGCGGCAGAGAACAAAACACAGAAACCGCCATTTGCAGGATTTGAATCATCAGCATCTTCGGCAGCATCATCACCAAAGACAGAAAGGAGCAAGGCAGCAATGTCAGACAAGAAATTTACAGTAGGAAGCGCAAACAAACTAAAGGTTATTGTTATAGAACCAAAGAACATAGTTGAATGTCAGAAGTTGGTTGATAATCTGAGAGCAAACAAGCCGGTTATCATCAATCTGGAAAAACTGGAAAGAGATACTGCAAAGCAGATTTACGACTTTATGCTGGGAGCAATCTATGCACTTAACGGTTCAGTAAGCAAAATTGCAAACAATATTATCATGTTTGCACCTAACAACGTTTCTATAGATCAGCAGATCGATAACAAACAGCCTGAAAAGGTTGACGAAAACAACTTATGGGGGTCAAATAATTGATTTTAGTATTGGCAAACGCAGTGAGAATGTTTGGTGAGTTGTTCGTATTTGCAATTATAGCATGTGCATTTATGAGCTGGTTCGCTTCAAATCCGTACAGTACAGCAGGAAAGATTTACATAGCTTTGTGCAAGTTCACTGAACCCGTAATGAGACCCTGCAGAAGACTGATGAACAAATTTGTCAACACAGGAATGATTGATTTTTCACCTGTAATAGCTGTACTTCTTGTACAGATTGTAACAAGCGGCCTTACCAGAATTCTGGTGGCAATTTACTACATGACGCTATAAGACAATGGAGGTATAATCGTGATTACACCACATGATATCGAAGTAAAAGAATTTCGCAAGGCAGTCAGAGGATATAATCCTGACGATGTTGATGACTTTCTCGACGAAGTGATAGTTGACTATGAGCAGGTCCTGAATGAGAATGAGCAGCTAAGAGCAAAGCTTGCAAAACTTCAGGAAGAGGCTTCGACTCTCAGAAGCGAAATCGCTGAACACAAGAGGTCGGAAGCATCTGTTATGAGTACTCTTGACTCTGCGAAGACTCTGATGAAGGACATTTCCGAAAGTGCCGAAAAGAGAGCTGATATAATCATAAGAAATGCAAAGCTCGATGCGGAAGTAATCATAAAGGATGCGAGAGATGCGATTCTAAGAATGGGGGAAGACTGCAAAGAACTTCGCGAAAGAAGAAAGCAGTTTATCACAAACTACAGAGAAATGCTAAACCAAGAGCTCGAGAATCTCGACGAAAAGGAAAGTGACATACTCTCAAAGCTGGATGAAAATCCTGCTTTTATTCCACCTACTGATGTCGAAATTACAGAAATATCTAAGTCAAATTGGTTTTCAGATGATGAACTGGAAAGTCCGGAAGGAAACCAGGAAGATGATGTATTCAGCCTCGAAGATCTAATAGAAGATATGGATACCACAACCGGGGATAACAAACCTTCTGAGGATGAGGGTCTTGACAGACATACTATTTTACTGTCGGAGCTTAACAAGGAATTTGAGGCGCCATCCAAGCGTCATAACATTCCAAGCCCCAAGGAAACTATGATAATGAACCAGAAGGAGTTTGACAAACTCATTGGCAAAAACAAATAAGAAAATCTCGGATTATATGCATTTATTCCGACAAAGAAATGGAGGCGGGGCATAAATTGCCCCGTAGCTTATTATGGCATATTTTATTTTGACTGCGGCAATTCTTGCCGCTGATCAGATTTCTAAATACCTGGTAAGAACAAACATGAATGTAGCTGAGAGCATAGATGTGCTGGGTAGCTTCTTTCAGTTTACTTATTTCCAAAATTACGGCGCCGCCTTTAACTCGTTTGGGCATGAGCGCGTTTTTCTAATAACTGTACCGGCCGTTGCCATTTGTGTGGCACTGGTGTATTTCTTCAGAAACAGGGATAAGTCCCCGGTTCTCAAGACGGCACTCAGTCTGATAATCTCAGGCGGAACAGGTAATCTTATTGACAGATGCGTATTCGTATATGTAACGGATATGTTTGATTTTAGTATTTTCCCTGCTATTTTTAATGTTGCAGATATTGCAGTTGTTTTTGGCTGCGCCCTTATAGTTTATTACATTCTCTTCGGTGAAAAAATAGAAGAGAAGCGTTTGCGTGGGGATAACTAGTTTTTCAGTCGGGCCGGGAGCCGGAGGCTCCGGCGCCGGATATTGCAACCTGCGGCGCCCCGCCGGCCTTTGGAAGGATGTGGTAGGTTCCCGAAGGCCGGCCGGCCCGGGGAATGTGGCAATGGCTTAGGGAAAAGAAAGTGAAGTATATGGAAGATAACAAGAAACAATTCATAATAGAAGAAAATGAAGCCGGAAAGAGGCTTGACAGTGTTCTTTCTACGCTTTTACCTGATATATCGAGAAGTTTTATCCAAAAGCTCTTTGACGAGGAGGCTGTTTTCATAAACGGGCAGCTTTGCTCTTCCAAGAAGCACAAGGCTAAAGAAGGGGACTGCGTGGAAATCGAAATTCCCCAGCCAAAGGAGCTTGTTGTGGAGGCTGAGGATATTCCCATTGATATCGTTTACGAGGATGATGACCTTCTTGTGGTAAACAAAAAAAGGGGAATGGTTGTTCATCCGGCACCGGGAAATTATACGGGAACTCTTGTAAATGCTTTGATGTTTCATTGTGGCGACAGGCTTTCGTCTATAAATGGTGTAATTAGACCGGGCATTGTCCACAGAATCGACAAGGATACCAGCGGACTTCTGGTAATAGCAAAAAATGACAGAGCTCACGAATCACTTTCTTCGCAGCTTGCGGAGCACAGTATCACAAGAAAGTATCAGGCGCTTGTCTACAATAATTTTTCCAATGACGAGGGAACTGTTGACAAACCTATCGGAAGAGATCCGAAAAACAGATTCAAAAGGGCGGTAACGCCGCTGAATTCCAAGAGGGCGGTAACTCACTACAGAGTGCTGGAAAGATTCGGCAGATATACTTTGATTGAGGCTCAGCTGGAAACCGGCAGAACTCACCAAATCAGGGTGCATATGTCATATATCAAACATCCTCTGGTAGGGGATCCGCTGTACGGACCTCAGAATCCCAAGATAAAGGCAGACGGGCAGTTGCTGCATGCCAAAGTGCTGGGCTTTGTTCATCCGGCAAGCGGCGAATACATGGAGTTTGACAGCGAGCTTCCCGAATATTTTACAAACGTATTGAAAGGACTTAAATAGATGGCAAAGAGATCAATGAAGGGCGGAACTATGCTGAATCCCGTTCCTGCGGTTATGGTAACTTGCGGAAGCTTTGATGAGGCTAATATCATAACAATTGCATGGACAGGAATAGTAAATTCAAACCCGCCGATGACATATGTATCAGTGAAAAAAGAGAGATTTTCGCATGATATAATCGAAAAGAACAAAGAATTTGTAATAAACTTGACCACTGAGGAAATCGCAGAGGCTACTGATTTTTGCGGCGTGAGATCCGGAAGAGATGTGGATAAGTTTGCCAAGCTTTCTCTGACAAAGGAAAAGGCTGAGATTGTAAGCTGTCCTATGATAAAGGAATCACCGGTAAACCTTGAATGTAAGGTGGTTGAAATGCACGAATATCCGAGTCACGATATGTTTGTGGCTGAAATTGTAAGAGTTCATGCCGATGATAGCTTGTATGACGAGAGCGACAGATTATGTCTGGACAAAGCAGGACTTGTTTCTTATTCTCACGGAGAATACTTTGGGCTCAAGAGAAAGCCTCTCGGACGATTCGGATTTTCGGTTATGAAGCCAAAAACAAAGAAGAGATTAAACAGAGAAGCAGCTCAGAAAAGGAAAAAGCGCAGATAAAAAATATGAAACCTGTGCGGGTGATATTTTGCTTTTGGATGATAAAAGGGTTTATCATTATTAATAACAGCGATAGTGATAGGGGGCGAACAGTTATTTTCTGTCAGGACTGATCTTTTATGTACGTGATGCAGTCTTCACAGATATAACCGCCTTTGAAGACTGTGTTATGGTATATATTGCCGCAAATGGAACAATAATTTTTCATAATTTAACCTCCATGCTGCACAGGATTCATTAACTGAATAATAATGTAATCCTTTGGGGATTACAAGTCGCGGAGTATGAGAATGTTAAAATAATTTGCTTTGATGTAAGCAATCGCAAGATACAAAGGTCAAAAGAGGAAACATTCAAAAGGGTAAAAAAGAAAGGAGCGTATGCGCCGAAAGAGAGCGCATCAAGTGGTTACTATGTATGAAAATTTCAGGTACGAAGCACGAAACAACGAAATCGAAGGATATTTGTGGGACTGTGAATCTCCGGACAGAGTTCTTTGTATTATTCATGGAATAGGCGAGCATGCCGGAAGATATGACAGAATGTGCGAATCTCTGAGACGCAGTAATATTGCGACTGTATCAATGGATCATAGAGGTCACGGAAAATCAATCGGTCCTGTAGGTCATGCGGCACCAAGGGGTGAGGTACTCAAGGATGTGGATGCCATGCTAGAATATGCGAGCAAAAAATATGAAGGCGTTCCAATTACCCTGTACGGACACAGCATGGGAGGAAATATCTGTCTTGACTACAGAAACAGGGGAAATCTGAATGATGTTCCTGCTTCTTACATAGTTTCGGCGCCATGGGTCAAGCTGGTGAGAAATGTATCAAAGCCTCTTTACCTGGGTATGAAGTTTCTCGCAAAGGTTGCTCCTAAGGCGGCTATGGATAACGGCTGTAAGTCCTCCGATCTGGGAAACAAAATCCATGTTGCAAGCTACGACACGGATCCGTATGTTCACAGCAAAGTAAGTTTTCAGACAGCTGCCGAAGGCTATGATATAGGTAAAGCTCTGGGAGAGGGAACACACCCTTGCAACCATAGGGCTGACAATAAACCGTTTCTTCTGATGCACGGTGACAGCGACAAAATTTGCTCTGTGGAAGGTTCAAGAATGATTGCGGAGCAAAACAAAAACAATCCGTATTTCAGATATATCGAGTGGCCGGGCTACTACCACGAAATCCACAATGGCGGCCCAAAAGCTACAGGTGACGCAGTAATTGAAACTATACGCGAATTTGTTTTGAAGTAACGAAGGGATTGAAAATATGAAAATTAGTGATGAGGTAACAAAAGGTTTGATGAAGGAGTTTTTGCCGGAGGATCCTGATGAGGAAATGAGAGTCCTTGAGGAGCTTGATATTCTGCTCATGCGTTATGAGTCGGCTATCAGAGAGGTAAGAACAAAGCTTGAAATTCTCAATGACGAGCTGTCTCTGACAAGTGCCCAGAGCCCTATTTCTTCTATTTCTTCAAGAAGAAAGAAGACTATCGGAATATTTGAAAAGCTGAAGAGACAGGGAGATCCTTTGACCCTTGAGTCTATAGAAGAAAACCTCAACGACGTTGCAGGGGTTCGAGTTATCTGCTCGTTTATTGACGATATATACAAGGTAGCAAAGATGCTGGTTCAGCAAGATGATATTGTGCTGATTCAGGTAAAGGACTATATTAAAAATCCTAAACCAAACGGATACAGAAGTTATCATATGATCATCGAGGTACCTGTATTCTTCTCCAGTGAAAAGAGATCCATGCGTGTAGAGGTTCAAATCAGAACAGTTGCCATGAACTTCTGGGCAAGCCTCGAACACCAGATGAAATACAAACAGGATATAGAAAATGCAGAAGAAATTATGACTCTTCTCAGAGAGTGTGCAGACACAATCGCAGCAACAGACATGAAGATGCTGGAAATCAGAGAAAAGATTCCAAAGCCTGAACAGACACTTCCGCTGCGAGGAAGCAGCCAGATTGTAACACTTACAGGCCGCTTCAGCGAACAGTAAAAAAACCGACGTTTCCGGTAATATCAGAAATGAGTTACCGGCAAACGTCGGTTTTTTGTCCTCCGATTACGCGTGCCTTCTGCTTACGCGTAGCATCGACGGCCGCACCTGTACTGCACCGGCCTGCTCGGGGTTGACCGTTCTTGGTCGACTAGTATCGACTATATGGTGTGTTTTAATCTTATTCTGTCGACCGCCATCGACCACACAACGGGTTTTGACCGCGCTCGGTCGATTTCCATCGACCACATATAGGCAAAAACAGTATATATTCCAATAGTAGCAATCTGCACTGTCTTTTTCAGAGCTAGACTAAGCGCAGATTGCCACATCTTCAAATCGTACGGTAAAATTTGGCTCCTCAATAAGCGTA
>CALHKP010000085.1 GCA_938034165.1 uncultured Clostridia bacterium | reverse complement strand
GATGTGGCAATCTGCGCTTAGTCAAGCTCAAAAAAAGACAGCGCAGATTGCGACTTCTGGAATATGTACTGTTTTTGACTTACTTGTGGTCGATTGTAATCGACTAAGTATGTCCGAAAACGTTGGACAGTCTATGGCAATCAACTAAGCAAAGTCGAAAGACACACGGCCATTAATGCTGGCCTATTGGACAGGTAAATGATGGTAGACTAAAAATCGGACAATGTTTTGAAAATGATTCCAGCTCTTCACAACTAATATAATTAGGGGATGGCACACCAATGATTAAAGTTTTTTTCACCAGCACTTTTTGTCCTATAGGCCTATAGCTCAATCTTTATTGAAATTAGTTAAAGCTGTTGAAATTTTGGCATATTAAATAGGCTGAAATAGGTTGACATATGCAGAAAAAAATTCTATACTATTATGGTAGACTTAATAACACGAACTGTAAGCGCTCAGAGAGCTTTATGAGGAAGCCGGTCAGAATCCGGCACGGTCCCGCCACTGTAGCTGGCAGATTAAGGTTTTTGTTCAGGGGTGTTATCCTTATGATGGATAAGAAACTTCGATTACTGCCTTGATTTTGTCAGATAGTCAGAGACTCACTTATTGGTTGACTGTAGGCGGAGTTCCGGTGAAAGCAGTACTAGATTTTTTAAAACGGGCATGTTGTCTGTTTTTTTTGTGCGTAAAAACGGCATTTCATGCACTCCGGCAGTCAGATGTTATTTGCTTTTTTATCATAACCAAGGAGGATTATAAAATGAGAAAAAATGGTTATCTTTATTTATGGTAATCACAATGCTTGTTACTATGTTCATTCCTGCGGCAGCTTTTGCCGGTACAGAAGCAGATAATGACACTGTAACAATCGAAACAACACTTCAGGATGGCCTTCAGCAGAAAGCAAGCAGAAGAACAATCGATGTAGTTGCAAAGGTTGACGGTAAGAAGGTTTCATCTAAAGTGCTTTTGAACGGTAAGTCTGTAAACAAGGCATGGAGTGATGCAACCAAGGACAGCTATACGCTGAGATTTGAAGATGAAGGTGAAAACACTGTCACAATTCAGGCTGTTAAGGACGATCAGGTTCTAAAGGAAATTACAAGAACTGTAAATTATACGAAAGCAGAAAAAGGTGAAGCAATAGGCCATGCTACAGTTTCGTTGGAAGGATTGACTATCGGGGTAGGATACTTTATAGAACCTGTGGAAGTAGAAATTCACGAAGGTGAAAATGCAGCTCAAGTTCTTGCAAGGGTTCTGACAGAAAACGGATATTCATTCGATCATACAGGTCGTATAGAAAGCAGCTTCTATCTTTCAATGATTGCAAACGGCGGTGAATACAAGAAAGGATGTCAGGAAAAAAATGACATTATGAAACGAGTTCCTGTAGATATAACAGGCAAAGTTCCTGCATGTCTTCAGAAGGTTCTTGACGAAAATAATGTTAAACCGGACAAAATTGACTATCTGAATGACAAGGGCGAAGTAATTGAACTTGGAGAATTCTATTACACATATATGTCAGGATGGATGTATTCAGTTAATAATGTTTTCCCTAATGTTGGATTCTCAGATTCATATCTTGGCGATGGAGATGTAATGAGAGTTCAGTTTACTCTGTACGGATATGGTGCTGACCTTGGAGGCGGCTATTCAATGGGCGGCGGAGATACGACAGACTTCTACAAAGTCGCTAATAAATCAATGCTTCTAAGAAGCCTTTCTTCATTCAATGCAAAGGAAAATAAAGAAGAGTTGCTGGCAGATGCCGGTGTGAAGGCTGCGTATGAGGAAGCATATGCGCTTGGCGTTCAGCTGGATGCAACTCAGGAAGATGTTGATGCGGCTGTGGCAAAGCTTAATGAAGCTCTAGCTGCTTATGACAAAATGGTAGAAGATAAGGCAGCTGCTAAGAAAGTTGATGATATGATTGATTCTCTTGGAAAAATCACTCTTGATAGTCTTGATGCAATTAATGCTGCACAGGATGCATACGAAGCTCTGACAGATGATCAGAAAGCATATGTTGAAGGCCTTGAAAAACTTCAGGCTGCAATGGACAAATACGATGCACTGAAAAATGCAGCTGACAAGAAAAATGACATCAACAAAGATAATAACAAAGACAAAACTGACGCAAACAAAACTCCTAAAACAGGAGACGAAAGCGCAGTTATTCTGTACATGCTTGTAATGACTGCAGCAGTAGGCGCTGCATTTACAGCAAAGAAACGACAGAGCAAATAATCTAGCAAAAGGATACGGAAAAAGGCTGTATTAATTAGAAAACGGCAAGGTATGATGCATTATGCATGAATGCTTTGCCGTTTTTTTATGGGTATTCTAAATAATCGTGTGGGTGAACTGCCCGGCTACTCATGTGTAGTTTGGTTTGCGGCCGGGGTGTTTACTCACTTATTTCCGAGGCAAAAAGCTCTGCGAGTTTTTTTGTTTCGGAAATAAAATTCCCTATGTTTAGGTCTGTGTTTTCTAAATTTTTCTGAAGCAAAAGGCCATCTGATATTACAAGAAGAAGCCATGCTAGGTATTCAGGATCTAGTTTGGATCGCTCTGAAACTTTTTCAGCAATAAGACCTGCAAATTTTTTGTATCTGATTTGGAGCATTTTTTTCAACTGGTCGTTTCCTGAGATTGCTTCGAATATGAAGTGCATTCGCATGTCAATTGCGTTTGTGTCACGTTGAAGCACGTACATGACCAAACGGGGGAGTGATGTGTCCTTGGATTCGTTGGACGTCCAGTCTATAAATTCCTGCCATTGCTGATCTAAATACTTGTCCATTATGTACAGGAGCATTGAATCTTTGCTCTTGAAGTGATAGTAAAGGGTTCCTTTGGAAATTCCGGCTTCTGTTGCGATTTCGGAAGTGGATATTTCTGCAAAGGATTTATCTTTCATAAGCTTTTCTAAAGCCTCTGCTATGAGTTCTTTTACATTTTCTTTTCTTGGGGCTGCCATTTATTGCGTCTCCTATTTTTTTTTATTTTCGTCATTATTATAGCATATGAGAGGGTGAATGTATATCGACCTAAACAGGAAAGGGAATTTCCGGCTTTGTGGACTGCAATTCCTGTAAAAAATACAAAAGATTCAGACGATGGTCTTGAGTCGGAAATTTTCTCTCATGAATAAGTGTTGCAATCACAACGTTTTGACAAGGGAAAAAAGTCTAATGTCAATTTTGGCATGCATCATGCAATTAAGAATACTGATAGGTTTGAAGATTCTTAATTTACTTAACTTAAGGAAGGAGAAAATCATGAAGAGAAGATTACTACACCTGTTACTCGTATTAACTTTGATTTTTACAACGTGCGTACCTGCAAGTGCAGTATTTGCAGCAGACCAGGGAAACCGTGTAAACATGGAGGTTTCGGTGGACGGAAAGAAACCGGTAGCTGTAAAAGCATATTATGCGTCATATAAATACAATACATATATGTCGTTGGAAGACCTTGCATGGGCTCTGAAAGGATCCAAGAAAGCATTTGATATCCAAAAGGATGCTGAAGGCACATGGAATATCACAACCGGAACAGATTACACAGGCGCAGAACCTGTAAAGTTCAACGGCGTTTCAAAAGATGATCCAACAATCAACGATGGAATCAGCTTTGATGCTTATGATGTGAAGATTGACGGAGTTGTTCGTCAGCTCAGACTTTATGACACGTATGAAAATTTGCCTGCCGAAAAGGAAAGAGGCATTTATATGAGACTTATCGACCTTGGACTTTTCTTGGGAATCGATGTAACTTATACAGGAATTGATTCAATGGCAATCGACTCGTCAAAGACTTTCAAAATCGATCTTGAGCAGATGGACAAAGATTCATACTTTAAAGATCTTGACGGCGTATATCTAGGTGATGTAACAACCGGAGAAAAATTATACGGATGGGACGAAAATAATCCAACAGAAATCGCATCAACTTCAAAACTTATGACATTGGCAATCGTTCTTGACCAGATTGCAGAAGGAAAGATGTCACTTGATGACACATATGTAATAAGCGACGCTGTTTATCAGGAAGCAATGTCGGAGGACGGAACTCTGTACGAAGACAGAGCAAACGGAAGCAAAGTTCAGATGAAAGTAGGTCAGACATGGTCAATTGATGATCTTCTCCACGCAATGATACTTCCATCAGCTAACGAAGCTGCAACAGCTCTTGCTGAAGCAGTATCAGGTTCAGAAGAAGAATTCGTAAAACTTATGAATGCAAAGGCAGCAGAACTAGGAATGACAACAGCTCAATTCGTAAATCCACACGGACTGCCTCATTATACAAACAGCCAGGTGACAGGTAAAATGCAGAACAAGATGAGTGCAGCTGACATGTTTAAGCTTTGCACTTACATGCTGACAACTCACTATGATGCAACAGTTGCAGTTACAGGCGTTGAAAGACATGAACTGACATCACTTCTTGATGACGGTTACACTGCCGAAAACGGATACGAAAGAATACCTTACGTAAAGGCTTCATATGAAACTCTTTTCAGAAACATTGAAGGTCTGATTGGTATGAAGACAGGTTCAACAAACAGAGCCGGCTCATGCATGGTGGCTGCAGCAAAGGTAGACGTTGAAGGTGAAACTCATATTATCGTAAGCGTATCATTTGGTGGTGAAGACAACAGACAGAGATATGAATCATCAACAGTTCTTCTGAAATACGGACAGCAGTACCTGAAAGACAAGAAGATAACTACTGACACACAGCCAAAGGAAGACGAACAGACATCGGGACAGCCTGCTCAGGGAGAAGAAAATAACAAACCGGGAATTGATAAACCAGACAACACTAATGTGAAACCTGCAGGATCAGCAAATGCTCCAAAGACAGGAGATAACATGCCTGTAGAACTTCTTATGGGAATTCTTGCTGTAAGTGCAATCGCTCTTGCAGTAGCAAAGAAAAGACAGGAAAACAAGTAACTGAATGTAAATAACGGAAATTACCCAATAAGTTAACCAACGTATAGATGAAAGGGGGCCGAAAGGTCCTCTTTTATTATGTTTTTGCAATTGACAGAAAAGTGTAGCTTTGGTATCATATAATTAAAGTCGGTTATTTGGCCGACTAACAAAAAATAGATTCTTAATAGCTAATCCCTATTCAGCTGAAGGCTGTTTGGAAGAGCGGCGTGTATGATAAATTTTACTGTTTTACAGAATGGAGATGATTTTTTGAATCTTGATAAGCTGCAAAAAAATGCGAGAGACAAATTCGGAGAAAGTGTTAAGGTACATATAGAAGACAAATCGATTATAGTTGAAGGCCTTCTGGAAAGCTGGCAGGATGCTGTTGAACTTTGCAGTATGTTCGTGAATAAGAAGGATGGATATCACGTAGTCAACGACACCGTTGTGGAGGGACTTGAATTTGAACCAATGAGACTTCCGAAGGTTTCGGATAGTAGTCTTGAGGGAGATTCACCTGATGTTCTCATAATTGGCGGAGGTATCTCCGGCGCTTCTATTGCCCGTGAGCTGATGAAATGGAAGCTCGATGTTCTTCTTGTTGACAAGGAGGCGGATGTTGCACTTCATGCATCAGGAAGAAATGATGGCGAGGTTCACCCGGGAGTTGACCTCGGTAAGGGAAGTCTCAAACAGAAGTATGTAGTTAAGGCTAACAGAATGTTTGATAAGGTATGCAGCGATTTGAACGTTCCGTTTAAGCGAGTGGGACAGTTCGTTGGATTCTTTGATAAGAAACTCTACTTGCCAATCAAATTATTTGCATGGCAGAGAAAAAACATCTGTGGGGTAGACGACACAGTAGTTTTGAACAAAGAACAGATCAGAGAAATGGAGCCTTCCTTGAGTGATGATTTTCAGTTTGCCCTCTATAATCCGAGTGCAGGTTCAGTATCACCTTATGAACTTACCATTGCTTATGCAGAAAACGCAGTTACGAACGGAGCAAAGGTTTCACTTGAGACGGCAGTGCTTTCGATGGATGTTTCGGATGGCAGAATTAGCAGCGTGAAGACAAACAGAGGAACAATTTATCCTAAACTTGTTATCAACGCAGCAGGAGTATTCGCAGAGGACATAGCAAAGATGGCTCAAGACAGATTCTTTTCTATTCATCCAAGAAGAGGAACAAACTCAATTCTTGACAAGAACAAAGGCTCTTATTTTGGCACAATCGCATCCTGGAAAACTCTTGGCGGCGCTCATGCACATACGAAGGGCGGAGGAATTGTTCATACTGCAAGTGACAACCTTCTCATAGGACCTGATGCTGTGGAAACACACGAAAAAGAAAATTTTGCAACTAATCAGGAGTCAATCGATAACATATTTGAAAAGCAGAAGAAGACGTGGAAAGACTTATCAAAAAATGATATAATCACATATTTTACAGGAATCAGAGCAGCTACTTTTGAAGAGGATTATGTAATTGAAAACGGCCGAAAGACCAAGAATCTCATTCACTGCGCAGGTATTCAGTCACCGGGTCTTACTACAGCACCTGCAGTTGCAATAGATGTTGCAGAGATGGCTGTTAAGGCTCTGACAAAGCAGGGTGAAAAGATAAACACAAATGAAAGCTTTGATCCAATCAGGAAGGGAATACCGAAGGTTGCAAAACTCAGCGAAGAAGAGCGAGCAGCTTTGATCAGAGAAAATCCGGATTACGGGCAGATTATATGTAGATGCGAGGAAATCAGTAAGGGTGAAATTCTGGATGCTCTTCGTTCACCACTGGAAGTTCATTCCGTTGACGGGGTCAAGAAGCGAGTAAGACCGGGAATGGGACGCTGCCAGGGCGGATTCTGCATGCCTCTTGTGAGCAAAATTATAAGCGATGAACTGGGAATACCTCTTGAAGAAGTATATAAAACAAACAGCGACAGTGTTATAACTTACGGAAAAACAAAATAGAGGTTGGAAAAATGAAGATATATGATGTAGTTGTTATCGGTGGTGGTCCTGCGGGACTTGCAGCCGCCATAGAAGCAAAGAAAAATGATGCAAAAGTCCTTCTTATCGAAAGAGAAGCAAGACTTGGTGGTGTGCTTAAACAGTGCATTCATGAAGGATTCGGTCTTGTAAGATTCGGCAAGAAGCTTTCGGGACCGGAGTATGCTCAGAGATTTATAAGAGAGTTTCATGAACTTGAGATAGATTTTCTGACTATGACTTTTGTTACAGACATAAAAAAAGATGACGGAGAGTTTGAACTTGTATTTGTTAACGGGGAAGGGCTTTCACATTGCAAAACAAAGAGTGTTATCCTTGCCACAGGATGCAGGGAGAGAACAGCAAAGCAGGTTTCCATACACGGAACAAGACCTGCGGGGATTTTTACGGCAGGAACTGCGCAAAATTATGTTAATATTCTGGGGCAGATGCCGACAAAAAAGTGTGTTATACTCGGAAGCGGGGATATAGGCCTGATAATGGCAAGAAGACTTACATTGGAAGGTGCAGAGGTTGTGGGAGTTTATGAAGCAAAACCGACACCTTCGGGACTTGAGAGAAACATAGTGCAGTGTCTCAATGACTTTGATATTCCTTTGAGTTTATCACATACCGTGACGAGGGTATTTGGCCATGACAGGCTTACTGCAGTCGAAATAAGTCAGGTGGACTCCAACATGAAACCGGTGGAAGGAACAGAAGAGATTATAGAGTGCGATGCTTTGATTTTGTCTGTTGGACTGATTCCGGAAAACGAAGTTGCCAAGCAGCTTGGAGTTACTATTGACAGGAAAACCAGAGGTCCGGTGTGCGGCGAAAACATGATGACGGATGTAGATGGGATTTTTTCCTGCGGTAATGCTTATCATGTGTTTGACCTTGTGGATTACGTATCTGAAAATGGTGAGCTTGCAGGAAGAGGAGCTGCAGAATACAGCAAAAGCGTCAAAGCAGGTATTCAGAAGGTAGAAGATACAGGCTCTGAAGAGGCGGCAGAACCAGCAGATTTGGGAGCTGAAGCTACGAAGGCAGGCGCTCAGAAGGCGGCAGAAACTGCGAAGAATAAGGAGAGTCCGAAAGCGACAGATGAAAATGCAAAACCCGGTGAGGCTATAGATGAAGAAGCAATATATATGACCTGTATTGTATGTCCTAACAGCTGCAAGCTGAAGATAAAAGAAAAAAATGGCACTTACAATGTGACCGGAAACAAATGTCCGAGAGGTGAGGCTTTTGCGATTTCGGAGCTGACAAATCCGACGAGAACTCTTTGTACGACAGTGGCAAGCGACTTTTGCGATGCTCCGGTGGTGCCTGTGAGATTGTCGGAAGAAGTACCTAAGGACAGAATTTTCCAATGCATGAAAGAGATAAACAAAGTTAAGCTCAAAGAAAGACTTGAAGAAGGGGATGTTGTGATTGAAAACATCCTGGGTCTTGGAGCAGATGTTATAGTAACCAGCGATATTTTGAAAGGAGATATTTAGATGAGTAACAAACCATATAAAGATTTTGAGCCGAAATGGGTGAAAGAGGCTGCACCGGCAAACAGCTACAGATCAATTTTCAGATGGGGTGACCCTGATTTTGTTAAGTATCCGAAGGAATCACTTTACAAAATGATGAAAGAAAAGTTTATCATGACTGACGATGATTTCAAGGAATATTGCGGAAGCATCGGAATGGAAGAAGTAAAGCTGGATATCCCGTCAAAACTTGAACAGGTGCATATCGATGCGCTGAAAGAAATCGTAGGTGATGACTTTGTTACTACAGAAGATTATCCGAGACTTGCGGTTGCCTACGGAAAAACAGGTTACGACGCTTTGAGACTGAGAGCCGGACAGATTGACTCACTTCCTGATGCGGTTGTATATCCTGACACTTCAGAGCAGGTTAAAAAAATCGTGGCTTATTGCACGCAGCACAACATTCCTCTGTATGTATACGGAGGCGGAAGTTCTGTTACAAGAGGCGTTGAGCCAACAAAGGGCGGAATTTCATTGGATATGAGAAAGAGATTCAACAAAGTAATTTCCTTTAACGAAATCGACCAGACTATTACAGTTCAGAGCGGTATGTCAGGACCACAGCTGGAAGCGGCTTTGAACGAGGCTCCTCAGAGATTCGGTGCTGCAAGAAAATACACTTGCGGACATTTTCCACAGTCATTTGAATACAGTAGTGTTGGTGGCTGGGTTGTTACAAGAGGCGCAGGCCAGAACAGTACTTATTACGGATGTATCACGGATATCGTTATGGGTCAGAAATATGCGACACCTATCGGAAATGTTGAAACAAGCCGTTATCCAAGAGAAGCTACAGGTCCAAATCTTAATCAGATTATGATGGGAAGTGAAGGAACCTTTGGTGTTCTGACAGAAGTAACCCTAAAGGTTTTCAGATATATGCCTGAGAACAGAAAGCGTTTTTCCTTTATCTTCAAGGATTGGGAAACTGCTCAGAAAGCAGCGAGAGAGATGATGCAGTGCGAAGCAGGTTTTTCTTCTGTATTCAGACTGTCTGACCCTGAAGAAACAAACCTGATGCTCAAGCTTTACAATGTTGATGAGACTCCTTTGTGGAAACTGCTGAATTCCAAGGGCTACAAAGATATGGAAAGATGCCTGTTCCTGGGCTTTACTGACGGTGAAAAAGGATATTCAAAGAATGTTGCAAAGAATATAAAGAAAATCGCAAAGAAATTCGGCGGAATGAGCCTGACTTCCTTTGTTACTAAGAGCTGGGAAAAGGGAAGATTCAACGATCCTTACCTGAGAGATACTTTGATGGATTTTGGCATTACAACTGATACTCTGGAATGTACTGTAAACTGGTCAAACATGAGCCAGGTGCATAGAGATGTAAGAGAGGTCTGCCATGCGCTGCCTAACACTATCGTTACAACGCATATGTCCCACTGCTATCCTCAGGGAGCAAACTTGTATTTTATCTTCATAACAAAGATGGATGATGCAGAGGAGTTCAGAAAATATCATGCTACAATTCTCGATGCAATCCAGAAATCAGGAGCTTCCATGAGCCACCACCACGGAATCGGAAAGATGTTCGGTCCATGGCTTGAAGGCAGTCTGGGCAGCACTGAATACGGTGTGTTCAGAGCACTTAAGAACTACTTTGATAAAGATTACAATATGAATCCGGGTGGAACTCTCGGACTTGATACACCGGAAGAAGAAAAACATTTCATGAAATAAATTCCGGCAGATATTTCCTAGAAGAGAAAGATTGGCTATTACTGTATTACATGAGGAGGCCAGTATGAAAAAGGAACATGTGGTGCTCGTTTTTGATGTGGGAACGCAAAGCAGCCGAACTATGCTTGTGAACAATCGAGGAGAAGTTCTTGCAAAAGAGAAGATGAGCCATGAACCGGCATATTATGCAGAAAACATTGACTGGGCAGAGCAGGATGCTGACTATTATTATGACTGCTTATGTGAAACTGCAAGAAAGTGCAAAGAAAACAACCCGGAAGTGTGGGAAAAAATAGAGGCGGTTACTGTGACTACAATCAGGGATACCGTCGTATGTGTGGATAAGGCAGGAAACCCGCTGAGAAGGGCTATTTTGTGGCTTGACAAGCGTCTTGCACAGGGGAGCCCGGTCTTTCCTGCCACCTCAAAGATAGCACTAAAAACAGTGGGTATGGAAAAGACTGCAAATCTACAATATAAGAAATCTCACTGCAACTGGATAAGGGAATTTGAACCCGAAATCTGGGAAAAAACAGATAAATTCCTGCTACTGAGCGGATACTTGATTTACAGACTTACAGGAGAGATGAAGGATGCCAAGGCTAGCATGATAGGTCATATTCCGTATGACAACAAGAGGAGATGCTGGCAGAAACAGTCGGCTCTTACGAGACCCGTTTTTCCGGTAGAAAAAGAGAAGCTTTGTGATCTAGCCGAAACCGGCGAAGTATTGGGATACATAACTTCCCAAATGGCAGCTGACAGTGGAATCAAAGAAGGGATTCCTGTTATTGCTTCCGGATCTGACAAAGCCTGCGAAATTCTGGGGTTGGGCTGCATCAATCCGGACAAAGCGGCTATAGGTCTTGGAACTACTGCTACTATAACTTATACCTCAGATAAGTACATTGAGGCTGAAAGATTTATTCCACCTTATGCAGCTGCAATTCCGGGATGCTATAATCCGGAAATTGAAATCTTCAGGGGATACTGGCTAATTTCCTGGTTTAAGAAGGAATTTGCTGCAAAAGAAGAGGTTAAGGCTCGAGATCTTGGGATTTCTGCAGAGGAGGTTTTGAACAGAGAACTTGCCACTGTGCCTGCAGGCTGTGAAGGGCTTTTGTTTCAGCCTTATTTCACTCCGAATATCACTATGCCTACGGCTCGAGGTGCTGTAATCGGATTTTCGGATGTTCATACGAGAATTCATATTTACAGGGCAATTATTGAGGGTATAAACTTTGCCCTTATGGATGGACTGAAGCTGATAGAAAAGAGGTCCGGTCGGAAGTTTAAGGCTATTGCCGTTGGCGGAGGAGGCTCCCAGAGTGATGAAATATGTCAGCTAACAGCGGATATGTTCGGAATTCCGGTTATCAGAACTCAATCATTTGAGGCTACTGGCGTCGGAGCAGCCCTTACTGCGTTTGTAGGAATGGGCGTTTTCGAATCTTACGAAGAGGCGGTAGCCGAAATGATTCATGATAAGGATCAGTTTGCCCCAAGAGAAGATATGACGAAAATATATGACAAGCTGTATAATGATGTGTTTAAGGAAATATACGGCAAACTGTCACCACTTTATAAAAAATTAAGCGATATTTATCATACATCATAAACCGCGAAGCGGTTGGCAGCAGGCTGAAGCAGCGCTTTTTACTGTTGCGGTCGACCAACATCGCCTAAGGCATGCTTTTTAGTTGTCGTGGTCGATTACCATCGACCACGATGTGTGATGCAGCCAGCTTCAAGGCGCTTCGTCGACCGTAATCGACTGCATATGAGCTGAAAACAGTGCAGATTCCAATAGTAGCAATCTGCGTTGTCTTTTTTTGAGCGTGACTAAGCGCAGATTGCCACATCCTTTCATATGATGGTAAGGATACAAAAATCAGAGATTTTTGTTGAAATTTCAACATTTATCTCAGCGCAGATTTTGATTTTCTCAATTTGCGCTTAGTTAAAAGCAAAAAATATAAGCGCAAATCAGCGTTTTTGTGATATGCGCTGAGTTAGCCATGGCTAACCGAATAGTAAATGAGTAGGTAGTTATATCTAACTACTAGCAAATAGGCGGTTAGAAGCAACTACCTACACGTATTCTGTCAGATGTATTGAGTTGGCTGCAACTAACTGCACCAAGTATCCTGTTTTTCTTAGTTAGCCGCATCAAGACACCGGGCATTGAATTCACAAGCTCCGATCAGGCCTTAGCCGAAGGTCGGAGTAGTTGACTACACATCTATGCCTTCTCTTGAAGTGACGCCTTGGGTGTAGTAATGTTTGATTTCTTTCATCTCTGTTACAAGATCTGCAAAATCTATGACCTCTTGCGGTGCGTATCTTCCTGTAAGTACGACTTCAACTTTTGGATTTCTGTTTTCTAAAATTTTGATTACATCTTCAACGGGAAACAGTTTGAAATAGAGTGCAATGTTAATTTCGTCCAGTATAACCAAATCGAAATCGCCCTTTTCTAAGATTTCTCCGCATTGCTGCAATGCTTTTTTTGCAACGATTTTGTCGTACTCGCAAGGGTCTCTGAAGATGAAGCAGCCGGCTCCCAGCTGCTGGATTTTTATCCCGTCCATTACTTTTTCGATGCCTGTTTCGTGATATTTCATGCTTTTGACAAACTGTCCGATGTAGACTTTTTTGCCCGCAAACAAAGCTCTCAGCGCAAGGCCGAAGGCCGCAGTGCTTTTGCCTTTTCCGTTACCTGTATATACGTGAACAAATGATTCTTTGATGGGAAACACCTCTTTCTGCCGGTTAAAATTAGAAATAGCTTATGTAGTAATGATATCATATTTTGCGACGGTTGAAGAGCCCAAAATAAAGGTGTATTATAAAGATTGTCAAGAAAGTATTTTTGGATACTGAGAACGAAAATAAGGGTTGTTGAGGGTGATTATATGATTAAGAGACTGATACTTGTGCAAGTTGTGCTGCTGGCTTTTCAGAGCCTTGTTTATTTTGGCTGCGAAATGTTTCAGCATAGGATTCATAATGTGAAGCTGAGGATTGATGATAAGATTCCGTTTTTGCCATGGAGCGTGCTTTTTTATTGCTTCTGGTTTCCTTTGATTGCTGTATATCCGCTGGTTGTTTATCAGACGGATCCGATGTATTACTGTATTTATCTGATGAGCATGCTTCTGGAAGTTGTTATCAGTGTTTTATGTTATCTGATTTATCCTACATCTTTTACCAGACCGGTCCCTCCGGACACGTTTTGGGGAAGGTTCATGAAGCTTATATATCACGGAAGTTATCGCGGACTTAACTGTGCACCGAGCTTGCACTGCTCAAGCTGTTTTTTGGTTATCTGGGTTTCCTGTGCGTGCTCGGGAATGGAAATGTGGATTCGAGTTTTGACAATTGCAGTGGCAGTCTTGATCGTTTTATCGACCATGACAACAAAGCAGCATACTATCGTGGATGTTCTGACTGCAGTTCCGTTGTTTATTGTATGTAGAGTGCTGGGAGGTCTTCTGGCAAATCAGTATTTTCCGGTTATACTAGAATATGTGGGAAGGTAGAAAAAAATCGGACAAGGCGGGATGTCAAGAGTCTGGCTTGCGATAGATCTAACGCTCAATAAACAATGGGCCGTAAAAGAAATCAACAAGAACTCAGAAGAGTTTAGAAAAACCGTAAACGAAGATAAGACCAGAAGCGAGAATACAAATCAGAAAAAACGATACTGTACCGTTAGGAATAAAATAGTCAAAACAGTGCATATTCCAATAGTCGCAATCTGCACTGTCATTTTCAGAGCTTGACTAAGCGCAGATTGCCACATCTTCAAATTGTACGGTAAATTTTGGCTTCCAAATAAGCGTAAATTTAAGTTCCGTAAAATCACGCTTATTTTTATCGCCAAAATCTCCTTCTATATGAGTGAAAGGACACAAAAATCCGAGAATTTTGTTGAAAAATCAACATTTTACTCAGCGCAGATTTTGATTTTATTAATTTGCGCTTATTAACAAGCGAAAAATGTAAGCGCAATTTCAAGGTTTTGCGATACGCGCTGTGTTAGCGGCAACTAACTCACCTGACCCGGCACTTAGGCTAGACTAACCGCCTCCTACGCGCTGATTTATTTTTTAAGCAAAAGTCGAAAATGCAATCATATAGATTGCTGCAAAGTATGTTGTCAGAACTACAATTCCCAGTGTAAGGGGGAATTTTTTCGTGAAGTATCTGAATGAAAGGGAGACATCAGACGACCAGAAGAGAGCTGCTGCTATGCAGAGCACAATTGATTTTTCGTTCATTTCGCCTGTAACAATGAGATTGATTCCAAGTCCGAGGAATGCTCCCACAAGTAGAGAGTACACCATAGTAGACGATGCGTATTCGTCGCATTTCAGAACACCTGCACGCTTGAAACCCCAAAGCATTAGAAATGTCACAGGTGATAAAATCAGTGACCATGATACCTGAAATCCACAGAGTACGAGGAAATATGCACCGAATATTATATGGGCGATTCCAAAGCTTGCAACACCCAGCGTGAAGTAAGGCTCAATAAGTCTAATATTCACTTCGTCTGACAGTGCAAGAAATACATCGCCAAAAGTACACATTATAAGTGCTGGCAGAAGGAATATGAGGGAAGCGAAGTTATCTGTATAAAAAGCTCCTATAAGAGCGATAATCCAGGCTCCGACGCTTATTGCAGTCTTGAGTGTGATGTAGAGTCTTTGTTGTTTGTCTTTTAGCATTTTACGTTCCATCCAGTCTTTTCTAAAAATCGAGTTTTTGGAAAGCCTATAAACAGCTTACCGGCATTTCAAAAAATATTTAATATAAAATAATTAATATATGGTACAATAATAACATAAATATAAGGGTATAATCAAATCAAAAGCCTGCAAATAAAAAGTTAAGGCTAAATCAAAAGATAAGGGGAAAATATGGCATTTACGCATTTACATGTTCATACCGAATACAGCTTGCTTGATGGCGCGGCAAGAATAGATAAGCTTGTAACCAGAGTCAAGGAGCTAGGCATGGATTCTGTTGCAATTACAGACCATGGAGCGATGTTCGGTGTTATAGATTTTTATAAAGAGTGCAAGAAACAGGGCGTCAAGCCTTTGATCGGGTGCGAGGTTTACACTGCTGCAAGAAAGTTGACAGACAAGACTGCGGATAAGGACAAGTACCAGGGGCACCTTGTTTTGCTTGCAGAAACAAACGAAGGTTACCAAAATTTGATAAAGATAGTGTCTCTTGGATATACCAAGGGATACTATTACAAACCGAGAATAGATAAGGACGTGCTTAGGGATCACAGCAAAGGCGTTATTGCGCTTTCTGCGTGTCTTGCGGGGAAAGTCCAGAACTGTCTGATGAACAGAGATTACGAAGGAGCAAAGAAAGAAGCTCTTGAACTTAACGAAATATTCGGCGATGGGAATTTCTTTTTAGAGCTTCAGGATCAGGGACTGGACGAGGAGATTATCGTAAACGAAGGCCTTGTCAAACTGTCAAAAGAGACAGGAATTCCAATGGTTGCAACTAATGACGTTCATTATATAAACAGAGAAGATGCGGAGTTTCATGATGTGCTTCTTGCAATACAGACGGCAACGACGGTAGATGACGAAAAGAGAATGAGATTTCCCAATGACCAGTTTTATTTGAAGAGCGAAGATGAGATGCGAAAGATTTTTGCTTTTGCACCGGAAGCCATTGATAATACTGCGGAGATTGCCAAAAGATGCAATGTGGAGTTCAAGTTCGGTGAATATCATCTGCCGGAATTTATTCCACCGGAAGGTTTTACGAATGATCAGTATCTCAGAAAGCTCTGCGAGGAAGGCCTTGCTGACAGATATGAGGTTGTGACTGACGAACTGAATGAACGATTGGATTACGAAATCGGTGTAATCGAAACTATGGGATATGTAGAATACTTCCTTATAGTATGGGATTTTATAAATTATGCAAAGGAAAACGGAATTGCTGTAGGCCCGGGAAGAGGTTCGGCTGCCGGAAGTATAGTGGCTTACTGCCTCAAAATAACTGACATAGACCCAATAAAAAACACCCTCATTTTCGAGCGATTCCTTAACCCTGAGCGTGTAAGCATGCCGGATATCGATATAGATTTCTGTATCGAAAGACGAGGCGAGGTAATCGACTATGTAGTTGAAAAATACGGAAAAGAAAACGTTTCGCAGATTATCACCTTTGGTACAATGAAAGCAAAGGCCGCAATCAGAGACGTTGGAAGGGCGCTTAATTTGACTTATGCAGAGGCTGACAGAATTGCTAAGGCTGTGCCTGCAGGACCAAAGATTACTCTGGATGCTGCCCTTGAGCTGAATCCGGAATTCAGGGAAATGTACGAAAGTGACGAGTCGGTCAGAAAAGTAGTGGATATGTCAAAGGCAATAGAAGGCATGCCAAGACATGCTTCGACACATGCGGCAGGTGTTGTAATTTCAAAGCTTCCGCTGGACGAATACGTTCCTCTTTACATGTCGGACAAAGGCCTTGCGACCCAGTTTAACATGACTACCATAGAAGAGCTGGGGCTACTTAAGATGGATTTTCTGGGACTCAGAAACCTTACGGTTATCAGAGATGCCCTTGAACTTATAAAGAACGACTACGGAATAGAAATTGATTTTTCGAAGATGGATTACGACAATCCCGGGGTTTACGAAACCATATCCAAGGGAAATACAGAAGGTGTATTCCAGCTTGAAAGCGCGGGCATGACTTCTTTTATGAAGAATCTGAAGCCAACTTGTTTCGAAGACGTTGTAGCGGGAATTGCCCTTTACAGACCGGGACCTATGGATTCAATTCCAAAATACATAGAAAACAAAAGACATCCCGAAAACATCGAGTATGTAACGCCTGAGCTTGAGTCCATACTGGGAGTGACATATGGATGTCTGGTATATCAGGAACAGGTAATGCAGATTGTAAGAGATCTTGCAGGATACAGCTACGGACGTTCGGATCTTGTAAGACGTGCCATGAGCAAAAAGAAAGCTGAAGAAATGATGAAGGAAAGACAGTACTTTATCTATGGGAAAGACGATGAGGATGGAAACGTCGAAATCAAAGGCTGCCTCAGAAACGGAATCTCTGTAGAGGCTGCAAATGCAATATTTGATGACATGGAATCTTTTGCTGAGTATGCATTTAACAAATCACACGCAGTAGCTTACGCAGTGCTTGCTTTTGAGACCGGTTACCTGAAAACATATTATCCTGTGGAATTTATGGCGGCGCTGATGACAAGCGTTATGGGTGATGCTCATCAGATTTCGAAATATATCAGAAACTGCAGAGATATGGGAATCGAGGTGCTGCCTCCGTGCATAGGCGAAAGCCAGGCGAAGTTCTCTGTATCTGACGGAAAGATAAGATTTGGGCTTTTGGGAATAAAAGGTGTAGGCGAAGGTGCAATCCGAGAAATAATCAGGGCAAGAACCGAAAAAGGAATGCCAAAAGATATATTCAGATTTATAAACAATCTGGAAATCTCAGAAGTGAACAAAAAAGCTATGGAGTCGCTGATAAAAGCCGGAGCTTTGGACTGCCTGAACCCTAACAGGGCGGCTCATCTTGCGGTTTATGAATCTTTGATGGAGTCTGCACAGATGAATGCACGAAAAAATCTGTCGGGGCAGATGTCACTTTTCCAGCTGAACACAGATGAGATGGATACTGAGGATACATTTTCAACCCTTCTGGATGTGAAGAACTTTGATAAAGATCTGATGCTGGCAATGGAAAAGGAAACGCTGGGGGTATATATTACGGACCATCCTCTGAACAAATTCGCTGACCGAATCAAAAAGGCGACATCGGTATCAAGTGATGATTTGCTTAAGGCGTCGGAGGGAGAGTTTGATGATGTTCACGATGGCGACACAGCTATTATGGCTGGAATGATTACGGGACTGAAAAAGCTCGTAACAAAGAATAACAAAATGATGGCCTTTGTTGATATGGAAGATCTCTATGGTACGGTGGAGGTTGTTGTTTTTCCTAATGTTTACGAAAAGTATTCCCAGCTGGTTTCGGAAGACTCCTTTGTTGCCATAAAAGGAAAACTGAACTTCAAGGAAGATGAAATGCCAAAGCTTCTGGCGGATGCTATTATCAGTCTGAATGACGTTTCAGAAGAGGGAAAAGCTGTATTTGAAGAGGAAAGAAAAAACGGCGGTTCAGGGAAAAAATCTTCTGCCGGAAGTGATAGAAGGCCGGGGCCTGCACCGGTTAAAATAAGAATTCCGGAAGGGATAGACGAAACCGAAACTCTTGAAAAAATAAAAGAAGTGATTGCAAATCACAGAGGAAATGTAAGGGTTTTGATTTATCTTCAGAACGGTAAAATTATAGGAACGGGAAACGGCGGTGGAGTCAGACCTACTCTGGAATTTGCTGAGTCCGTTGCGGAACTTGTAGGTAATGCAAATATAAAAATAGAGGTGATTGCAAGATGAGAAGAATAGGTGTATTGACAAGCGGAGGCGATTCGCCGGGCATGAATGCAGCTATTAGAGCTGTAGTCAGATGTGCTATAGATGAAGGAATGGAAGTGTACGGAATCTACAGAGGTTATGAGGGTCTTCTTGACGGTGAGATAAGGGAACTGGACAGAGCTTCTGTCGGAGACATACTCCACAGAGGAGGAACAATCCTGAAAACTGCAAGAAGCCAGAGATTTATGACACCGGAAGGGCACAAGCAGGCGCTGGAAATTCTCAAAGCCTTTGATATAGAAGGACTTGTTATCATAGGCGGTGATGGATCACTCAGAGGCGGCGCGGAGCTTGATGAGTCCGGAATCAGAGTTATGGGACTTCCGGGAACTATTGATAACGACCTAGGATATACTGATTTTACAATCGGTTTTGATACTGCGGTAAACACTGTACTGGAAGCGATTTCTAAGATAAGAGACACATCTTCTTCTCATGAGAGAACAACTGTAATCGAAGTAATGGGAAGAAACTGCGGCGATATTGCTCTTTATGCGGGGATTGCCGGCGGTGCGGAAGCTGTTCTTGTGCCGGAAGTTGACTTTGAGGTGAATGCAATCTGCAGAAAAATCCTTGCAGGTGCAAGCAGAGGAAAGCAGCATAGCATAATTATAAATGCCGAAGGTTCAGGAATTTCAAGTGCTGAGCTTGTTAAGCAGATTCAGGAAAAAACAGGTCGCGAAACCAGACTTGTTGTTCTGTCATATATTCAGAGAGGCGGAGTTCCTACGCTGAGAGACAGAATGCTGGCAACACTTTCCGGGGCAAAGGCTGTTGAACTTCTGAAAAACGATATGAACAGCAGAGCTATAGGCGTTATAGAAGGCCAGATTAGATCCTTGCCACTTAAGGATGCAGTCGAAATGAAGCGAGAATTCGACAAGGATATGTATAATCTGGTGGATGTTTTGAGCAAATAGTTGGAGGTTTTTATGTCAGATATTGCAGTTGTATATACAAGTAAATATGGCAGTGCAAAGCAGTATGCTCAGTGGATCTGCGAAGAAACAGGGGCTGACATTTTCGAAGCAGCGTCCTGTAAGGCATCTGAGCTCGAAAAATACTCTGTGGTAGTTTACGGCGGAGGTGTTCATGCAGGCGGAATTGAGGGAATTGAGTTTTTGAAGAAAAATTTCCGCAAGCTGGAAGGCAAGAAAATTGTAGTGTTTGCTGTCGGAATTAATGTTTTTACAGAAGAAACGCAAAACCAGTGCAGAGAAATCAACTTTGTCAAGAAGTTGAAAGATTTGCCTTGCTACTATTTCGGCGGAAAATATGAGCCTGAGAGAGTTAAGGGAATCGATGCCAAGATAATGGGATTCGTCAAAAGAATGCTCAGAAAAAATAATTCGAGAAATCAGGATGAAGAGAAGCTTTTCAAGGCACTCAATGAAGGCGTTGATCTGATAGATAAAGCAGCGATTGAGCCGCTGGTAGCGGAGCTGAAAGCATTGTAACACCGATAGCAGTCGATGCAAGTCGACGAATAATTCCAAAGACAGCGCATATTCCAATAGTTGCAATCTGCGCTGTCTTTTTAATTTACGTATTTTTCTAGCTTAACAAGGAGTGCCAGTCTCAGGATTGTGTCTGAATCTGAGAGGTCGTATCCTGTAAGTTCTTCTATTTTTGATATTCTGTAGAGAAGTGTGTTTCTGTGAAGGAACAGTATTTCTGCTGTTTTTGCTTTCTTTCCCATATTTGTTACATAAACGCAGAGGGTTCGATAGAGGTTTGAGTTGTTTGCGCTGTCATATTTTCGGATAGCGGAAAAAGACTCTTCTATGCATTTTGTAAAGTTTGTATCTGATTTGAGTGACAGGAGCCCTTGTTCCAGTCTATTGTTTTCTATTGCTGATATAGCAAATCCGGCTTTGTCCTTTTGGATTGAATATGTTTCTTTGATTTTTCCTATTTTGATTGCGTCCATTGCATCTTGAAATGCTGCATGAAAATCAGTAATACAATTTACAGGAGCAGAAACACCGATTCTTAGGGGTATTTCGAGATTTTCCGGTGTGCATGCTGTAAAGGCGGAAATAAGCCTTTTGACATCAGGTGCATCTTCTATCGAAAGGATAGCTGTTATATTTTCGCTGCCGGAAATATATGTAGCGTTTTGTAGCGCGTGGGAAAATTTTTCCTGAATGTCGCTGAGGGTGTATCTTTCGGAAGTTTCCCCTTCTTTTGAAAATACAATGAGCCTGTAGGGTGCAGTCGGCCAGCCCAGTGCAGCTGCTCTGAGCATTACTGAGTGTTCGGAGTCGTAATTCTTTGTAATTAAATCGAGAAACAGATAGTTGCTCTTTATTGAGGCGTTTTGTTCATCATATATCAGTTTGAGAAGCGGTACTGATATGTGGGCGCTTGGCATGTCATTGGGCAGGATTATCAGCGGCAGGTTTTCTTTGTTTGCAGCCAGGATAAGGTCATCTATATATTCGCCTATGAATTTTGTTTTTATTGCAAGACCTGCACAGTTTGCTGCTTTCATATCGTGAATGAGCTTCAGAAGTCCGTCTTTGTTTCCCCTGAGAGAGTATCCTGTAGTCAGCATCAGGAGGTTTGGAAACAGCCATGGTTGTATGTCGGGAACTTCCATGGAGTCTGTGTATTGTATTACGTTTCCTGTGGCGCTTTTTCCGGCAACCAGCTTACATCCCGAAAGAAAATCCATCTGCAAAGCGTCTTTGATGGTGATTGACATAGGCCCTCCTTTAATAAATAAATGTACTAATTAGTATATATTATATATAGGAATTAAGGCTGTGTACAGTGTTTAATGGGGTTTTATTGTGCAAAATATACGAAAAGAGTGGGTAAAGTTTATTGATTATGAATATATACTAAAATTGTATGAATGTTTAAAATAGAAAAAACAAAAACTTTAGGAGGGTAAAATGTTAATTAAACAGGTTATTGAACTTTTTGATATTTTGGATGCTCCGGATGCTGATGGTATGAAGGTCAGGGACTACATGCTTGCTATAGATGAAGAGGCAGATGTGAATGTATATCCGCTTGTCGGACCGAAGGGTAAGACTGATATGGTGAGAATTACAATCCCGGGCAAAAACGGAAAGCGTTCCGGAAAGGATGCACCTACAATCGGTCTTTTGGGAAGACTGGGAGGTCTCGGGGCAAGACCTGAGGTTACAGGATTTGTATCTGACGGAGACGGTGCACTTGCGGCACTTGCATGCGCGGCAAAGCTTCTTGACATGAAGAAAAAAGGTGATGTTCTGGAAGGCGATGTAATCATTTCTACACATGTATGTCCTGATGCACCAACAAGAGAACATCATCCGGTACCTTTTATGGATTCTCCGGTTGAGATGGCACAGGTGAACAAAGAAGAAGTATCTGATGAACTTGATGCTATTCTTTCTGTTGATACAACAAAGGGAAACAGAATCATAAACAAGAGAGGAATTTCCATTTCTAACACTGTAAAAGAAGGTTATGTGCTAAAATGCAGTGATGATCTTCTGAATGTAATGGAAAGAGTTACAGGTGAACTTCCAAGTGTATTCTCACTGAGCACACTGGATATAACTCCATACGGAAATGACCTGTATCATATAAACAGTATACTCCAGCCGGCTACAGCTACATCGGCGCCAACGGTGGGAGTTGCCATTGTTACTCAGAGTCAGGTTGCGGGATGTGCAACAGGCGCAACAAACTTCACTGATGTTGAGCAGGCTGCAAGATTCATGCTTGAGGCTGCAAAAGACTTTGGTAGCGGAAAATGCAGTTTCTACGACAAAGAAGAATTTGACGAAGTGATAAGAAGATATGGTTCACTGAAGCATCTTCAGACAGTTGGAAACGTATAAACTATAACTACAAGGAGATTTAATATTATGAAAGAGAAAAAGAAATTTCAAATCCCCCATACCTATGTAATATTAGGAATTATTATCTGTATCGTTGCTATTTTAACATGGATTGTTCCGGCAGGAGAATTCGACAGAATGGTTGACGAAGAAACAGGAAGAACTCTTGTTGTTGCAGGCTCATATCACCATGTGGAATCAAATCCTATAGGCCTCTTCAGACTCTTTACTTTGCTGCAGGAAGCTATGATTGATTCATCAGGAATTATCTTCTTTATCTTCTTTGCCTATGCATTCGTTTACATGCAGATGAAGACAGGTTCTTTTGATTCAGCTGTAGGAGCTATGCTGAGAAAACTTCACGGACACAAGAAGTTTATCGTTCCTCTATTCATGATCCTATTTGGTATCTGCGGTTCAACATTCGGTATGACAGAAGAAACGTTTGGATTTATACCTGTATTTATGGGTATAGCAATAGCTCTGAAATACGATGCTTTGGTAGGTGCGGCACTGGTTTATGTAGGTGTTATCACAGGTTTTGCGGCATCAACTCTTAACCCATTTACTGTAGGTATTGCACAGTCAATTGCTGAACTTCCTCTTTATTCAGGTCTTTGGTTCAGATGCATTGTTCTTGCTGTATTTATGGTAGTATCAATCTGGTACGTAATGAGATATGCAAAGAAAGTCCAGGAACATCCGGAACTGAGTATCGTAAGAGATGTTGAGCTGGGTATGGAAGGTCTTTCTGAAGAAGAACTTATGGCAACAACATTTACTGTAAGACACAAAATCAGCATTTTGCTTTTCGTTGTAACCGTAGTTATGATTATGTTCGGCGCAATTAAGCTTGGCTGGTACATCAACGAAATCGCAGGTCTGTTTATCGGAATGACAATTCTTGTGGGACTTATTCACGGATACAATTTCAGTGAAATCGCACAGATTTTCATCGAATCATGCAGAGACATTATGTTCGGTGCTCTTGTATGCGGATTTGCAAAGGTAATCCTTCTGACAATGCAGGAAGGTCTGATTGTTGACACATTCATCAATGGAATCGTTGGAATTGCTAATGCAGGATCAAAGTACACATCAGCATTTATGATGCTCATAACACAGAATCTGCTGAACTTCTTCATTCCTTCAGGAAGCGGACAGGCTATGACAAGTATGCCTATCATGGTTCCTATCGCTGATATGGTAGGTCTTCCAAGACAGGTTGCTGTTCTTGCTTATCAGTTCGGTGACGGATTTTCAAACATGATCTGGCCAACTTCAGTAGCTACATGGTGCGGAATGATGAGACTTCCAATGGAAAAATGGTACAAGTTCGTACTTCCTCTGGGAGGAATTCTGTTTGCGGTTCAGACAGTATTCATTATGATTGCAACAGCAATTAACTTCTCATAATATATAGAAATAGACATTTCAGAAAGGTAATGGTCAGAGCAAAAGCTTTGACAGGTTTGTAAAATGATAGAAAAAGTAACACAGGAGCTTATGGATGACCTATGGGCTCTGAACAAATACATATACGACAATCCGGAACTTGGACATCAGGAGTTTAAATCAAGTGAAGCTCATATCAAGCTTCTGGAAAAATACGGATTTACTGTAGAACGCGAATACAAGGGTGTAAAGACAGGTTTCAGAGCTGAATTTTGCAAAGGAAACAGCAAAAATGCCATTGCATATCTTGCTGAGTATGATGCTCTTCCAAAGGTAGGTCACGGATGCGGACATAACATTCTCGGAACTCTGAGCACAGGTGCAGCAATACAGCTTGCGCTGAATTCAGATGATCTGGACGGAAAAATCGTTGTTATCGGAACACCTGCAGAAGAAACTGACGGTGCAAAGGTTACATATGCCAAGGCAGGCGCCTTTGATGATATCGATGCTGCACTTATTGCACATCCATATTGCGCACATATCAAGAGTGGAGTTTCATTTGCAATCAAAGCATTCAGATTCACATTCAAGGGAAAATCAGCTCATGCTGCTGCAGTACCTGATACAGGAATCAACGCTCTGGATGCATGTATTTCAATGTTTAACAATATTGGACTGCTGAGACAGCAGATTAAACCTTCAGCAAGAATTCACGGAATTATAACAAAGGGCGGAGACTCAATCAATACAATTCCTGACCTCGCAGAAGCTGATTTTTATGTAAGAGCAACAAGCAGCTCATATTTGGATGAACTATGCGAAAAGGTTGTAAACTGCGCAAAGGCAGGAGCTCTTGCAGCAGGTGCGGAACTTGAAGTTTCACACTTTGAGGCAGGAAACGATAACCTGATAACAAATCATGCTCTTCAGGACTGCCTGACAAGAAACTGGCAGAAAATGGGCATCACTGAAATTCGTGAAGCGGGAGATGCAGATGGTTCTACAGATGTTGGTGATGTGAGCCATGTATGTCCTACAATTCATCCATCATTTAATATTATGGATGAAGGTGAATTCTATTCAACTCATACAGATGAGTTCAGAGAAGCAACTCTTAGAGATCCTGCATATAATTCGCTGAGACTGAATGTTTCCGCAATGGCAATGACAGGAAGAGATATTCTTACAACACCTGAACTTCTGAAGGAAATCAGAAGAGAGTTCGAGGAGTCTGTAAAGAACGACTAGAAAAAACAAAATAGAAAGTGTACCAATATAAACCAAAGCCTATGGGCAAAGCAAAAGACCTGCGATTTTCGCAGGTCTTTTATGCATAATTGTGCGTTTTATTTCATGTTCTTGAGAAATTCACAGTAGCATCTGTAGCCCTGATAGATATCAGCTTTGCTTGTGATTTCCCATGGTGCGTGCATGCTCATTACGGCGATGCCGCTGTCGATTACGTTCATGCCGTAGTTTGCAAGGATGTATGCGATAGTTCCGCCGCCACCTTCGTCAACCTTTCCCAGTTCAGCTGTCTGAAATCCTACTTCGGCGTCGTCTAAGATTTTGCGAATTTTGGCGATGTACTCAGGATTTGCATCATTTGAGCCTGATTTTCCTCTTGCTCCTGTGTATTTGTTGAATACGATTCCACGTCCAAAGAAAGCTGCGTTTTTCTTTTCAAATACTGAGCTGTAGTTAGGGTCAAAGGCTGCGCTTACATCTGATGAAAGCATGTATGAGTTTCTGAGGGTTCTTCTAAGCAGAATATCTGAATAGTTTTCGCTGAGATTCAGAATTTCCGCAACAGTATCTTCGAAGAATCTTGACTGCATTCCTGTTGCTCCGACGCTTCCTATTTCTTCTTTGTCTACCAGCACGCAAAGTGATGTGCGCTGTGGTTTTTCCACATCTAGGATTGCAAGAAGTGAAGTATATGCGCATACTCTGTCATCCTGACCGTATCCGATTATCATGCTTCTGTCAATTCCCAGATCTCTTGCTTTTCCGGCAGGGACAACTTCTATTTCGGCTGAGAGGAAGTCCTCTTCTTCTATATTGTAATTATCCAGAAGAATTTTAAGAACATTGTCTTTTACGTTGTCTTTTTCTTCTGATTTTACTACCTGACTTGCAAACAGCACATCGAGAGCTTCAGCTTCGACTACAACTGATGCTTTCTTGGTTAACTGGTTTGCTGAAAGATGCACGAGAAGATCTGAAATACAGAAAACAGGATCATCTTCTTTGTCTCCTATTGCAACGTTGATTACGGTTCCGTCTTTTTTTACTACTACGCCGTAAAGGGCAAGAGGAATTGTAACCCATTGATATTTTTTGATTCCTCCGTAGTAGTGAGTATCCAAATATACAAGGTCGTCTGATTCGTATATTGGATTCTGCTTCAGGTCAAGTCTCGGTGAGTCAATGTGAGCTCCCAGGATATTCATTCCGTTTTCTAGAGGCTCAGTTCCCATAACTCCTAGGATGATTGCCTTGTTCATGAATTCACAGTAGAATTTATCTCCTGCGGAAAGTGGTTTGTCACTTTTTATATTTTCGTTTAGGTCAACAAAGCCATGTCGCTTTGCCATTTCGATTGATTTTTCGACACAGAGTCGTTCTGTTTTTGCTTCTGATATGAATTTTTTGTAGCCTTCGCAGATTCTGTTCAGCTCAGCATGTCCGGCGTCGCAGAATTCGGGCCACATATTTTTTCTTTCTGCCATTTTTTCCTCCTGTTAAATCTTTTTACACACTATATAGTATAATTATTGTTTATTATAGCATGATTTTGTGGGGAAATCTTGACGTAACTTAATAATTGAAGTAAAATATTATGTTGTTGAACAAGTGCATATATTGTGTTCCGCATATGTCAATGCGGCTAAGATGGAAGCAGGTTAGAGTCCTGCGCGGCTCCGCCACTGTGAGTGCTTGATACACTGAGACGATTTTTCGGGTAGCAATTGTATCAGATAAGCATAAGCCAGAAGACATGCATATTTTTATATAACCACATTGCTATTTGGCGGAGTGGGAGTTTTGTGTTAAGACAGTAAATTCGGGCTGTGAACAGTTTTGTTCGCGGTCTTTTTGTTTTTTGGAGAGTAGATAGATGGGCAAGATGACAATAACAGAAAAAGAAAAAATTCTGCTGAAGAAGCAGTTTGCAAAAGTCGTAAGAGATACGGCAGGAGATATAGAAGCGGCAAAAGAAGGAAAAGATGACAAGAATTCGCAAGTTTACAAGAATTTTTCTCTGCATACTAATGTGGGAAAACTCGTTTACAAGAGTTTTTCAAACGAAGAACTGATTGCTTTGCTGAAGATTGCAGCAGACGAAATCGGACATTCACCTTCTCAGGGCGAAGTACTCTGGGTTTTGCGTGATTATCTCAAGTTGAGATTCAAGAAGTGGCCATATGCTTTGAAAGAAGCGGGGCTTGCAAGATCTGCAGGAAGTGGTGGAATGACTTTTGAGCAGAAGGAAAAGGGCGATGAAATCAGAGAAGAAGCTCTCAAAGAGCTCAGAAAGGTGACACTTGATGCGGGACGTATTCCTCATCCGAGACATGTTCCTGATTTGGCAAAGAAACTCAAGAAATTCTATTACACCTGGGGTGATGCTCTTGTAGCTGCAGGAATTACTCCGGAAGATCTTTCGGGGGATACGGTTTACAAGATTGATGATTTGGAGCCGGAATATCAGGTGCTACTGAATAAGGTAAAGGAAGAGGCTTTGAGACTCGGAAGAGCTCCTATGCACAATGAGATAGAAGAAGAAATCAAGCTGCCGCTGCTTCAGAAGTGTGGCACTTGGAGAAATGTGCTTTATCAGATAGGAATTGAACCTATAATGAGAATGAAGCCTTTTGGTATGTATTATCTTGGACCGAGAAGAGAAAATAACAGGGTTCATCACAGCGAGAACTTGAGAAATTGCTATTTCAAGCTTCTAAATCCAAGCGAAGAGGTGCAGACAGACCTTAACAGCCTTAAGGCTATGATAGACGAATCAGGACACATACCGGAAAAAGAAGAACTGGATGCAGACATGAGAAAGAGGCTGATTACGGCATGCAGCTCATGGACAAACACTTTATATCAGCTGGGAATCAAACAAGATTCAAGGAATGTAAAACATAACATAAAGAGGAAAAAACTTAAATGAATGATAGAGGACTGGGCCAAAGCGGCACATTTTACACATATCACCCTGGGGTGAATCTTTTATATTATCTGTTTACTATAGGGATTACTATGTTTTCGATGTCTCCTTTGTTTCTGTGCGTGGGATTCAGTCTTTCGTTTGCATATTCATATATTTTGAATGGGCCGAAGGATATCAGACAAAACCTGAGACTTACTGTCATGATAGTTATTACCATGGCTCTTATCAATATGTTCTTTACCCACAACGGAGAGTCAGTACTCTTTTACATAAATTCTAACAGAATAACCCTGGAGGCATTGTTTTACGGAATTGCGGCGGCATTTATGCTGACTGCCGTACTTATCTGGTTTAAGAGCTTCACGGTGATTATGTCGGGAGACAAAATTATTTATCTTTTCGGCAAAGCAGCACCGGTTATAGGACTTGTAATTTCTATGATTTTCAGATTCATGCCTTTGCTTAAGAATAGGTTTGACGAGATTGACACGGGTCAGAAATGTATGGGGAAAGGCAACATAAAAGGCACGATTCCAAAGATTCGCCAGATTTCGAAGGAAGTGTCCATACTTGTTGCATGGTCTCTTGAAGCCTCTATTGAGAGTGCAGATTCCATGGCATCGAGAGGTTATGGCCTCAAAGGTAGAAGCAGTTTTCATCTGTTTAAGTTTGAGAAAAGAGATGTTTTGGCAACTGCATACATTCTCATATTTGGAATTGCAGCTGTTATCGGATGTTTTAACGGCTACGGCGGTATGGTCTTTTATCCGAAAATTATATTTCCGCAGATAAGTTTGCCTCAAATGGTGACTTTGATTTCGTATATTATGCTGGCGGTTATGCCAATAGTTATTGATATTATCGGGGAGTACAGATGGGAAAAATTACATTCAACAATTTAACATTTACATATCCTTTGTCAGAGAAACCGGCTATAGAGGACATAAGCCTGGAAATTAAGCCTTCGGAGTTTATAGTAGTCTGCGGCAAAAGCGGCTGCGGCAAAAGTACTCTGCTAAGACATCTCAAGAAGAATCTGATGCCTTACGGAAACAGAGAAGGCGCAGTTTATTATAACGAGCAGAATATAGAAACTCTTGATGACAGAACAAGCGCAACAGAGTTGGGATTTGTTCAGCAGAATCCGGACAACCAGCTTGTGACAGATAAGGTATGGCATGAGCTTGCCTTCGGGCTTGAAAATCTGGGACTTTCCGTAAAAACAATCAAAAGAAGAGTAGCTGAAATGACCAGTTATTTTGGCATACAGACATGGTTCAGAAAAGATGTCTGCACTTTGTCGGGAGGACAGAAACAGCTCCTGAATTTGGCGTCGGTAATGGCTATGCAGCCGGAGGTTTTGATTCTTGATGAGCCTGCATCGCAGCTTGACCCTATTGCGGCTTCTGATTTTTTGCAGACTGTATATAAGATTAACAGAGATTTGGGGACTACTGTAATTATTTCAGAGCACAGGCTGGAGGAAGTGTTTCCTATGGCAGACAGAGTAATCGTAATGGATAAAGGAAAGGTTATATCCTTTGACACTCCGGAAAAAACCGGATATGTGCTGGCAGGAAAAGACGGACAAGAACCTCATCCTATGTTTTACGGGCTCCCTTCGGTTACGAGAATTCTTCAGCCTTTTTCGGAAGAAGACAAGAGCCCTCTGACTATAAGAGAGGGAAGAATTGCAATAGATGAGCTTCTGAAGGATTATACTCCGAAGGAAGAGGATTTTGATATAGAACCAAAAAAAGAAAAGAGCGGGATTTTTTCTAAGCGAAACCGTGATTCGGAGGAATGTGCAATCAGCATGAAGGATCTCTGGTTCAGATATGATAGAGAAAGCAGTGATGTGCTTCGGGGACTTTCACTTGATGTCAAGAGGGGTGAGTGGCACTGTCTTCTGGGAGGAAACGGAAGCGGAAAGAGTACCACTCTGAAGGCCATTTGCGGAATTCTGACTCCTCAGAGAGGTGGAATAACCGTAGATGGAATAAAAGTCGAAAAGAAGGCCGAAAAACGTCTCTTTGACAGATGCCTTGCCATGGTTCCGCAGAATCCACAGGCTGTATTTACAGAAATAACAGTTGAAGAAGAACTTTTTGAAGGGGTTGATCCTATGGATTACAACGACGAGGAAAAGATATCCAAAGTAGAGGATATGCTGAAGCTTATGGAAATAGAGCACCTCAGAAAATCAAATCCATATGACCTTTCCGGTGGTGAGCAGCAGAGACTTGCAATAGGAAAGATTTTGCTTTTGGAGCCTAAGGTTCTTCTGATGGATGAGCCAACCAAAGGGTTGGATCCGTTTTTTAAGATGACTCTTGCAAAGATTTTGAGAAAATTTGTGGACAACGGCGTAACAATATTCATGGTAAGCCATGATATCGAGTTTTGTGCATCATACAGTGACAGATGCTCCATGTTCTTTGACGGTGAAATCGTTTCCGATGAGGAACCAAAGTTATTCTTTGCCGGAAACAGCTTCTACACGACCACGGCAAACCAGATTGTCAGAAAGTATAACCCTAAACTGGTTACTTGCGAGGAGGTGCAGGATTGGCTAGAGAAAACACTGTAAACTCCCAAAAGACAATGACACAGGGACAGGCGGCACAGAAAAAAAGAATGAAGGTTTCAGCATTTATTATCCTTCTGGGTATTCCGGTTGTGGGAGCTTTAGGAATATTTTTTCTGCCGAAGACATGGTATATGCCGCTGAGCATGGTGATTCTGACCATGACAATGGCGCCGTTTTTCATGGTATTTGAGCAGCGAAAGCCGAAGGCCAGAGAAATTGTCCTTCTTGCCATGATGTGCGCTCTGACTGTGGCAACGCATACGTTTTTTCATATAATATTGCCCATCCAGATTGGTACGGCAATGGTTATAATATCAGGGATTTCCCTAGGACCGGAAGCAGGATTTTTGATTGGCGCACTGTCTAGATTTATCTGTAACTTTTATATGGGTCAGGGTCCATGGACTCCGTGGCAGATGTTTTGCTGGGGCCTTTTGGGCTTTCTGGCAGGCCTTGCATTTAACAAGGGCAGCATGGATGTTGACAAAATCAATTCCAGACATTTCAGAATGGTTTTGGGACCGGTTTTCACTATGCTCTTTGCCTTTGCGGCAGCATACATCAGTTTTCTGATATATCCGGGAACTGATGAGAGCTTCATTGGTTGGAGGCTTTATGTTTTCGGTTTTATAGGTCTTCTGGCAGGTGTTCTAGTTCAGAGGAAGAGGCTTCCTGTAGACGGACTGACATTGTCGCTGTTTACGTTTTTTACTGTATTTGTAATTTACGGCGGCATAATGAACGCAGCAAAGCTTCTTATGTCACTCAACATGAAAACAGGTACGGGCTTCAGTTTCAGTGCCTTGAGGGCGCTATACATAACGGGTGCTCCCTATGACTTTATGCATGCGACGACGGCAGCAATTTGCGTATTTTTGTTGGGAGACAATATGATAAAAAAAATCGAGAGAATCAAAATTAAATACGGAATATACAAATAATGAGGAAATAATTATGGATCAGGATTTCAACAAAAAAATTAAAGACAAAAAGAAAAGGCGCATTGCGGTTTTTGTACTGGCGATACTGATAATTGCAGGCCTTCTGGCCTCTACAAAAATCGAAGGCGTAAATATGGCCGTAAAGAAGATTACGGGCAAAAACAAAGTCACTATCGAAATTAGATGTGACGAGCTCTCTGAGAATATGTCGCTTTTGAAAAAGCCTGAGCTTGAGGGCTACATTCCAAAGGACGGAGTAATTCTCAAAGAAACCGAATATAGTGTGGATGGAAAAACCACTGTCTTTGATATTCTTGATAAGGCATGCAAGGAAAATAATATTCAGGTGGAATATTCTTATACACCTATATATGAGTCTTACTATGTCGAAGGCATAAACTATCTGTACGAATTCGATGCCGGAAAGAGAAGCGGATGGAACTATTTTGTAAACGGAGAAACTCCGGATTACGGCGCTTCTAAGTATACCCTTGAGGGTGGCGAAAAAATTGTATGGTGGTACACTGTGGATTATACAAAAGGCTCCATGAAAACAACAGAGTCCAGATAGCTCGAACTGGCTTGGTTGATGGGTTTTGGCGACTCACGAAAATCTTTTGACACGAGCTCGGGGGTGTCAAGGGATTCTGAAAATGTCCCGAAAATTTTTAAACATTAGCACCGGTTTC
>CALHKP010000084.1 GCA_938034165.1 uncultured Clostridia bacterium | reverse complement strand
GCAAGGTAATAAATGCCGGTGATCCTCTGACAGAAGGTAGCATCAACCCGCATGATATCCTGCGTATTCAGGGTGTTCGTGCCGTACAGGATTACATGCTTCAGGAAGTTCAGCGTGTATATCGTCTGCAGGGTGTTGAGATCAACGATAAGCATATCGAAGTAATTGTTCGTCAGATGTTAAAGAAGATCCGTATCGAGAGAAGCGGAGATGCCGATGTTCTTCCAGGAGTATCTATGGATGTTCTTGATTTTGACGATATGAACGAGAAGCTTGTCGAGGAAGGTAAGGAGCCAGCAGAAGGAAAGCAGATTATGCTTGGTATCACAAAGGCATCTCTTGCAACAAACTCCTTCCTGTCAGCAGCATCCTTCCAGGAGACTACAAAGGCTCTGACCGATGCAGCTATCAATGGCAAGGTTGACCCGCTGCTTGGTATGAAGGAAAATGTTATCATCGGTAAGCTGCTTCCAGTAGGTACTGGTATGAAGCGTTATCGCAATCTGGAACTCAATACAGATTATCAGCAGTCTGATATTGTTGATTTCTCTGATGATGAGACTGAGACTGCAGGTGATGATACTATCGAGCTTTCTGAGGATTTTGATGAGTCTGATGATGCAGACGAGGCTGTAAAGGCAGCTGAGGAAGCATTTGCAGATGATGATGATGATACAGATGCAGATATAGACACAGATGATTTCGATGAGGAATATTTAAAGGCATTTTCTAAATCAGATGATTCTGATGCAAAATAAAATATAAAAAAAGCTGTTCCGGTGGCAATGCTGTCGGGGCAGCTTTTTTTAGATAAGCCAATATTGCACCGAAGGGCTTTTGTTACATGAACAGTGACAAAATGTTGATAAAAATGTGTAAAAACTTGAATTTCCTATTGACAGAAAAATATAAAGGATATATAATTTAAAGGCATGTGGCCTTGGAAGCAAAATGCTGTCCAACAACCGGGCTTGCATGATTCATTACATTATAATGTTTTTAATTTCCGCAGGAGGTGAAACGGATGCCTACATTTAATCAGTTAGTTAGAAAAGGAAGACAGACTCTGCAGAAGAAGTCTACTGCTCCGGCACTTCAGAAGGGATATAACTCCTTAAAGAAGAAGTCTACCGACAAGAGTGCTCCGCAGAAGAGAGGTGTTTGTACTGCAGTTAAGACAGCTACTCCTAAGAAGCCGAACTCAGCTCTTAGAAAGATCGCCAGAGTACGTCTTTCCAATGGAATCGAAGTAACAAGCTACATCCCAGGTGAGGGACATAACCTTCAGGAGCATA
>CALHKP010000083.1 GCA_938034165.1 uncultured Clostridia bacterium | reverse complement strand
CATCAATTCTCTTATCTTTTAAATGCTCCGGAATATCATTAAATTCTGAAATATATTTTGCAAAGCTTTTATTTATCTCGTTTTTAAGTTCGTCTTTATTCTCATATGTTCTCAATAGTCTATCTCCTCAGCTTCCGATTTTCCAGTTTCAAAAACAGGAAGTTTTGCATACGTTATTCTTCTAATATTTTTGTAGGGTTCGCATCCGTTACAAATATCATACTATCATAAAGCTCCGCAGGAGGTTGAAACATTCGATAACTTGGAGGAAGAAGTCGCATAATGATTGAGTAGCTTTCTCCAAGTGTTCCCATATAGGTGTATTCAGAAGCCTGCCTACCCAGTTCAGAATTTTCCGGGACTTTAGTAAAATCCAACCAACAAATATCAAATCCCGCCAGTTTTGCCGCCTTTGCTAAAGGGTCATGGGAATAAAACACCTGAATTGTACGCTTTTCAAGCGAACGGGTCGGCATATTGCAATGGGTTTTATAAAAATCGGTACCAATGACATAGTAACCGTTTGCTGCGTCCTTGGAAAGAAGTTTACCCATCGAGTCAAAACTGCCCCATTTTGCGACATGGCTGTTGTGACCTGTCACAAAGATTTTTTCATGCCCATTTCGCTGCTCCTGCTGTAAAATCCACTGTACATTTTCTGCCATAAATTGATCTCTTAATGTAGCACCATCATCATTTGTCAGAGTTTGAAGCTCGGAATGCTGCATTAAAATATCTACAAAGTGAATTGCATTTTCCGAACCGTTCTTGCTTTCCAATTCTTTCTTCACTTGTGTAAGGGTTTCAGTTCGAGTAGATAAATCGCATTCACTGCTCCAGTTTTTACCTTCCACAAGTTTCTGCAAGTTTGTTGTGTCCACTTCCAGTTCTTTGCAGGATTCTTTCAAAAACCTCATGCTGTAAGAAAGCCTCTGCATATCAAAACCGTAAAAGCGAAGGTCTTCGCCTTCCAATGCACTTTCATTGTACTGGCGCATATAGGAGATAAGTTCTGCCATCTCTTCCGTTCTATAAATGGAAAATCCAATCGCTGCGGCTGCTTCCTGTGCTGTCCCCTCACCGCCGTGTATATATCGGTTTACCTGCTCGCAACCGCCGTAGTCACCTTCAAGGGCAAACGCCCTAACACCATTATTTTTTACCATCAGCTTGAACACTTCCAGCTTCAACTGCTGAAATTCTGCATTTCCGTGAGTAGCTTCTCCCAATGCAATTATTTTTGCACTTTCAGGCACAGTTATATTTTCAACGGGTTCAGCATAAGCTAAAAACTCTTCTGGATTCACATTTTCTCCTGTGCCAAAACCTCCAAAACGCATAAATACAAGTGCCGCTAAAGCCATAACACCTAATAATCCAAAAACGATATATCTTATCTTAAATCTTCTTGTCTCTTTATTCTTCATATCTGATAGACCTTGTTATTGTGATAAGCCGAATCACTTCCAATAAATCCTCCGGCACATCTTCTCC
>CALHKP010000082.1 GCA_938034165.1 uncultured Clostridia bacterium | reverse complement strand
AAACCGGTGCTAATGTTTAAAAATTTTCGGGACATTTTCAGAATCCCTTGACATACCCTTTTTTGAGTTTTTTGATGTTGCTTAATTCTGAATACTCAATCAAGGCTTTGTCGTCCGATTTTATTCCTCCTCGTCATCTTCAAGGGTAACCACAACCAGCTTATTTTCTATGGCAGTGTTTATAAGCTCTTCTTTGTTTTTGAATTCACCCAGACGAATCATTTCCGCAATGTTCCAGCGGACTCCGCTTGCCGAAAGGTTAAACTTTTCGGCTATTTCCTTATAGGTGTCTCCGTGAATAAATGCACGAAGTATCTCAATCTGTATCGGAGAAAAGCTTTCAGAAAAAGTCTTTTTCATTTCTACAGAAGGAGATTCCTCCGGAAAGATATGTTTTCCGGCAAGAGTTTCTCGAATTACCTCACTGAGCTTTACTGTACCGTGATCTTTGTACCAGAGACTATCGGCACAGCCACTTCTTGCCTGTGCCAGCACATCGGGATCCACAAGAGATGTCACAATAACTACTTTTATATTTGGGTAGGCTTTTTTTATGCGTCTGCCCGCTGCCAGACCTGAATGTTTATGCAATGTCATCACATCCATGAGAACCAAATCTACATTCTCAGAGCAAAGTTTTTCTGCTTCGAAAGCATCCCTCACAGTTCCCACAATGTAAAAATCTTCTTTAGATGTCAGAAAGTCTGTAAAATATTTCTGTATATATAAATCGTCTTCTGCAAGTATAGTATTAATCATAGTCTTCTACCCCCTTTTTCGGTATGTTTAGTACAAGGCAAAATGATGGATAATGAGATATACTCATCTCACCTCCGCTGGCTTCCACGCTACGACGCAAAGACAAAAGCCCGCCACTCTCAACTATTTTTTCCTTTGGCTTTTCACCGTTATTTGTAACGGTTATACGATAAATAACTTCCAGGACCTCTGCCTTGACTGTGATTTCGTTTCCCTTTGCATGTTTAATGCAGTTAGTAACACATTCCCGCACAGCCGCCGCTGTAAGAGTTTCAGCAATTGTATCTCTTGGAATATATCCTCTTTTATCAACGTTAACGCCCATCTTCGCAGCAGTCTGAATAACTTCTTCCAGAGTTCCCGCAAAGGTAGTGCGATTGCTTGAAAGCACACCTATAGCCTCTCGCAGTGCCTGTACCTTCTGTTCGGTTTCGTCGCCATTTTCCATAATGTCCTGTACAGTTAGGATGCTTCTTCCAATAGTGTCATGAACATACACTTTAAGCGCCAAACTTTCTTTTTCACGTATATCATCGCTCATTCGCGCATACATTTTACGAATTTTCCTGTTGATTTTTTCCAGTTTCTCAGTCTCGATGAGCAGTTCTTCGTTGACTCTTTGCTGCTGGGTAACATCATATGCCATTATCTGTTTCCATCCCTCTTCACCGTTAACAGTAATAGGGCAGATTCGAAAATGATAAATCCTTTCACCTATGTTTACGCAGTCGCCATTCAGAACCTGAGCTTTTCCCTGCTTTAACAGAGCTTCTTTCATCTCGCTTGTCATCTGTGGGTAAAACCCGAAAACTTCTCCTGCAAGCTCTCGCATCTTTTTGTTTATCAAAACTATGCGCCCTTTCGGATCCGAAAAACAAAGTCCCATAGGTATATCGTCAGTTCCTTCCTGAATAGAATTCTTTGACAGTGTATTGTCGGCACGCAATCGTTCATGATAAAAAGCTGTACAGATGTGCAAACCAGAAAGTGCAACCCAAGCGGCAATAACAGACCAAGGCAAAGCAAACACCGTAGCTACCGTAAAGCAAAGTGCTTTTTTCTGTGCCATTGAAAGCAACAAAAAAGCGTTCACAACCAGAAAAACTCCGCAACGCAGACAGTTTTTTAGCGGCGCCATGTTTCCAAGTTTAAATACAAACAGACCCTGTTCACCAACAAAGGCAATAAACATAAGAACTATAAGGAATGTCTTACTATATTCTGTGAGATTCTCAAACGCACTCATCACTCCTCACCTCCTGTTCCTATTTGCAGCAGACAGGTCTGTTCTCCGTCGTAGTTATCAAATTCAGCCTCCGGATATTCAGCGTACAGCTTTGAGAGATCAGTATCACATTCCACTGTAACTGCAATTCGAAGTCCGTCATGGCGTCTAACAATACGAACATCAATTGTGTGCAGGCTATCAATGCACATTTCAAGCACATCCTCGAAAAAGTCATAAACCTTGCTTGCATCCTCACCATCAAGCTGTTTTTCGGTATCAATAAACAGGCTGCTTTCGACCCCAAGCAGATTGAGTGTGCGCAGAGATTCTGAAAATGCCAGCTTCAGTTCTGTACGTGTAACAGCATATTCTCTGTCAGCAATAAGAGCCAGATGTTTACGACGTTTGAGAAAACTGCACAACACGGCAACCTTTGCAAGAATTCTTCTGCTTTCTTCAGAGTTTTTTTCCGTTGACTGGTATTCCTTCATCAGAAGTGCAATTTTGTCTATCTGCTTTTGGGTAACCGCCTGCAAGATATCATAGAGTCTGTTTTGTTCCAGTATTTTGCGGCGTTTCTCTTCCAATAAATATTCAGACTGCAGCAAAGCGTTTCGTTCCTGCCATTCTTCCTTCAACTCCTGCAGAGCTATAAGTTCACTGTTATCCTCAGTCCAGACAGCGTAACCTCCGTGTATAGGCATAGTGTGTAAAACTCTTCCATTGTCCAACGGAAAAGGTTCATTAATGGCAAGAGCCATAAGTTCCTTTGTTACAGCCTGAGCATCGCTTGCTTTGTAACGAATATTAAAATCACGGTCAGTAATCTGCGCAGATGATTCCGATGATGCTTCAAACAAATCGATATATCTGGCGTTGGTAGGAATAAGTCCGCAGGAAAAGCAAGCCTCGTATGTAGCAACAAAAAGCAAACTCTGCGTAACAGGAAGATCTCCAAACCAGAAAGTAAGCCAGGAAAATCCGGTCAAATAAATCGCACTGTACCCCATTGACAGTCCTGTAGGTATCAACGGCTTAAGCAGATGCTTTTTCGTATTTGGAATTTTACATTTTTTCCACATTATTACAAGAGCTGCCAGACCGCAAAATCCTATCCATCCAAAGATAATAAAATAGAGAAAATTATATCCGTAATTCTTGTCTAAACGCTGAAAAGAAGGCACATCCTCAGGAAAAGTAAATACAAGCTGATGAAAATCATTTGTCAAAACAGCGAGTAAAAGTATCCCCGTAACGATGCACAGCACAGCTGCCTTACGGCCTAACTGTCTACTTTCTAGTTTTCCTATTGTAATAGCCGTCAAAAGACCCATAAGCGGAATTGTCAGCATAGGCAGGTAATACATGTACCAACAAAGTCTAATCGCAGTTGGCGGTAGCTCAAACTCATATTTTATAGTACGTACAAAAATCCAAAATACCATCATTCCACCGGCAATAAACAAATATCTCTGTATGGCTTTTTGCTGAACGCTACGTTTTACCCTTACAATCCAAATGTCAAACAACGCAAGATAAATCATTGCACGAACAAGACTGAAAATCCCTCCGCCAATATCAAGCATTGCAAGCATTCGGCAGGAATACGCCGTAATAATTACTGGAATAACAAAAAGCATAGCCGGCAGTTGTTTTTTCTTTTTCTTATGCACCTTAGTTTTATCCTCACTTTCTCTTTTGCGTCGGATTCACTTTAGTTTATTGAAGTATATCATGAGATTTATCTTTTTGCAACGAAGAATGAACCATTGGCGCATCTTCTTTATCAAAAAACAAAACACCTTGCAACTGTTGAAAATACAACAACTACAAGGCCTTATAACCTGGTGCACCCAATGGGAATCGAACCCATGACCAGCGCATTCGGAGTACGCCACTCTATCCTCTGAGTTATGGGTGCATATGTTAAGTTTATGCAATCTTTTTTAGAGCCTTATACATGATACCATAATATAGTTACAAAGTGTATAAAATGTTCGTGAAAAAAGCTCTACAGGCTTGATTTTTATTGTGAAATGTAAGACAATGTAAGTAACTTAAGAAAAGGAGGTATGTGTCTCTAGCCCCATAGCTACCCGCTATTGATAGCTAAGGCACGAAATTATTATGAAAGTAGCATCATTAGTAGTAAGTATCACAAGTCTCGTTGTAAGTGTAGCAGCTCTGGTAACTGCTTTGACAAGTATTGCAAAAGTAAGAACAAAATAAGCCGCTGCAAAACATCTGCTGCCCGATTCCGGGATTTTACAGCGACTTTGTAATTATCGGTTAATTTATCTATCAAAACATTAGGACTGCATTTCCGCTTTTAATTGCGAATCTGCAGTCCTCTTCTTTTTGTTTCTCAAGCTGAGTTACCTAGTCCAGTTTGCCTTCTTTGTCTATTGTTATATGAACCGTTTTGACAGGTTTGTCTTCTTTTATCTTGCCATAGTGGTAGGCATAGAATCTTGTTCCCTTTTCAAATTCAGCAGAATCAGTGCCTGTGACGAATTCTACCTTCTTGTCCTTCTGCACTTTGCCTTCTTCGTTGAGCAGATAACTTACAACAACAGTTTTACCATTCTCTTCTCTGACATCAGTACATGACGCTGTAGTTTCTGTCATCATTGAAGTTGCAAAGAACAAGCCCACAGTCAGCACTACAATTATTATTGTTATAACAGTTTTTACTGTTATGCCTCGCTTCTCGTACATAAAACGCCTCCTAAACATTAATACTATTAGTATATCACATAAGGTTCAAATTGCATAAACAAATTTGCATATCAGTAGCATAAATATGTGCTATAATCGTTTTGGCAGATAGATTTTGTAGTTTGTGCCCGCGGTTGCTGCCAAAGAAATCCATAAGACACAAAGAAAGGATACCAAATGACAGAAATTATACTAGCATCCTCTTCGCCAAGAAGAATTAATATGATGAAAAAACACGGTTTTACACCCAAAATTATGCCCGCTGACATAGATGAGACTATTCCGCAAAACTCCGGCGCACAGGACGCTGTAATGTTCCTCGCACTGAAAAAGGCGCTCCATACGGAACAAGAACTCCTTCAACACTCTCCACAATATGCTGGAAGCCTGATTATTGCGGCAGACACCGTTGTTCACGCCGATAAAATCCTTGGAAAGCCTGCAGGTCGAAAAGAGGCACGAGAAATGCTTCTGAGCCTCAGAGGGCGCAGCCACTATGTTTCAACAGGCGTTGCAATCATAAAAGCCGGCATGCCGGTAAGAGAAGTTTTTTGTGATACAACCAAGGTATTCTGCAAGGAGTTTTCCCTTAGTGAGCTGGAAGAATACCTTGACACAGATGAACCCTATGACAAAGCAGGTGCATACGCAATTCAAGGCGTCTTCTCAAAGCACATTGATCACATTGAAGGAAGCTTCGATACAGTTGTTGGTTTTCCAATAGACATAATCAAAGAAAAAATTTCGCAGTATCTGTAGATACTGCGAAATCGAAAATCAGTCCGTTGTGACTATATTTATCCATTTTTTGCTCTTATATCTGTAGTGCGATGCAATGATTCTCACAATGTTTCCACACTCAACAATCATGATGGCAACCGGCAAATCAACGTGGAGAACAAGTACAGAGAAGTATGCCAGAGGCAGATTTACCAACACATTGCAAACCAGTTCAACTATCATTGAGAAGACGGTATCTCCGCCGGCTCTGAGTATCCCTACAAGATATATATAACCGAGCATTCTAGGTGTAAGCATAATTCCCATAACCATTATAGCTTTTATGAGGAGTTCTGTTGTGGAAGCATTGAAATTGTATATGCCTGCAACAGGACTTGCAATTGCAATCATAAATACAGTCATAATTACATTCAGAAACATTACTATTCTTATTGAGCTCTTGCCGTATCTGTAAGCAAGGTCTTTGTTTCCCTGTCCCAACACTTCTCCTATAATCATAGCTGTTGCATTACCTACACCAAAATATATTGACTGCGTCAGTTCCGAAATTACATTTGAAACCTGTGCAACAGCGAGGGCTGAAGTTCCCAGCATCCCATATGCCGCAAAGATAAGTGCAACAGAAACAGCCCAACAACATTCCGTCATCACAACCGGCATAGCTGTTTTCATTACTTTTGTAAACATAGCTCTGTTGAATCCAAATAGATTGCGCAAGTTTGTCTTGAAAGGATGCTCTTTTCTTGTATAAATGAATATCATCATGGCCGAAAATTCCAGAATTCGCGCGGTAAGAGTCGCTACAGCAGCACCTTTTACTCCCATAGCAGGAAATCCCAATTTGCCGAATATGAATATGTAATTTAAAATTGCGTTGACTCCGAGAGCACAGGCATTGATAGTTGTAGGAACTACAAGATTTTGAATAGCTCTTGAATTATATGCCACAGCAAAAGTCATTGCTGAAAATGTATAAGAAATACTTGCGATTCTTATATATGACACTCCGAGGTCAACCACAGCGCTGTCATCTGTAAATATGTCAATTATATTCGGAGCAAAGATAAATGCGAGTGCAGATACTGCTATTGAAAATACAAATCCGACAGCGTAATCAAATCCTAGCATTTTCTGAACACCCTTTATATCTCTGGCTCCCCAGAACTGCGCTGTGAAAACAGCAGCTCCGCTGTAAAGGCCAAACAAAGAAACCGTAAATATAAAATACACCTGATTGGCAGCTCCAACCGCTGCCAGTTCATTTTCTCCGAGCATTCCTATCATAAGTGTGTCTACAAGATTAAGACCAAGACTTATAAGATTCTGGAATACTATAGGTATTCCTACCCGCAGCATCTTTATATAAAAGTTTTTCATATTTTCATTTAATGTCATAAACGTCCTCCAAATAAAAAGCATTATAGATATATTTTACGAATATATACTTAGAATTTCAAGACAATAAAATAATATTTTTTTGTAATTAATGAACTGAAAATGAATGAGCAAAGTTTACTGCCTCTTATATATCTCTATTTTGCATAAAAAAGAGACGGGGTTAAATCCGTCTCTTAAAAATCTATTTTTTATTAGCTTTGCTTATTTTTCTGAAGCTTCGAAAAGGTCATCAGCTTTGTCCCATTCTTCGATAAGAGCTGGGATTACCTTGTAAAGGTCGCCAACGATTCCGTAGTCTGCAACTTCGAAAATTGGAGCATCTGGATCCTTGTTTACGGCAACAATGATGTCTGATGTCTGCATACCTGCTAAGTGCTGGATAGCACCTGAGATACCGCAAGCGAAGTAGATTTTAGGCTTAACAGTTGTACCAGTCTGTCCAACCTGGTGTGAGTGGTCAATCCATCCAGCGTCTACAGCTGCACGGGAAGCACCTACAACACCGCCAACTTTTTCAGCTAATTCTTCAATCATCTTGAATCCTTCAGCATCGCCAAGACCTCTACCACCTGATACGATGATGTCAGCGTCTGTCAGTGATACCATTTCTTTAGCTGATTTAACGATTTCTACGATTTCAGTTCTGATATCTGCTGCTGAGATTTCTGGCTTAACATTTACGATTTCGCCAGTAGCTCCAGGAACTGCTTCTCTCTTTGACATTACGCCAGGTCTAACTGTTGACATCTGTGGTCTTGTCTTAGGGCAGATGATTGTAGCCATCAGGTTACCACCGAAAGCTGGACGAGTCTGCTTGATTCCTGTTGAAGGATCGTTAGGGTCTAAGCTTGAAGTGTCAAGAGTTGTATTCTTCTTAGCAAATTCGATGTAGCTTGAAACCTTAACGTCAAGTCTTGTACAGTCAGCTGTAAGACCAGTGTTACATCTTCCTGCGATTCTTGGAGCAAGGTCTCTACCAATGTGAGTAGCACCGTAAAGAACGATTTCAGGCTTGTATTCCTGGATAGCATCGTTGATTACTTTTGTGTATCCATCAGTTGTGAAGTTCTTTAGAAGTGGGTCCTGAATCAGGTATACTTTTTCAGCACCGTGTTCGAAACATTCTTTTGCAAGGTGGTCAACGCCGTCACCAACGATAACTGCGCAAACCTGTGTATCTTCACTGATTTCCTTAGCAAGTCTGTAACCTTCGCCAATCAGTTCAAGAGCAACGTTCATTAATTTGCCATCTCTCTGTTCTGCGAATACCCAGATGTGCTTGTATGCACTTAGGTCAACAGCTTCAGCTTCAGGAGCAGATTCGATAGCTTCAAAGTTACACTTTGAAACACAAGCATTACAGTTTGTACATTTTGCTTCATCTACTACTGCAACCTTTTTGTCTCCTTCTTTGCCCATGCTTAAAGCACCGAAAGGACATGCTTTTGTGCAAAGTGTACAACCTTTACAATTCTCTTTTAAAATTTTAATAGCCATTGTCTTCCTCCTCTAAATTAGATTACGTGCTTAGCTTTTAGGCTAACTAAAAGTTTATCAGCAACTTCTTTTTCTGTGTCTCCTTCAAGAACAACACCTTTTCCCTTTGGTGCAGGTGTGAATGATCTGAATACGTTTGTTGGAGAAGCTTCCAGACCAACCATAGTTAGGTCTACGCCGATATCCTTAGCGTTCCATGTAGTCATTTCTTTGTCTGCAAAGATTCCTGACATTGACATGTATCTTGGAGTGTTAAGTTCCTTGATAGTTGTCAGCATGCATGGAGTCTGAAGTTTGATTACTTCGTAACCATCTTCTAACTGTCTCTTAACAGTGATGTCTTTTAGGTTATCAGCAATTTCAAACTCTTCTACGTAAGTAACCTGAGGTAGGTGTAATTTTTCTGCAATCTGTGGTCCAACCTGAGCAGTGTCTCCGTCGATAGCCTGTCTTCCAGCGAAGATAAGGTCGAAGTCACCGATCTTTCTGATTGCTGCTTCAAGTGTGTTTGAAGTAGCCCAAGTATCTGATCCACCAACAGCTCTGTCTGATACTAAGATACCTTCGTCAGCTCCCATAGCGATACATTCGAACAGAAGGTCGTTTGCCTGTGGAGGTCCCATAGTAACAACTGTGATATGTGTATCAGGATATTTATCCTTAATCTTTAAAGCTTCTTCAAGAGCATTAGCGTCGTCGTGGTTTAGAATACTTGGAACGCCGTCTCTGATAAGAGTACCAGTTTTAGGGTTGATTTTGATAACATTAGTATCTGGTACCTGTTTTGCGCATACGATAATCTTAAATGCCATTTCTATTTCCTCCTACAATCTTATTTCTTGAAAGTCTGTCCTGCGATAACCATCTTCTGAACTTCTGAAGTACCTTCATAGATTTCAGTAATCTTAGCGTCTCTCATCATTCTTTCAACAGGGTAATCCTTAGTGTATCCGTATCCACCGTGGAACTGTACGCACTTAGTAGTTACCTTCATTGCAGTTTCAGCAGCAAATAGTTTAGCCATAGCAGCAGCTTCACCGTACTTCATGTGCTTGTCTTTCATGTCTGCAGCCTTGTAAATAAGAAGTCTTGCAGCTTCGATTCTAGTCTTCAGATCAGCCATTTCAAACTGAAGTGCCTGCATCTGTGAAAGTTTCTTTCCGAACTGTTTTCTAGCGTTCATGTATTCAACTGTTACGTCGAATGCACCCTGAGCGATACCTAGAGCCTGTGAAGCGATTCCGATACGTCCACCGTCAAGAGTTGACATAGCAACCTTAAATCCTTCACCAACTGATCCTAGAAGTCTGTCTTCAGGAATTACGCAGTTCTGGAAAATAAGTTCTGTAGTTGATGATGCACAGATACCCATCTTGTCTTCTGTTTTACCAATTGAGAAACCTTCGTCGTTCTTTTCAACGATGAATGCTGAAATTCCGTGGTTTCCTTTTTTCTTGTCAGTCATAGCCATAACTACGAATACGTCAGCGTATCCGCCGTTAGTGATGAATACTTTTGATCCGTTTAGAATCCATTTTCCGTCTACTAATTCAGCTCTTGTCTGCTGGCCTGAAGCGTCAGTACCTGCGTTAGGTTCTGTAAGACCAAAAGCACCAAGAGTCTTTCCTGCTAGTAGGTCAGGGAGATATTTTCTCTTCTGATCTTCTGTACCATAGTTGAAGATTGGCCAGCAGCAAAGTGAAGTATGTGCTGAGCAGATAACGCCTGTTGAAGCGCAAACTCTTGAGAGTTCTTCTACAGTGATTGCATATGAGATGTGATCTCCGCCTGCTCCACCGTATTCAGTAGGGAATGGGATGCCAAGTAAACCGTATTTAGCCATTTTTTCTACAGTTTCTACTGGGAATCTGTGTTCCTGGTCAATGTCTGCAGCTAATGGTTCAACTTCGTTAGTGGCAAATTCTCTTACCATTTTTCTTACGAATTCCTGTTCCTTCGTCAGTTGAAAGTTCATGTATATGCCTCCTTAAAATATAATAACGGTCCTTCTTTAGTGAAGGAAAATTATAAACCGTCTATCCTGATGGCGCTTGTTAGAAAAATAACAGCATACATATATAGTAAACCACTTTTGGGACAAATTTGCAAGTGCTTTTTACACAATTATTTAGTATTCGGGGTTTATTGTAATGATTTCTTCTGATTCCACTGCATTTTTTACGAGAGTTTCAACATCTAGAAGGCTCTCTGACTTTTCGATTTTCGCAAGCTGAGGTTTTGTTGTAGGATGTTTTGGCAAAAATACAGTACAGCAGTCCTCATAAGGCTGGATTGATGTTTCGAAAGTTCCGATTTCTTCTGCCTTTTCCATGATATCTGTTTTGTCCATTGCAATCAAAGGTCTCATGACCGGCATAGAAACACTGTTGTCAGTTACAACCAGCGCTTCTGCAGTCTGGCTTGCAACCTGTCCAAGGTTTTCCCCTGTAATCAGCATCATGCAATCGTTTTTCTGTGCAATCTGCTCTGCGATTTTCATCATAAATCTTCTTACGAGAATAGTAGTTTCCTCTTCAGGGCAGTTTTTCACGATTTCTTCCTGGATTGGAAGCAGGTTAATCACATGCATTCTGATTCTTCCACAATATGATGCAACAATCCTTGCAAGCTCCTCAACCTTTTCCTGGGCTCTCGGTGATGTGTACGGATATGAGTGGTAATGTACAGCTTCAATCATCATACCTCTCTTTGCCATCATCCATGCAGCAACAGGACTGTCGATTCCGCCGGAAAGGAGCACAAGACCTTTTCCATTAGTTCCCAGAGGAAGTCCTCCAAATCCCTGAATTTTCTGCTGGTACATATATGATTTGTCATGTCTAACATCAACAAAGAGATGGCAGTCCGGATTGTGAACATCAACCTTTAGAACCTTGCAGCCCACAAGCACCTTTGCGCCTATGATTCGTGCAATTTCAGGTGACTTCACAGGGAAATTCTTGTCAGCTCTCTTTGCTTCCACTTTGAATGTCTTGATTCCCTTCTTTTCGATTAATTCAAGCATGTATCTCACGGCCTCTTCACCGATAGCATCAAGATTGCTTTCAGCCTCAACTGCAGGGCTTATAGATGCCACGCCAAACACCTTTGATATTTCTTTTATCAGAGCTTCACTGTCAAGACTCTTGTCGGCACGCACATAAATCAGGCCTTCGTGTCTCTTTACCTCTACAGGTGAAAAACCCTTTGCTCTCAGTCTGTTTCTGATTCTTTCCGCCAGCATTCTCTCAAAGTAAGGCTTATTCATTCCTTTGAGGGCAACTTCGCCACATCTGACGATGAAAATATTCTGTTCGTTCATAATAAATCTCCTCGTATAATAGCTTCCGGATACATAAATACATGTATCTGTTTTCTATCTAAATGATCCCAATTTGCGGAATCTCGTTACAGCAGCAATAACTTTGTCTATTACATAATCCATTTCATCAATGGTATTAAACTCACTGAAGCTGAATCTGATTGCACCTTCTATTTCTTTTGCGCTCAGACCCATAGCTGTAAGCACATGGCTGAAGCCTTTTTTGCCGGATGAACATGCAGAACCGGTGGATACCATGATTCCGTCCTGTTCAAGAGTATGCAGAAGAACCTCACCTCGCGTACCGAGAAAAGAAACATTCAGCACCGAGCAGCATCCGTTCTCAGGACTGTTTATTCTGATATCGTCAAGGCCCTCTTTCAGCCCCTGACAAAGATAATTTCTGACCTTCTCCATTCCGATAACTCTCTCATCAAAGTTTTCTGATGAAAGTCTCGCTGCCTCGGCAAAGCCGCATATTCCCGGCATGTTTTCAGTCCCGGATCTCATACCTCTTTCTTGTCCGCCGCCAACCATAAATGGTGGAAGCTTAACTCCTTTTTTTACATACAGTGCACCTATTCCCTTCGGGCCGTGAATCTTGTGTCCGCTTACGGATATCATATCCGCATTCAAAGCTGAAAGATTCACTTTTCCGAGAGCCTGCACGGCATCAGTATGCAAAACCGCATTCGGACAAAGCTTTCGGATTTCGTTTATTGGCATAATCGTACCAGTCTCATTGTTTACAGTCATAATGCTCACAAGAGTCGTTTGGTCCGTTATTACAGCCTTAAGCTCGTCCATATCCACTCTGCACATGTCGTCAACACCCACATATTTTACTGTATACCCTTCCTGTTCGAGCCTTTTACAGCTTTCGAGAACAGCCGGATGTTCAACCTTTGTTGTAATTATTTCTTTGCCTGAGTGCTTTCTTGCATGTGCCGCACCTATAATTGCAGTATTGTCGCTTTCGGTTCCGCAGGATGTGAATATAATTTCGTCATCTCGCGCGCCCATCTGTTTTGCGATTTCTTTTCTCGCATTTTTCAGTTCTTTTTCGGCATCTATTCCCATTGTGTGAAGTGCCGAAGGATTGCCGTAATTATCCAGCATGACCCGGGTCATTTTGCTGCATGCCGACTCATATACCCTTGTAGTAGCACTGTTATCCAAATAAACTTTCATTCTTGCGCCTCGTTTTCTATATTACTATGTTAATCCATTTTTTACTTCTGTATCTTATATACTGAATAATTGTCTTGAATATATTTCCAAATGAAGCCAGAGCTATGCACATATGAAGCGGCCAGTGAAGTATCATTACACTTACATATGCAAGTCCCAGTTCTATAACCAGATTGCTCACAAGCTCAGTTACCATGCAAAATACAGTATCCCCGCCTGCTCTTAGGATTCCGCACTGTATAACATAAGTAAACATTCTCGGAACCATGGTGAAGGCAAATACAGTCATTGCAGGAATAAGCATCGCCGTAGTCTCTGCATTGAAGTCGTAAAGCCTTGCAATTGGCTTTGTAACTGAAAGAACAAAGATTACCATCATCACATTGAATAGGCATGCAATAGCCAATATTCTTTTGGTATGCTTGTATGCCATCTCCTTGTCTCCCATTCCGAGGGTTTCACCTATTATTACGGCAGAGGCATTTCCAAGACCAAAGAAGAGACTCTGAAACATCTGACATGTAACGGTTCCCACCTGAACAACCGCAAGAGCCGACGCGCCCAGCTGTCCGTAAACTGCAAATACAAGTGCCATGCCTGTAGACCAGCCTCCTTCGCTGATAACAACAGGAAGAGCGAGTTTGAGCATATGCTTATAAAGATTTGTGTCCTTTTCGAACAGTTCACTTAGTCTTGCATGAAACGGATGGTCTTTTGAAAAATAAACATAACATATGAGCATACACAGTTCAATAATACGAGCAATCAAAGTCGCATAAGCTGCACCCTTGATTCTCAGCTCAGGAAACGGCCCGATTCCGTATATCAGCATCATATTCAGAAATACATTGATTCCGAGGGCTATACCGCTGATAACAGTCGGTGCCTTAAGAATCTGTATCGACCTGGAGTTGAAACTCAGCGTAAAAGAAATCGCCGTTATAATATACGAAAATGCAACTATTCTTATGTAATCACATCCGTAAGCGATTACCTGTTTGTCACTTGCAAATACACCTATAATTGCAGGAGCCTTTATCTGTATCGCAGCAAAAAACAAAAGTGCCAGCATTAACCCTGCTCTTATATCAAAACCTATAATTTTTCGGATGCTGTGTATGTCCTTCGCTCCCCAGTACTGGGCAACAAATACAGCGGCTCCGCTGAACAGTCCAAACAAGACTGTTGTAAAAATGTTAAAAACCTGATTTGCAGCACCTGCCGCAGCCAGTTCCAGTTCACCCAGCTTCCCAATCATTATCGTATCAGCCATATTGAGACCGATACTGATAAGGTTTTGAATTACTACAGGAAAAGCAACCGTAAGCATCCTCTTGTAAAAGAACTGCTTTTCGCTCACAATTCTGGTTTCCATACTTTTAGTTCTTCCTCCTAATTTTGAATATACACTTTCTGTTTTAACTTTCTTTCTAAGCCTACAAGGGGGATTCCTCAAAATCCTCCGGCCTTAAGTACCAATAAGCATCAAAAACTCCCCATAATAAATGGGGAGTTTAATAAAATCAAGCAGCTATAAACTATTTTGCATAATCAATTGCTCTTGTTTCTCTCACAACATTAACCTTAATCTGTCCCGGATATTCCAGTTCTGATTCGATTTTTTTGGAGATTTCTCTAGCGAGAAGGGCAATTCCTTCATCATTAACATCTTCCGGTTTCGCAATGATTCTGATTTCTCTTCCTGCCTGTATAGCAAAGGATTTATCGACTCCCGGTGTTGTGTTTGCAATTTCTTCGAGCTTTTCGAGACGCTTGATATATGCATCAAGAGTTTCTCTTCTTGCTCCCGGTCTTGCTGCTGAAAGTGCATCTGCAGCTGCGATTATAACAGCTTCCATGCTCTTTGGCTCATAATCACCGTGGTGAGCAGCCATACCGTTTATTACAGCTTCGGATTCCTTGTACTTCTTGAGTACAGAAATACCGATATCTACATGTGTTCCTTCAAATTCGTGGTCAAGAGCCTTGCCTATATCATGGAGAAGACCTGCTCTCTTCGCAAGTTTAACATCCAGTCCGAGCTCTCCCGCCATAAGACCTGAAAGGTGAGCAACTTCTACAGAGTGATTGAGCACGTTCTGTCCATAAGAAGTTCTGTATTTCAGTCTTCCGAGAAGCTTAACAAGTTCAGGATGAAGATTGTGAATGCCGACTTCAAATGTTGCTCTTTCACCTTCTTCTTTTATGATATTGTTAACTTCCTTTTCTGCCTTTTCCACCATTTCTTCGATGCGAGCAGGATGAATTCTTCCATCCACAATAAGTTTTTCAAGAGCTACCTTTGCAACCTCTCTTCTTACAGGATCAAAGCCCGAAACAATTACAGCCTCAGGTGTGTCATCTATAATCAGGTCGACACCTGTAAGAGTTTCGATTGCTCTTATGTTCCTTCCCTCTCTTCCGATGATTCTACCCTTCATCTCGTCATTAGGAAGAGCAACTACAGATACTGTACTTTCTGCAACATGATCTGCAGCACATCTTTGGATTGCACCCGTAATAATTTCTTTCGCCTTTTTGTCGGCATCTTCTTTTGCTTTTGACTCGATTTCTTTAATCATAACTGAAGCATCGTGGCGAACATCCTTTTCGATTTCGTCAAGAAGGATTGCCTTGGCTTCTTCCGCAGTAAGACCGGAGATTTTTTCCAGTTCTGAAATCTGTTTTTCTAAGAAGCTATCAAGCTCTGCTTTCTTTTCGGCTATTTCCTGTTCATACTTTGTAATGCTTTCTTCTTTCTTTTCAATGCCTTCGAGCTTGCGGTCAACCGCTTCTTCTTTCTGAATCAGTCTGCGCTCTGAACGCTGAATTTCGCTTCTTCTTTCTCTTACTTCCTTGTCTACATCGTTTCTCATACGATGTGCTTCTTCTTTTGCTTCTAATGTTATCTCTTTTTTAATAGTTTCGGACTTCTTTTCGGCATCCAAAATCAGGTTTTTCGCTTTTTGTTCAGCGCTGCCTATGATTTTTTCTCCTACGTTCTTTCTATAAATATATCCTATAAACAGTCCAATGACTAAAGTAACTATGCTGACAATAACCAATATCATCCAGCTTGTTGGAGACATAAAAGCACCTCCTTTTCATGTATTTTAGTGTGGTTAAATCAATTTATTTAAAATTTTGCATTACATAATAAAAACTTGATAAAAACTTGCCATATTTAGACAAACTATATTATAATGTTTAAAGCGACATTATGTCAAGGTAAAGAGGGGGAAAACTATGAACAATTTTTCGACTATATATAAAAATGTTGACAAACCTATCTGTGGAATTGTAGCATTTCTCGGTCTCATCAGTGTCCTTATGATAGGAAGCACAAGCATCAGTACAGGCTTTTTCTCAAGAAGCGTTATCGTGCAAATTGCAGCATATATACTTGGTGCTATAGCTATATACATAATGCTGAGATTTAACTACACTATCTTTCTGGATATGCAAAAACTGCTTTATATATCATCGCTGATTCTTCTCTTCCTGGTATATGTTCCGGGACTCGGTGTTGAGCAGTTTGGTGCAAGATCATGGATAAGCCTTGGATTTACAACCATTCAGCCTTCAGAGCTGGTAAAGATTCTCTACATTCTGATTCTCGCCAATTACATGAATAAACACAAAGACGAACTTTATAATTTCAGATGCCTACTTAAGTCAGCTATGGTAGCCGCTCCGATTATCCTTATCGTACTCAAGGAAGACCTGGGAAGTGCGCTGGTATTTGCTGCTATCTGGGCTGTAATGATTTTCTTTGCGGGAATTGATCTAAAAGCATTTGCCAAACTCTTTGCTCTTGCAGCAGCTGCTGTTCCTGTGGCATATATGGTTATGGCAGACTATCAGAAAGAAAGAATCGAAGCATTCCTTCATCCCGACAATCTTTCTATCGGTGCGAACTACCAGGTATGGCAGTCAAAGGTAGCTATCGGTTCAGGAGGATTTTTCGGTAAAGGGCTGTTTAACGGAACTCAAAAGGAACTGGAATTCATTCCGGTTCAGACAAGTGACTTCATCTTTTCTGTAGTCGGAGAAGAACTTGGACTGTTCGGAGGGATCATAATTATAGCGCTGTTTACAATTATGCTTATCAGGATGATGAAGATGGTAAGAAACTCAATAGACTTTTATGGTGCGCTGATAATCGCCGGCGTTATAGGAATGTTCACATTCCAGGTATTCGAAAACATCGCAATGACAATAAGCCTTATGCCTGTTACGGGAATCACACTTCCATTCTTGAGCTACGGAGGTTCATCAATACTTTCGAATATGCTCGCAATCGGACTTGTCCTAAACGTTTCCACACGAAGCAAGAGAATTAATTTCTAAAGCAAAATTAACAAAGTAAAAACAGGCAGTCAAAAGACTGCCTGTTTACACTAAATTCTCATTTCTGCCCGACCTGTTATTCTGTCAGTTATTTTGCTGAAGTTTTCTTCTATATAATTTCCTTCCTTAAGCACTATAGGTATGCCAAGATTATTTGAAATCTGAATGTTTCTGTCAAACTGTATAACCCCGGCCAACTCCGGCTTAAGTATTGATATAATTTCTTCCAGCTGAGGAGCATATCCCTTTGCTATCATCTCTGCAACGACTTTGTTCACAATAAGCCATCTTTTTTCGATTCCGAGTTTAATCAGCTCCCTATCAAGATAATCCGCATCCCTCAATGCCGAATAATCAGGATTCGTAATTACTACTGCCTCGTCAGCACCTGCTGAAGCAAGAACCAGTCCGTCGTCTATACCGGAAGGAGCATCTATTATAACATAGTCATAGAGATTCTTCAGCTTATCGCACAAAACCTTCATGTGAAGCGGAGTAAGAGTTCCATCATTTTTTTCAGGCGAAGCTGCCATGATATAGAGACTTTCAAATCTTTTGTCTCTTATAAGAGCCTGCTTTATTCTGCAAAGCCCCGTAAGAACATCATATACATCATATACAACATTATTTTCTAGGCCAAAGTAAAGGTCCAGATTTCTCAGCCCGAGATCAAAGTCAACAATCACTACACTGTGACCGCGCTTTGCTAAGGTTGCGCCGAAATTTACAGCAAACATTGTTTTCCCTGTTCCGCCTTTTCCTGACGCGACCAAATAAACCTTGCCCATCTAATCCACTCCTATCTCGCATAATACTATTGAATAGTATTCTTTCCTAAATTATCTGTTTTCTTATATTCCGTTGACTTTTCGCTTTTCTTGTTGTTTAAGCCTAAATATGCCGAAATTATATCCTTCGTTATAGGTGCAGCAGTTGATGAATATCCCCCTTCAACAAGCATTGCTACAACCGCAATTTCCGGATCGTCCGCAGGTGCAAATGCCATAGTCCATGAAAAAGACTCATACGTTCCCTTGAGGCTGTTAATCATGCTCTGTGTAATCTTATGATCACTGGCCTCAAAAACAGCTGTATCTACAGCATCGTCTTCTGTTGCATATGTCTCCGGATCTTCAAGCATCATTTTCTTCATCTTCTTTTCGACTTCATCCCATGTCAAAGATGCACCGGAAGCGCCGTTGAGGGATGAAAGATTCGCTTTCACAAAGTCAACCTCACTTTTAGGCTGTTTGATTGCAGCATATTCTGCAGTACCTGTTTTTCCCGCAACCTCAACCGGATATCCCGAATATAAGAATGCAAGTGTACCGCTTTTACATACGCGCTTCATTCCTTTCAGAACAGCCTGTCGATTTGACTCACTTATGTCAATTTGTTTGCCGTCGCCTACAGTATTTCTGCCTTCATTTTCTACACCATATACAAGAGTTATATCATTGAGTTTGCCTCCGTTTGCAATCGTTCCAAGATATCTTACCATCTGTACGGGTGTATATGCATTGTACCCCTGTCCAATTGCAGTATTGAAAGCATCTGCGGTAGACCATGCCGCCTGGTTGAAGTAGTCAAACTTAACCATTGATGCAAGTTCTTCCGCCTTATCTTCTTTTACTTCTGTTTCTTTCTTAATTCTTTTTATCAGTTCATCATAATCAGGATTTTCCTCTGTCCAAGAAGTAATCTTGGATATGTTTTCTGATAATCTGTCATAGTCTTCATATACTTCCTTAGGAAAATATGTTCTTGACTCCTCATATATCGCATTCCATGCACCGAGCTTATACATGCGCATCTTGTAGTCTGAATCCGCCATAGATCTTACAACCTCAGGAATTTCAATTCCCGAAGCCTCTGCAAGTCCAAACTTCTTTGCAGTATTCATGATTTTTTCTACGCTCATATTTTCTGTATAACCAAGTGAGGCACCTGTTCCCCAGTCCTTGTTTGTGGCAATGCAATAGAAATAATAGTTACATGAATTACCGATTCCCCATTCCAGAGTTTCGGCACCGTGAGTACCTCCATGAGTATTCCAAAGGTCACATCCAAACTTTCGTCCGCCCAGTTCTATATAACCGCCGTCAACAATCTGTCTATCCGGGTTGAGACCACATTCAAGTGCTGCAAATGATGTAATAGGCTTAAAAGTCGATCCCGGAGGAACTGATGCCATTGTTGCATTGTTATACAAAGGTGCCGGTGCAAGTGCGTCACGAGGATTTGTTGGCTGCACAGCCTCCCAGTCCTTTGTTGAAATGCCATCTGCAAACTGATTAAGATCAAAGTTCGGATAACTTGCCAGAGCAAGAACTTCCCCGGTCTTTGGATTTATTGCAACTGCAGCTCCGCTTCCGCTCTGCTCGGATCCAAGAATAGCTTCTTTTAGAGATTCCTCTGTCACCTTCTGTAAATCCAAATCAAGTGTCAGATAGACATCCTCCCCCTTCTGGGCTTTGGTTTTGCTTACAGTTTCCACATACTGGCCACTACTGTTAACCATAATCTTTTCAATACCCGGCATACCGTGAAGCTCATCCTCCAGCGCTGCCTCAATGCCGTCTTTTCCCACAAGATCGCTTGATAGGTATCCTTTTTCTTCATTGTAAGTCTCCGCTTCTGTTTCGGATATGGATCCCATGTATCCTATAACATGGCATGCTAAGCTGCCATTTGGATAATATCTTTCGGTAGAAGAATCCACACTTACACCCGGAAGGGAATTTTCTTCAAAATAGACAACTGATTCGTTGGAAATTCCGCTTGCTATTGTAATCGGTGTATATCTGTTAAATCCGCTATCTGCTATCTTATCACGCACAACAAAAATCTTACGCGCTTCCAAATCACTCAGACTCTTGTCAAGCTTGTATTTTTTGCGCAGCTTCTTGAAGCACTTTTCGGCACTCATGCCTTTTTTTATTTCCTTTTCGGAAAAACCGAACTTAGACCAGAAATTTCTTTTCTGGAGTTCATAAGTGAATTCCATAGTTTTGACGCTTATAGGCAGATATACACTATATTTATCCTCTAGGATATCCATGGCTTCATATCTGTCCAAGTCCGGATCTATGTTGTATTCGTTTTTCACTTTATCAAAGACCATCTGTGCTGTAGTGCTCTCACTGTATCCGTGAGAAGTAAGCCAATCTTTTGTATCTGTGTCGAAAGTATATATATAATTTCCGGCATCATCGATTTTTATTGCAAAATCATCATTATATTCGTCTCCGTTTTCGATAAGCTTATTAATCAAAGCAAGAGCCGAGTCATTTATTTCTTCGGTTGACAAACTTCCCGCACTGAAATTTGCAACAAAGATCTGTTTGCTGCCGGCGAGAAGCTTACCGTTTCTATCATAAATATTTCCCCTTGATGCCGAAGTATATACGGTCTTGGTGCTCTGATCCGTAGCTTTTTTGCTCCACTTATCATTTTCGATAACCATCAGAACAAAAAGCCTTGAAACAAGCACAATCATCAGAAGTGCTATAAAAGCAACTATATATTTATATCTTCTGTCAAAAAATCTAATCTCTTTGTTCATCTAAAATACCTGTCTCTTCTAGCTTGTATAATCTCCCCTATCTTTATGAAGTAGATGATCTGGCATACCACTATATCAGCTATTATGATTATAGCCGCATGTTTGAACATATAGGCAAAACCAAAGGGACTGCCTAGCATGAAGCTTATTAGCCAGTAGCAAAAATTGTATGTCATCGAAACAACAATCATAGCAGCAGTTACCATCAGAATATTTTCGTTATTAATCAGTCGTTTGAATATCAATGTCACTCCCACTGCTGCCAGCAGAGCAATCACACTGACTCCCCAGAACTGATAAAGGCATATATCCACGAGCAGCGAAAACAGTGCCCCAAACAGGAGAAATGCCGGAGTTTCATCTTCTTTTCCGATAAGAATATGCATAAGAGTAATGCATAAAATCAGATCGGGCAGGTTAAATGCGGGTATTATTGACCCTAGGAACGGCTGGAAAAAGAAGATTACAGCATAAATAAGCGCTATTTTGTACTTCTTCATAATATCACCGATACCTTATCAAGGCCTCCGAAATCAGCTTCAGGTTTTACAACTATTCTCTTGAGTTGTCTGTCGCTATCCATAGAAACCTTTGTCACTCGTCCAATTTTGATTCCTGCAGGTATTGAACCCATACCTGATGCAACGATAATATCACCCTTTTCAATTGAAGCATTGCTGTCGAGCATATACCCGTGTAGTTTTCCGTTGGAAGTTCCTTCCACTATCCCCAAAACATCCAGATTGCCCTCAACCTTAAAGCTTATGCTGCTGGATTCGTCAATTATAGAAACAATCTTAGACCAATTCTTACCTGTATCAGAAACCCTGCCTACAAGTCCCTGTCCACAGATTACGATATCGCCTTTTTTGATTCCGCTCTCCGTTCCTCTGTTTATTGAAACAATATTTGTCCAGTTATTGCCTTCGAGAGCAATAACATCTGCCGTCACAAGGTCACTGCTTCCCTCTATAAAATCATAATTAAGCGCAGCTGCAAGATCTTTTAAATCTGATAACTCGCCTGCATTCAAAGCAAGCTTATTTATTTCGCTCTGCAAATTTGCATTTTCTTCTTTTAGGGCTTTGTTTTCTTTCATGAGGTCTCTATACGAAAAAATACCTTTTACATTTTCTGATATACTGCGACCGAAAGAAACCATAGGTTTTTCTATTGCAACATAAATTCTGTTTACAAAACCAGCACCTATCACATCTGATTTGTTAATAGTGATAGAAATACCCAGCAGTATCAGGGATGCGATTAAAATGCCTACAAGGGTGCTTATCAGCTTGTGCTCTTTTATCCATCTCATCATTTGCCTCGTTTCCGTCTTATCTTCTCTTTACGCTGAATGCATAAATCTTAAGCTTTTCTATATCGTTAAGGCTCATTCCTGTACCCTTTGCAACTGCCTCAAAAGCATCCTCTGCAACGGTAGCCTTCATTCCTGTTCTCTTTTCTACAAGCTTATCAAGGTTATAAATCATACCGCCTCCGCCTGAAAGAACAATACCGTTTTCGGCAATATCAGCAGCAATTTCAGGTGGCGCCTTTTCGATTGTAGCTTTGATTCCGTCAATGACGATATCCACTGATTCCTGAAGACCCAGCATGATGTCTCTGTTTGTAACATCAACAATCTTAGGAAGTCCGGAAATGATATCTCTTCCGCTGGCCTTAACTGTCTTAATTACTTCGTCGCCGTTTTCATCAACGTCAAGACATGCTGCACCAACACTGATTTTCAGTTTTTCCGCCGTCTTTTCACCGATAAGAAGTGCATATCTCTTTCTGACATACTGGATAATGGCATCATTGAATTTATCACCTGCATGTCTGATTGATGTGCTTGCAACGATTCCGCCCAGGGCTATAATAGCAATATCTGTTGTACCTCCACCTATGTCAGCAATCATACATGCAGTGGAACTGTCAACATCCAGACCTGCACCTATGGCAGCAGCCATTGGCTCTTCTAGAATATATACTTCTGTAGCGCCCATCTGGCGAACAACTTCCTCTACAGCTCTCTTTTCGACTTCTGTAACTCCGCTAGGCACGCCTACAACAACTCTGAAGTTCTTAATTTTGTTTGCTTCAACTGCTTTTTCAACAAATGCCTTAAGCATGTCTACAGTTCTGTCAAAATCAGAAATAACTCCATCCTGAAGAGGTCTTATAACTGAAATATTGCTTGGAGCCTTTCCAATCATTGCCTTAGCCTCATGGCCAACTGCAATTGTAACATTTCTTCTGTTATCAAGAGCAATTACAGACGGTTCATTCAGAACAATGCCACTGTCTTTAATATATATAAGTGTGTTTGCAGTGCCCAGGTCTATTCCCATATCCTTTGCTGCTATAAAATTAAACATTCAATCTACCTCCAACATTATAATTAATCACTGTCCATTAGTCTTCGACTCTGTAAACTGGTATATGTACCATCACCTATAATGATATGATCAAGTACAGAAATACCTAATATTTTTCCTGCTTCAATAAGTCTCCTTGTGGTCTCTATGTCTTCGCCGCTGGGCTCCGGATCACCGCTGGGATGATTATGTCCGAATACCACCGATGCTGCGCTCTTGCGAACTGCCGCCGTAAATACTTCTCTCGGATGAACTATAGTGCTCGACAGTTCTCCGATCGAACCCTTTTCCATAGAAATCACATGACCTTTTGTATCCAGCAGAATACATTCAAAATGTTCCTTCTTTTCGTATCTCAGCTTCTCCATCAAAAGCCTTGCCGCATCCTCAGCACCTTTTATTGTGGCACTGTGTTCACGCTTGCTTGCCGAAACTCTCTTTCCGAGTTCAACTGATGCAGCCAATGCAAAAGCCTTCGACTTGCCGATACCTTTTATGTCTGTAATGTCTCCCGGAACAAAATTTCCGAAATCGTTTATCCCGTTCTCGAACTTACACAAAACCCTCTGAGCAAGCTCTATTGCAGACTCATCTGAAGTTCCTGTTCTTATAATCAAAGCAATCAGCTCTGAATTACTCAAAGATGCTATTCCATTGGCCTGTGCCTTCTCTAGGGGACGTTCACTTACAGGCAGGTATTTAATTTGCATAAAACTCTCCGATTCTATGACAACCCTTTACTATTTTCTTCTAAAAGCCTAAAATATCACCTTGTATTATAACATTTTTACCGCAATGGCGCAATGTATACTGTATCTGAACAAGATACTATTTGCCATCGATAATACCACAGATATGTGTTATTACTTCTTCGATATTCATATCTGTCGTGTCAACAAGAATTGCATCCGGTGCCTGTCGAAGCGGATTTAGCTTTCTTGTCATATCATTGTGATCTCTTTGCCTAATATCCTCGTAAACCTCATTCAGATTGGCACTTTCCCCCTTTGCAATCAGTTCATCATACCTTCTCTTAGCTCTTTCCATTGCATCTGCCGTAAGGAAGAATTTAAATTCCGCATCAGGTAAAACGTTAGAGCCTATGTCTCTACCATCCATGATTATGCTCTTGGATGCAGCCATGCCACGCTGAAGGTCCGTAAGCTTTTTTCGAACCTCCGGAAGACTTGAACATTCCGAAGCTTTCATCGAGATCTCAGGTGTTCTGATTTTATCATTTACATTTTCACCGTCGAGATAAATGTTTCCTTTGGAAAAATCTATATCCGTGTCATCAAGCATTTCCTCAAGCACCTTGGAAGATTTAGCCTCTATACCCTTTTGAGCCATCTTGTAGGCTATGGCTCTGTACATGGCTCCTGTGTCTATATAATCGATGTCTTTTTCTTTTGCAATGCGCTTTGCTATTGTACTTTTTCCGGCACCACCGGGTCCGTCAATGGCGATTCTAATCATTTTCTTTTACTCCTTTGTCTTATTCCCCATAAGAGATTCTATCTCCTGAATAAAAGTTCCCACATCCGTAAACTGTCTGTATACGGAAGCAAACCTTACATAAGCAACCTCGTCCAGGCTCTTTAGCTGTTCCATAACGAGTTCTCCTATAAAAGTGCTCTTTACTTCTTTTTCCAGCATATTGTTCAAGCCACGCTCAATCTTGGAAACCACAGTTTCTATTTCCGCCATGGATACCGGTCGCTTCTCGCAAGCCTTTATTATACCATTTAACACCTTATTTCGATCAAAGGCTTCACGCCTTCCATCTTTTTTTATAACCATAATTATGGATTCTTCCACCTTTTCGTAGGTTGTGAATCTTCTTCCACAGGCTTCGCATTCTCTTCTTCTGCGAATTGCATGACCTTCTTCTGTTGGTCTTGAATCTATTACTTTAGTATCCTGGTTTCCGCAATAAGGGCATCTCATCTATATATCTCCTCTTTTAGTTACAAAATGTGTACATACATAGTATATTTTACTACAATTTTGGTTTTTTTACCATAGAAACCATTTTGAGGATTCCTGTTTTTTTAACAATTTCCCGTATAAAGAGAAAAAGCCAAGATTTGGTCAATCTCAGCCTTTTTTCTTGCCTTTTATGTTATATTTTGCCTTGCCTTATTTTTCTTTTCCGTATTCCATTACTTTATCAAGAACCTTGTCAAGAAGAAGTCCCTGCTTCCAATCATACTGTTCTGCATATTTTTCAATTGACATATTGAACGCTTCTTTGAAGCTGTCTTTTGTATAATTTGCATTTTCTAGAATCTCATCGAGATATTCCTTGTATTCCTTATTTGATACCTTTACATTCTCTTTATCTGCGATGTAGTAAAGAGTCATTTCGTTCTTAACAATGTCCTTTGCATATGACTTCTTGATATCCTTAAAGCCGTCTTCGTCAGTCTGGAACATTGTCTTCAGGAAATCTTCCCATTCCATACCGTAAGACGAAGCCTGAGCCTTGTACTGCTCTTCCCATTCATCAGCCTTCTTGTTTGCAAGCTTCATTTCTTTTTCAGGATATTTCTTCACTTCTGTTTTTTCGACAATCTGTGTCCATAATTCCTGCTTTGCAGCCTGCTCTGCACTTTCTTCCTTCTTTTCAAGAAGTTCTTTCTTTACGGCTTTTTTGTATCCTGCAACAGTCTTTTCGTCAGAGTTTTTCTTTACGAATTTTTCATCAAGAGTTGGTGTTTCTGTAACCTTTTTGCTGTTGATTGTAACTTCAAATACAACATCCTTTCCCGCTACATCTTCGTTCTGATAATCATCAGGGAATTTCAGGTTAAGAGTTACCTTTTCGCCTACCTTATGACCTACAAGACCTTCTGTAAATCCGTCGATCATAGGAGTTGTTCCGATTGTAATATCAGAAGATTCGCTGCTTCCACCATCAAATGTTTTGCCGTCAATCTTTCCTACATAAGCAACATTGACAGTATCTCCATCGTTTACAGTTCCTTCTTCTACAGTCTTTGTTGTTGCCGCCTGAGCAAGTCTCTGATTGATTTCTGTTTCAACTTCTTCGTCTGTTACAGAAACCTTCTCGATTGAATATTCCATACCCTTGTAGTCGCCGAATTTGCCATACTTGGTAAGATCGTAATCATATACCTTGTCATTGTTTGCAACAAATACACCGATTATTACAGCTGCCGCAGCCACTACTGCAACAGTACTTCCAATAATTACTTTTTTCTTCATATCTACTCCTCAAAATATAATTCTTTCTTAGATTTATTCTATCATGCCGATATTTTCATTACAAACAAAATGCGGATTATTCACTCAAAATACACAATATCCACCGATTTGTTCAAACAAAATATTTCTAAATATCAACTAGTCTTCTTATACTTTTTTCCCGGGTTTTCTGCACATGTCAGAGAACTCACATGACTGGCATTCATACTCGCAGCGCTCGTCATTGATGTCTCTTTCCGATTCATTTTTTGAGGCCATAATGACCGTCGCAAATGCAATAAGGCCCAGAATTACTCCTGCGCAAATCACAGGGCCTATATGGCTGAGAAAATATTCCATATCCCATCCTCCTTCTTTTTCGAAAACAAAGCCGGCACAAGCCGGCTTGATTTTGCAAATTTTTATTTGAATGCTTCCTGTACAGCAACTGCAACAGCAACTGATGCACCTACCATAGGGTTGTTACCCATTCCAAGGAATCCCATCATTTCTACGTGAGCAGGAACTGATGAGCTTCCGGCAAACTGAGCATCTGAGTGCATTCTTCCCATTGTATCAGTCATTCCGTATGATGAAGGACCTGCAGCCATGTTATCAGGATGCAGAGTTCTTCCTGTACCGCCGCCTGAAGCTACTGAGAAATATTTTCTTCCCAGTTCAATTCTTTCCTTCTTGTATGTACCTGCAACAGGGTGTTGGAAACGTGTAGGGTTTGTTGAGTTTCCTGTGATTGAAACATCAACATTTTCTTTGTGCATAATTGCAACGCCTTCTCTTACATCGTTTGCACCGTAGCATTTTACTTTTGCTCTGTCCCCCTTTGAATAAGGAGTTTCTGATACAACCTTCAGCTCACCTGTAAAGAAGTCATATTCTGTCTTAACATATGTGAAACCGTTGATTCTTGAAATAATCAGAGCTGCGTCCTTTCCAAGGCCGTTCAGTATAACTCTGAGAGGTTTCTGTCTTACCTTGTTTGCTGAATTTGCAATGCCGATTGCACCCTCTGCAGCTGCAAATGATTCGTGGCCTGCAAGGAATGCGAAGCAGTCAGTTTCTTCGTTCAGAAGCATTGATGCAAGGTTTCCGTGGCCGAGACCAACCTTACGGCTGACAGCAACGGAACCCGGAATGCAGAATGCCTGGAGGCCTTCTCCGATAGCCTTTGCAGCTTCTTCTGCAGTTGTCATGCCCTTCTTCATTGCGATTGCAGCACCCAACACATATGCCCAGCCTGCATCCTCAAAGCAGATAGGTTGAATGCCTTTTGCAATTTCGTATGGATCGAAGCCTTTTGCCTTGCACATTTCACGTGCTTCTTCAAGGCTTCCGATACCGTATTCCTTCATTACTTTCTCTATGTTACCGATTCTTCTGTCGTAGTTTTCAAATAATTCCACAGGTGCACCTCCTATTCCTTTCTTGGGTCTATAGTTTTAACTGCGTCGTCAAATCTTCCGTATTTGCCACTTGCCTTCTCTATAGCTTCCAGCGGATCCACACCGTCTTTTATGAAGTCCATCATTCTTCCGAGGTTTACATACTTGTAACCTATAATGCTATCATTTTCGTCAAGTCCAACTTCCATGATGTATCCTTCTGCAAGTTCAAGATATCTTGGACCCTTAGCTTCTGTTGAATAAATAGTTCCAACCTGGCTTCTTGTTCCTTTGCCGAGGTCCTCAAGACCTGCACCTATTGACAAACCGCCTTCTGAGAAAGCACTCTGTGTTCTGCCATATACAATCTGTAAGAATA
>CALHKP010000081.1 GCA_938034165.1 uncultured Clostridia bacterium | reverse complement strand
TATTGATTGCATCACATACAAGGTCAGTATTGAGTGCTTCCAGTATTGTTTTGCCTACAAGGATTTCTCCTGCCATTGCTGCAGAATGTGTCATTCCTGAGCATCCGAGAGTTTCTACAAGAGCTTCCTTGATAACTCCGTCCTTTACGTTCAGAGTAAGTTTACATGCCCCCTGCTGAGGTGCGCACCAGCCGACACCGTGTGTCAGTCCTGAAATGTCGCTAACTTCTTTTGCCTGAACCCATTTTCCTTCTTCCGGAATAGGTGCAGGACCATGGTTTGCATCCCTGTTTACAATGCACATATTCTCTATCTCTTTAGTATAAACCATCTTTTTCCTCCATTCATATAAAACTTCCTTAAGTATATCACGAATATCCCATTCTTTCAATGCAAATTACTGCCTGCAATTCCTGCAGGTTCCGTATATTAGAGAATTCTTACATTGAATCAAAAATCCGTACTCATCATTTATATGCTTTGCCGCCTGAGCCATAAATTCGTGGTCCAGATGAAGTATCCTGCCGCATTTAACACATTTCAGATGCAAATGACCATTGCAGCCCATTTCCTCCTCAACATACTGATACACAGCCGTTTTTCCGTTCTCTGACTTATATTTAATAACTCTGTTTTCCTTCTCCAGCTTCTCCATGTATCTGTACACAGTCGTGATATTTATGTTCAGGTTAAGCTCATCAAAGTGTCCAAGGATATCAGCTACGCTCACCGTCCTGTTAGAATTCTGCATGAGAAACTCTTTGATAATTCTTCTGTTATTCGTCTTATAACCTTCGTCTGCCAATGTTCTTCCTCCTAAAATACAATTCCAAGGCCTTCAATCAAAACGCCCCACAAAACGCTTGAAGCATATAGAAGACCAACGATAAAAAGATTTTCTTTGACATTTTTGTTTTCTTCGAACAAAACAATCAGCCCCACACCTGCGCTTGACAAAAGCCCGCTCATCATAGCGCCGCTTCCGATAAGACCGTCAAGATAAAGCTGACTTATGACCACCGAAGCTGCACAGTTTGGTATAAGTCCAACCGCTGCTGCAATAAGCTCTCCCAGCACCGGGATATCAGCAAACACACGGCTCAGCATTTCCTGCCCCATAGTGTGAATAACAGTATTAATTATCAGCGTCACAATAAAAATCAGAGCAAATGTCTTTGCAGAATGGACAAAAGCCCCTTTTACAACTCCGTGTTCACAGCAACTATGGGAATGCTCTTTTGAATAAACTGCGTATATTTCCTTCTTCTCCCCCGCAAAGCGCCTGAACAAAATCATCACAAGAAACCCCGTAATACTTCCCATTACAACTTTTGCCGCTATTATCCCGATTATAGTCTTCGCTGATGCGTTCTCCGCTATAAAAACCGGGAGCATCTCATCGGATGTAGACATAAAAACAGCAATAAGGCTTCCGAGCCCTATAACACCTCCTGCATAAAAGTTTGATGATACGGCAGAAAATCCGCACTGCGGAAACGCGCCGCAGATACCGCCTACAAGAGGTCCGAACCTGCCCGCATCAGAAATAAGCTTTTCTGCCTTTTTTCCTGTTGCACTTTCTAAAAATCCCATGAAAAGATAGGCCAAAAGCAAGAATGGATAAAGCTTGATGCTGTCTTCAATTGTATGTAATATAATATGTTCCATATCGGTTTTTCCGACTCCTTCTAAAAAAATAAACGCAAACGATTTGAATTTGCAAATCATTTGCGTTTATTATTATATCCCTTTTATCAGATTTGTCAATAGTAGCTATACGAATTGCTACAGACTGTCCCAAAGCGTAACTTCACCATATTTCGGTCTCAAAGAGACTATTTCATTGCCTTAAGGATTTTGTCCAGGATAGCTCCAGCAACCTCTTCTTTGCTCATAAGTTTTTGCGGTTCGATAGCATCTGCGGTTATGAATGTTACAGCGTTTGTATCAGTACCGAACCCGGAACCTTCGTCCTTCAGGTTATTTGCAATTATCATATCAGCATTTTTCTTCTTGAGTTTTGCCTGTGAGTTTTCAACCATATTTTCGGTTTCCATGGAAAATCCGCACAAGAACTGTCCTTCAGGCTTGATTTCGCCGAGAGCCTTGAGTATATCCTTTGTTCTTTTCATTGGGATTGCAAGGTCTCCATCCTTTTTCTTAACCTTCTGGTCACTCACTTCCGCAGGCGTATAGTCAGAAACTGCAGCGGCTTTGATTATAATATCGCATTCGGAAGCTCTTTCCATAACAGCATTGTACATGTCCTCTGCGCTGTCAACCGGAGCAATTTCAACGAATTCAGGAACCTTTGCAGTGGTAAATGCCTTTACGATAGTTACATCTGCGCCTCTGAGCATGGCTTCTTTTGCTACTGCAAACCCCATCTTGCCACTGGAATGATTAGTGATAAATCTCACAGGATCCATAGACTCCCTTGTGGCTCCGGCGCTTACGAGAACCTTCATGCCTACCATGTCCTTTTCTCTTGCAATTGCTTTTTCTATGTACGCAAACAAAGTTTCCGGCTCAGGCATTTTGCCGGCACCTGTATCTCCACATGCGAGATATCCGCTGGCAGGCTCGATAACCTCTATGCCGTAGTTTCGTAGCACAGCGATATTGGCCTGAGTAACCGGATTATTATACATTCCTGTGTTCATTGCAGGTGCAACAATCTTAGGGCACGAAGCCGCAAGAAATGTCGTAGTCAGCATATCGTCTGCAATTCCGTGAGCAGTTTTTGCAATCACATTAGCTGTAGCCGGTGCAATCATAAACAGATCAGCTTTTTTTGCAAGAGCAACATGCTCAACATTGAATTCGAAATTCCTGTCAAAAGTATCCACAATACATTTGTTTCCTGTCAAAGTTTCGAAAGTGAGAGGTGTTATGAAATTGCATGCGTTTTTTGTCATAATAACATGAACTTCCGCATCCGTCTTTGCAAGAGCACTTGCAAGATTTGCAACCTTGTATGCCGCTATTCCGCCGCTTACACCTAATAAAATCGTTTTATTCTTAAACATAGTAATTCTCCTGTCGCCAAAAGGCTTATGTATTTCTAACAATTTATCGCCTTATAGTATAACACAAAATCAATATTTGCAATAGAATTTTAATGTCCGGTGACGAAAACAACCACCTGCACCCGTGTCCGGGCATAGATGGCCGTTTTCGCAATTTATATTTTATTCAATCCTGGGGTATTTCACTTATTGCTGCAGAACTATCTCTGAACTCTTCCTGAGCCGTCACCTTCTGCAAGTTTTTTAACTTCGTCTACAGAAACCATGTTGTAGTCTCCTTCAACTGTATGTTTTAGGCAAGAAGCTGCTACTGCAAACTCAATTGCTTCTCTTGAATTGTATCCATTCAGCAGTGAATAGATAAGTCCGCCGCCAAAGCTGTCTCCGCCGCCTACACGATCTACAATATGCATGCTGTACTTCTTGCTGAAGAAGAATTCTTCTCCGTCATAAAGCATTGCTGACCAGTTGTTATCATTAGCTGAAATTGATTCTCTCAGTGTAATTGCAACTCTTGAGAATCCAAATCTTTCTGCAAGCTGAGTTGCAACATCCTTGTATCCTTCGTGGTTAACTTCACCTTTTGTTACATCCGTATCAGCAGCTTTGATTCCGAATACATCACTTGCGTCTTCTTCGTTGGCAATGCATACATCTACATATTTGCACAGTTCTGCCATAGTCTTTCCAGCTTCTTCCTTTGTCCACAGCTTCTTTCTGTAGTTAAGGTCGCATGAAATTGTGATGCCTTTTTCTTTAGCAGCTTTGCACGCTTCGAGACAGATATCTGCAACGTTCTGACCAAGAGCAGGAGTGATTCCTGTAAAGTGGAACCATTCAACGCCATCAAAGATGCTATCCCAATCAAAGTCAGCAGTTGTTGCTTCTGCAATTGCTGAGTGTGCTCTGTCATAGATTACCTTTGAAGGTCTCTGGGAAGCTCCTTTTTCAAGGAAATAAATACCTACACGATCTCCGCCTCTTACAATCTTGGATGTGTCAACGCCATATCTTCTCAGCGAATTAACTGCAGAAGTTCCGATTTCGTGAGTAGGAAGCTTTGTAACAAAAGCTGCATCCAGTCCGTAATTTGCAAGAGAAACAGCTACATTAGCTTCTCCTCCGCCGTATGTTGCACCGAGTTTATCTGCCTGAACAAATCTGTAATATCCTTCAGGTGCGAGTCTGAGCATTAATTCTCCAAATGTTACTACTTTCTTTGCCATGATTATAATTCCTCCTAAAAAATCATTTCACTTTCCGTTTTAGTTAAGTGCAAGATGAATTGCAAAGCCGCCAAATTCACCCTTCAAATACACCGCAACCAGCTTTCCTTCTTTGTATTTTGCAGTATCCATGTCAAAAGCAACACCGCATACGCTTTCGAGATAATTCATAGCTCTTTCGATATTGTTTGTGCCGATTGCAATGTGGCCTTTGCTGCCGAGGAAAGGTGTCTTTGTGATTTCGATTCCTTCTCCTGCAAATACTGAACTGTTTCCTATCTTTGTTTTGAAACCGAATATCTTTTCGAACATTCCCGCAAGCAGAATTGCATCATTTTCTGAATCTCCGTTGATTCCGATGTGCTTAATCTTAAATCCGAGCATTGTCATAACAGCTTCTCTTACGAGCTCTGTAATCTTGTCAAATGCGCCTTCTGTAATGAGGCTTCCCTTTACCATCCAGCTTCCGCCGCATGCAATAATCTTGTCAAATGCAAGATATTCTGTGATATTCTTTTCGTTGATTCCGCCTGTAGGCATGAATGTCATGTTTTTGTAAGGTCCTGATATAGCTTTCAGGAATTTCAAGCCGCCTGATGCCTCTGCAGGGAAAAACTTAACTGTTTCAAGACCCAGTTCAATTGCTTTTTCCACATCGCTTGGATTTGAAGTTCCCGGTACTACAGGAACATCCTTTTCGATGCAGTATTCAACAATTCTTGGATTGAGTCCCGGTGAAACGATAAATTTTGCACCTGCTGCAACTGCTCTGTCAACCTGTTCAGTTGTAAGAACTGTGCCCGCTCCAACCAGCATTTCAGGATGTTTTTCGCTTATAATTCTTATTGAATCCTCTGCAGCATCTGTTCTGAATGTCACTTCAGCACATGGGATTCCTCCGTCGATAAGAGCCTTTGCAAGGGGCTCCGCATCCTTTGCATCATTCAGAACAACTACCGGAACAATACCTATTTTCTTTATTTTTTCTAATACACTATTCATTTTTGTCACCACTTTTATTTTTACCTAAACCATATTTCTGAAGCTTGTAATGCAGCTTCTGTTTTGATATTTTCAGCTTTGCCGCTGCGCTTGATACATTCTTCGTTGAATCGAGAGCCTTGATTATCAGCTTCTTTTCGTATTCGTCAACCTTTTCGGTAAGACTGAGGCTGTCACTGTAGCTTATGAACATGTCCTTCTCATCTTCGTATGTCTTCGTCATGTACGGTGGAAGATCTTCTATTCCTATCTGTGACGAGCCGATAACATTAAAAGCTCCTTCTATTACATTCTTGAGTTCCCTTACATTTCCGGGCCACGGGTACTGATAAAAGAAATCCATAACCTCATTTGTTACGCCAACTACAGCTTTATTCATCTTGTAATTATTCTTTTCAATAAAATAATTCGTCATGATAGGTATATCTGCAATTCTTTCACGAAGAGGCGGAAGTTCGAGCAAAACTGTACCAAGTCTGTAAAACAAGTCTTCTCTAATGATACCTTCTCTAACACATTCGATAGGATCTTTGTTGGTAGCACTGATAACCTTTACATCAAAGCTTATAGGCAGGCTGCCTCCAATTCGTCTCACCTGTTTTTCCTCTATTGCCTTAAGAATTTTGGCCTGCATCATGAGATCCATAGAGTTTATTTCGTCCAGGAACAAAGTTCCTCCGTCTGCAAGTTCAAAGAGCCCTGCTTTGTCCTCTGCACCTGTGAAGCTGCCCTTTTCTGTTCCAAAAAGAATGCTTTCCAACAGATTTGCAGGTATCGCCGCGCAGTTTTGCGATATAAACCTGCCATTTGCCCTTACACCGGATGAATGAATGCTTTGGGCAATCATTTCCTTTCCTGTACCGGTTTCTCCGTAAATCATAACCGCAGAATCCGTATTGGCAATCATAGGTATAATTGATTTTATCTCATTGATTTTTTGGGATGAAGATATAATATCCGAAAGATGATAAAAAGTATCCGACTCCCTCATCATCTTTGGCATCTCTATATGCATCCTTTGTACGCTTCGAGAAGTCCTCTCATCATCTATGCTTCTGGATAAATCTATTGCACCTACAATCTCACCATCCTCAATAATCGGCAGTGTGCTTACTATGTTAGTCACCCGGTCACCGTTAACCGAAACAAGGTGCTCCACATGATCATATATAGGCTGCCCTGTCTTGAGAACAGTCATTATAGTACTTTCTGACTCATCCATTTCGGGATGGATTTCCATCAGGGTTTTTCCGACAATTTCATCAATTCCTAGGTTATATACATCTTTTCTGAAATTGACATAATACTTTATTACGCCATTCTTATCTGTAATTATTACTCCGTCAAAGTAATTAAATATATTCAGTATCTTTCCAACATCAAAATCTGACATATAATCCACCATCCTTTATTTCAAATCAAGTGTTATTATACCCGAAACCTTTCCTACTTATGTAATAGGAATGTGTAGAAATTATTTTTACAGGCCTGTGTAGCATCCTGCATACATCTTTGCAGGTATATACTGACCCACTCCATGTTCTCCAACAAATTTCGCATCTTCTACAACAAGATTTCCGCGAAGCAGAACTTTTTCTACTCTTCCGATCTGTTCTCTTCCTTCGTATACATTGTAGTCAACTCCGTTAGGGTTGTCTTCTAGGTGAACAACACCTCTGTATTCAGGGTCAAATATAACTATATCTGCATCGGAACCAACTTCCAGAGCACCCTTTCTTGGGAAAATTCCGTTGATCTTTGCAGGTTTTGCCGCAATCAGTTCAACAAACTTCTGCTTTGAAATCTTTCCTGTTTCTACACCGTTTGTCCAAATCATATGGAATCTGTCCCCTGCTCCCGGTGAACCGTTTGGTATATTTGTAAAGTTATCTCTTCCTGCCTGTTTCAGTTCAGCAACATCGATTCCGCAGTGGTCTGAAGAAATAGCAGTCAGAGTTCCCTTGTTAAGAGCATCCCACAGAGCATCCAGGTCTTCCTGATCTCTCAGTGCAGGTGAGCATACATATTTTGCAGCTTCGTTGAAGTCAGGGTTGTCAAGAACGTCTTTTGTTGTTGTCAGGTAGTGAGTGCATGTTTCACCGTTAACGTTGATTCCTTTGCCCTTTGCCTCAATGATTTCCGCAAGAGCTTCTCTCGAAGTAACATGAGCGATGTATAGAGGAGTTCCAACCTTTCCTGCAAGATATGCCGCACGACGAACGCCTTCTGCTTCTGTAAACGGAGGTCTTGAAATGTAATGGTACTTTGGAGTCAGCTGACCTTTCTTGACACATTCTCTTCTCAAGAAGTCAAGAATTTCTCCGTTTTCAGCATGAATAAATACTGTCGCTCCGACTTTCTTTGCCTTCTCCAGGATTCTGTAATATGATCCGTCGTCAACATGCAGCGGTGAGCCATTGTATGCCTGGAAAATCTTGATGCTGGAAATACCCTTTTCAGGGAAGTCATCGATTTCATCAAAGATGCTGTCCATCAGGTAAGTTACCATTGCGTGAAGAGCAAAGTCAACACAAGCCTTTCCCTTAGCTCTTGTATTGATACGGTAATCGATTGAATCAAGAAGTCCTGTATCAGGATCCTGAGGAGCAAAGTCAATAATAGTTGTTGTTCCCCCTACGATAGCTGAATCAGTTGTTTCATATCCTGCAGTATCCTTGTCTCCGACATTGCAAAGAGCACTGAAGTGTGTATGCTGGTCAACTCCACCGGGCATAACATATTTTCCTGAAGCGTCAATCACTCTGTCTGCTTCCTCATCAATCACTTCGCCGATTTTCTTGATTGTTTCTCCTTCAACCAAAATATCTCCTTTGAACTCATTTCTGTCTGTGATAATAGTTCCGTTTTTAATTAAAGTTTTCATCTTAAACATCTCCTACATAATTCTGTCTATATCAACAATGGATTCAAAACCATTTATTGTTTTAGGTTCCTGTGGTTTCCATGTGTTATATTTGCTTGTCTTAACTCCCATTTTTACGAGAGCTTCCGCAAGCTTTACAGCAGGCATAACCCCGTCAAGAACCGGTACACCAAGTTCTTCTCTCATTTTTTCAACAAAATCAACAAAACCTGCGCAGCCGAGAAGTATGCATTCAGCTCCGTCTTCCTTTACTGCTTTTCTGGCTTGTTCAAGAAGTGCTTCCAGTCCTTTCTGCGGATTTTTTCCAAATTCCAGAACAGAAAGTCCTGTGCTTCTGATTGATTTACAGAATGGTTCAGCACCGTAATCTCTTACCAGGTCTTCTGTCATTTTTCTCGATCTGTCAAGAACTGAAACAACGCTGAAATATGGTGCAATGAACTTTGCCGTTGTTATTGCTGATTCTGCAATTCCCAATACAGGTTTGTCTGTAGCTTCTCTTGCAGCCTGAAGACCGGGATCTCCGAAACATGCAATAATGAATACATCAACATCCTCATCCTTGTCTCCCTTTATGATTTCCTGAATAACTCCCGGAACTGCAAGATACTCATCAATAAAAGTTTCTATGCTATCCGGTCCTGTAGCAGGACTCACTGCAATAATTTCTGTGCCTTCATCTGCATATTTTTCAGCCATTTCACGAATGCTGTCTGTCATCGCCTGTGTTGTGTTAGGGTTGATAATCTTAATCTTCATTTAAAACTCGCCTCCGTCCAGTTTCAATAATGTTTTCAGTAAAACATTTGCACCTGCTTCAATATCACTTGCTGATGAATATTCATCCTTGTGATGACTTACGCCATTTTTGCTTGGGATAAACAAAAGTGCACTAGGAGCAATCAAAGCCATATTCATAAGGTCATGACCTGCGCCGCTGTAAAGCTTCATGTTAGAATATCCCTGCTCTTCCGCAGCTTCAAGGAACATTTCCCGGAGTCTCTCATCGCATTTTGTTTCAGGCTGTGTAAGAACCTCTTCGAAGGTAACACCTTTGTCCTGCCAGTCTTTTTTCAGTTCATCTATAACTTCGTACATCTGCTTCATTTCCTTGTCGCGAAGTTCAATGATAAATTCTGTTTTACCCGGAATTACATTCACTGCACCCGGCTCTACCGAAATTTTTCCTACAGTACCCACCATTGAATTGCCTGTAGCTCTTATCATATCCATCACCTGTGAAATGATGTGAGCACTCTTTTCCATTGCATCATCACGAAGATACATCGGAGTGCTACCTGCGTGATTTGTGATTCCGTTTACAGTAACTTTAAATCTCAAGATACCAAAGATTGCTTCTACAATACCGATTGTTTTTTCTTTGTTTTCCAGAATGCCGCCCTGTTCAATATGATATTCCAGATAAACTCTGTAATCGTCCTCGTTCACCTTTGCTGCAAAGAAGTCATCAGTTGTCATATTATGCTCTTTCATAGGCTCAATCATTGCCTCCTCGAGCTTGCTTCCGGCAAAAGCTTTGCTGCCAAAAGTTCCTCCTATAACATTTCCTTCTTCTTCATTAAAAGCGATTATCTCAATCTGATGATTTGGCTTATATCCGGCTTCATTCATTGTCTTAACAAGTTCAATTCCGGAAAGAACACCCAGACATCCGTCATACATACCGCCCTCTGGAACTGAATCTATGTGTGAGCCAACCGCTATTTTCTGAGTTCCTTCTTTTTTTTCACCAAAAGTTCCAATGAGATTTCCGACAGAGTCGATTCTCGTTTCCATTCCGGCATCCTGCATAAGCTTTTCAACAAAATCGCGTCCTTCAAAGAAGGCTTCGCTATATCCCATTCTGGTAGTGCCTTTTCCTTCTACGTATCCGATTGAACCCAGTTCCTTCAGATTCTTTACTAATCTTTCACCGTTAATCTTCATAAACTCACCTACTTTAAAAAGTCTTCCAAAGCATCCATGCCCTTTTTGATATTTTCCATTGATGAAGCATAAGAAATTCTTATGTATCCTTCTCCGAATGATCCGAAGGCATCTCCCGGAACAACAACAACCTGCTTTTCTTCAAGAAGCTTTGTTGCAAATTCTTCACTGGTCATTCCTGTGCCTTTGATCGATACAAATGCATAGAATGTTCCCTTTGATGGTTTGTATTCAAGCCCCGGCATCTTGGCGATTCTTTCTGCTATATAATCTCTTCTTTCTTTGTAGCTTGCAATCATGTGGTTAAGATGATGTCTTTCACCTTCTAGGGCTTCTATAGCAGCGTACTGACATGGCATTGCAACACATGCAGAAATGTTTTCCTGTAATTTTGTGATATTCTTTACGAGTTCTTCAGGACCTGCAACATAGCCTACTCTGAAACCTGTCATAGCAAAAGTCTTTGAGAAGCTGTCAATTACAAGAGTTCTTTCTCTCATACCTTCCAGTGTAGATATACTTGTAAATTCAACATCATCAAAGAGAATATGCTTGTAAACCTCATCTGAAATAACAATAAGGTCATGCTTCTTTGCAAGCTCTGCAACCTGCTCCAAAACTTCTCTTTCAACAACCGCACCTGTTGGATTGCACGGTGAGTTGATTATGATAGCCTTAGTTCTGTCTGTAATTGCCGCTTCAATAGCTTTTACATCTAGTGAGAAGTAGTTTTCCAGGTCGGCACATACACTAACAGGAACACCGTCGCACATTTTTATCTGCTGAATATAGTTTGTCCAGCAAGGTTCGTTTACAATTACTTCGTCCCCAGGGCTCAGCATAACCTGAAATGCCTGGTAAATACCACTCATAGCCCCTGTCGTAACAGTAATCTCTGTTACAGGATCGTATTCCATTCCGATTTCCTTCTTCAGGTACTTTGAAATCGCCTGTCTCAGCGGCAGGATTCCTGCATTTTCCGAATATTTACTTTTTCCTTCAATTAAAGCCTTACATGCTGCCAGAACAACATTGTCTGATGCTGTAAAATCAGGCTCACCGATTGTAAAACTGATTGGGTTATCATATTTCAAAGCAAGATTGAACATCTTTCTGATCTTTGAATATTCTATTCCCTGTGTTTTCTCTGAAACGTAACTCATTTTTTTTCACCTCTTCTTCGTTCTCTTAACTTTAACAATGTCATAAGCATTCCAAATACAAATGACAAAAGCGCTGCAAATGCAACTCTTAAATTAACCGGGAGTAAAAATCCCAGTGTATTGATCGGTATCCAGAAAAACGGTACTGTCTTAAAAAATGTGAAGTCCACAAATTCTCCCCATTCAACAGACATAGTTGCCTCATACGCACTCATGCGATGATTATTTTGAAATCTTTCTTCTATGTAGTTACTGAAGATTCTTATTGCAGCCGCATGAATCGGCGCAAAGAACAAATTTATCAGACAGCTAGTCACAAGTGCCACAGCAAAAGCATTGCCGCCAAAAGGGATAAGTCCGTTTTCCATTACCACAACAACACCATTACTTACAACATTAAACATTATTGTTACCGCAAGACCGCTGGTTCCCCACAAAAGCGCTTTGTAAAATGTTACATTGCTAATTGTCCAGTTTCCGTATAAAAGCCTTCCGGAAAGAAGCTCCCCTGTAGTTGAAAATATTGCAAACTGAACAAAACCCGCAACAAACGGTACCGTTGCATTAAATTTATCAAACATCCCTGAATAAACCAGATAAGCTATCAATGAAAAAAACATCACATAGCCTACCGCAAAAGCAGCATCTACTTTTTTACCTTTCATATGATTGCACCTTCCTTCTTTTTACATGTATTCCGTTAAGATTATAATAGCAAAACCACATATTTTTAGTATTGTGCACTCGTTTGATTTTTATGGGCATACTTTTGATTGTTTTAAGACTTTTTCTTACTTGTTTTACACTTTTTTATATTTTTATAGAACCAAAGTATACCTTCTGTGTCCACCATACTTTTTTACAAAAACCGGACGCAAAATTGCGACCGGTTTTTTATAAATTTATCAATATCAGAGCCGCCGCAATTATACCTGTAGCAACGTACTCCCTCTTAGACAAAATTTCTTTGAACAGTGTGAAGTTAACTATATTAACAGAGAATATTACTCCCGCACTGTAACACGGATATACAAGATATGCAGGTAAAACCCCTACAGCCTTAACAATGCAAAGAGCCGCCAGCTGGTTTGGAATGCCAACCAGAATTCCTGCAAGTATATCGTTTTTCTTAATTTTTTCCTTTGACTTTATGCATAAACACATAGAGATTATTGCAGAAAACAGGAATGTATAGAAAACAAATCTTTCCTGATAACCCGAATGTCCATATACATTAAACAGTTTGGACATCATCTCTTCGCATCCGCCGCAGAAGAACAAAAGGAACAGAGCTGCTTTGACAGATTTTTTTCCTCTATCAGCAGGATCACTGTTCATATATATTATTGCTCCAAGGGCCATTGCTATTCCTATGATCTGTAGGAGAGAAGGCATTTCTGAAAACAAAATTGCCGAAATTGATATAGGAATGATGATGCCCATCCTGTTTACTGTCGATGTTATAGGTGCACCATTCACCTTTATGTTATGTTGCATAAGAAGCAGACATACAACAAAGAAAAATGAATTTATACCTGCAAAAGCAAGTGTAAATATCCCGTCGTGATTTTGCACAATCAAAGTCTTATCTGCCATGAACAAGTATCCCAGTATGGTTCCAACGACATAATTTATAAAAGTAACCCCATAGCGGTTGCCGCTATGGGATTCTGAATACTTCATTACAAATGTTCTTACCACGTTGGAGCAAATTGCACCTAACAGATAAAACATCTATAGCTTACCTTCTTCCATGAATACTGCATTAGTTCCGTGAATGTCAAAGAATTCCTTCGAAGCTCTTTCTCCGATTCCTTCAGGGTACTTTGAAACATTAGCCAGAATTTCTTCTTCGTCTACATTCACCATCTTCTGATGCTTCATGATAACTTTTCCATTTACCACTGCATAGTCAACTTCCTGACCTCTTGCACTGTAAACCAGATTAGGTATCAGATTTCTCATAGGATACATATATACAGGCTGCATTGAAGGGTAGTTCAGGTCAATTGCAATAAAGTCTGCCTGTTTACCCGGTTCTAATGAACCTACAATATCATCCACGCCTACAGCTTTGGCACCTTCTATTGTTGCCATTCTTAATCCTCTCCATGCAGGCATTATTTCAGGATTCTGATACTTCAGTTTGTTAAACATACACACATTCTTCATTTCGTGAATGATGTTATGACAGTTATTTCCCGGAGCCTGGTCTGAACCAAGTGCAACATAACCGCCTGCTTCCTGGAATACAAGGCTTGGGCAAACGATTCCGTCAATGATTCCGATTGATGCAGGATTTACGATCATGGAAGCACCGCTCTTAGCGATAACTCTTGTTTCATCGTCATTACAGTCAGTTAAGTGCACAGCGATAAGATCCTTGTCCAGGAATCCCAGTTTTTCCAGGAATTCTGTAGGTCTCTTTCCATATCTCTGTTCAATCTGATATGTTTCTCTGTCTCCCTGCTGAACATGCATGTGTATCTTTGTTTTTCTTTCCTTTACAATCTTCTGGATCTTAAGAAGCATTTCAGGACTAACAAAGTCAGCACCCTGAGGTCCGAACAGAATTCTTATTCTTCCGTCACCTTTGTTATGCCATTTGTCATACAATGCTATGTTCTGAGCAAGAGACTCTTCTCCCATTTCATCATCGAACTCATAAAGTTCGCCCGGGTTATACACTCTTCTCTTTGCAGCTCTGATATTCTGAGCAATGTTTCCTCTTGCTCCTACTTTGTCGATAAAGCTGCATACGTTGTCCATTGATGCATCATAATCGCCTAGAGTTGTAGTTCCTGCTTTTATAGCTTCTACGATAGCAAGTCTGCTTCCCGCGTCTCTTTCTTCAGGTGTAACTGCATTGTCAAAAGGCTGAAGTCCGTACATCATCCAGTTGTTTGTATCCTGTGCAAGACCTCTCATGATATTGCAGGCTGTATGCATATGTCCATCAATAAATCCCGGTAAAACCATATGGTGATCTAATTCGAGAACTTCTTCTGCTGCATATTCCTTATCTACCTTTTCGCTATCGAAAAAGCCAAGAATTTTTCCTCCGTCCACAAGCATTACTACTCCGGTTTTGTAGCCTACGCCATCACCTTCCATAGTATAGAAATGCTTTGCTTTAACGATCATATCTATTTTTTTCATTTCACTATCTCTCCAAATTTAATCAAATTCTAAACTATTATGCTAATGCAATGTCGTCTTCTTTGACTTTAGAAATTTTGCTCAGTACTACTAAAGCTACGAACAGAATAACTGCTGTTACAAGAATGCTGAGTGTGTACTGTCCTGTTAAGCCTCCGAATAGGAAGCCGATAAATGCGCTTGCCCCTACAGTAAGACCATAAGGCAACTGAGTCATAACGTGTACTATGTGGTTACATGAACCGCCTGTTGATGACAGGATTGTTGTATCTGAGATTGGTGAGCACTGGTCTCCGAATAATCCGCCACTGATTACTGATGCTACTACATATTCGAATGGAAGATTGAAAGCAACTGCCATTGGGAATGCGATAGGCATCATAATTGACCATACACCCCATGATGAACCTGTTGCGAATGAAATAAGTGCTCCGAACAAGAATACCATTGCAGGTACAACACCTGATGTCAGATGTTCTGCTACGATACCTGACAGGTAAGCTCCTACTTCCATGTCATTAGTGATTCCACCCATTGACCATGCACATACTAGGATAAATGGAACGTTAATCAGTTCAGCCATACCATCTACAAAGTGGTTGAAAGCTTTTGTTACTGAGAATATCTTAGTTGCAACACCAACGATGCCGGCACCAATTCCGCCACCCATAAATCCGATACAAATAGCTAATGTGATGTTAGCGTTCTTGAATGAATCTAAAAGACCGTTCTTTGCAATATCTCCTGTCCAGAAAATAGTTGCAAACAGTGTACCGAACAGGCACACCATAGGTACAATAAAGTTTACAAGACCAGGTACATAACCTTCAGGGAATTCAGCTTTTACTTCAGGTATAAGCGGTTCAACACCGTCAGCAAGAAGCTTGCCTGTTACTCTAGCTCTCTTTTCTTCTATATACATTGGTCCAATGTTAAGAGAAAATGCTGCTACAACTAAAACTGTGATGATTGCGAAAATGCTGTACATGTTGTATGGAAGCATTCTTGCCCAGATTCCCCATTCGTTTCCTTTCAGTCCTGCAGCTGCAAGCTGAGTTGCAATAAGTCCTGTGATGAATGGTCCATAGCTGCTGATAGGTGACAGTGCAGCAAGGTTACATCCCATTGAGTCCAGGATGTATGAAAGTTTTGCTCTTGACACTTTTACAAGGTCAGTTACAGGTCTCATGATTGTACCTAAGATCAGGCAAGGCTCAGTATATGAGAAGATAAATGCACTCAGACAAGTAATAACCTGACCTTTTTTCTGAGAATTAATTTTCTTAGTGATAATTTTTGCAAATGCCTGAGCCGCTCCCGTAACACGAAGCATAGCAACCAAACCTCCGGAAAGGGTAACCAGGATAAGCATTGAAGCATTCGCAGAAATTTTTGGTATCATATAATCTGATACTACTGCGGTAAAACCTACAAGTGGATTATAGCCGTTAATCATTGTGGCTCCTAACCACACCGCCATAAACAGTGAAAAAATTGTCTGTTTAGTTACAAGCGCTAATATAATTGCGATTATAGGCGGCAATAAACATAAAATTCCAAAACTCGTTTCCATAAGATAACCTCCTTACTTTTTTGTTCTTTGAGTTTTCTTGCCATAATAAATAGCAATTATTGTGCCAAATTTCTGTTTTTGCAAAATTCCCCATTTTGCAACGATTACGCGCCTTTCTTTTTTCAGAACATTTCATAAAGCCAAAATTTCATTCCAAATCTTAAATACACGACGAATATGCATATATTTTCTTTACTTATGGCAAAAAATTTTGTCGTTATTTTGATTTTACAGTTTTATATCATACTTCTTCAGCTTGTAACTCAAGTCTTGCTTGCTGATTTTTAGTATTCTTGCAGCTTGTGATATGGATTTTGCATTCTTTATGACATTCAAAATCATATTTTTTTCCATGTATTCCACATTTTCTTTCAGGGACAACTCCGGATTCATGAGATAACTCATTTCACTTTGGGGTTCTTCATACTTTCTGAGCAAATATGCAGGCACAACTGCCTTTGTTATGAGTCCTCCGGGTATGACATTAAATGCACCTTCAATAATATTTTCCAGTTCCCTGACATTTCCCGGCCAGTTATACGTTCTAAAGATACGATCCACATAATCATCTATTCCGACAACTTTTTTGTTCATGCTGTTATTGTATTTCCCTATAAAATATGTACATAGCTCCTGTATATCACCTTCTCTCTCCCTGAGGGGAGGTATCGTTATATTTACAACATTCAATCTGTAGAACAAGTCCTGCCTTATGGTTCCTTCACGGAGGCACTCTACAGGATCCTTATTTATTGCAGTTATAAATCTTACATCTATAGGTATATCTTTGGTGCCGCCCACACGTCTGAGCCTTTTTTCTTCTATTACCTTAAGAAGTTTTGATTGCATGGTTATATCCATAGAGTTTAACTCATCAAGCAAAAGTGTTCCGCCGTCAGCCATTTCCAAAAGCCCTGGCTTAGTTTCCGCACCGGTGAAGCTTCCTCTCACTGTACCGAAAAGCATGCCTTCCAGAAGATCTGTCGGTATGGCAGCGCAGTTCTGGCTTATAAAAGGCTTCTCCACTCTCGGACTTGAGGTATGCAGCGCCTCTGCAACAAGACCCTTTCCGGTTCCCGTTTCTCCGTACAGGAGTATCGAAGAATCACTTCCTGCAACTGTTCTTATTGTATCCTTCAGTTTCTGAACCTGAGGAGATGAACCACGGATGTCATCAACATTTCTGATTTTTGTCCGGAAGTCAGTGCCGTCAGCCGAAAATGCCTTTTCAGATTCTACATCTATATATCTGGAAAGATCTATTGCGCCTACCAGTTCTCCTTCACGTACAATAGGCAGTGTACTGAATACTTTTTTTACTGTTTTTCCCGTACGGGAAACCATTTTTTCCTGCCTGTCATATATAGGCTCTCCTGTTTTCAAAACAGTCATTATACTGCTGGTGTCCTCTGTAAGTTCAGGATGCAGTTCCAGAAGGTGCATACCTATTATCTTTGTGCTTGGCGATGAATACAGGTCACTTCTCTGATTTATGTAATATTTTACTCTTCCTTTCCGGTCAGTTACCATTACCGTGTCAAAGTAATTCATCAGGCTAAAAAAGCTGTCTATATTTTTCATTTTTGCCTCCTATTTAACAATAACCGGCTGCACCCTGCATATCAGGCAGAATAACATCCGGCTACATTTATAATTCGTCGAAATTGATTTTGTCCGTTGACAGAGGCAGACACTGCAGCAGCTGCACTCTGTTTTTCACATTCATCTTCTCATAAAGACTGTGGAAGTGCTTCTTTACGGTGCTTATGCTGATACTCATAGTTTCTGCAATTTTTTCGTTGCTATATCCTTTTACGGCATATTCAAGAAGTTCTGACTCTCTCACTGTCAAACCAAAATCTTTTGAAATCTTGTCATGATATCCTTTTGCAAAGAAATATCTTGTATCGCCTTTTTTCGCCTCATAATACAAGCGATATGCAAGATGCTTCTGAAGCTGGTTAAGAACAAACATCTCACGTTTTGTAAAGTCTCCCGACTCGTGGGTTCTGTAAAAGTTTATAATTCCTATCACTTCTTCACGAAAGACGATATTTATTCCCATTGAATATTCGAATCCTCCGCTCTTATATACACTTTCATAAAAATCTCCTGTAATCGCCGAACTACTTGACACAAGCTCACTTTGGAGATAAGCATAATTTCTGCCGCTTAAGAGTATCCAATACATAGGACTGTCATGATAAAGCGCCTCATATTTCTTGATTACGCTGTCATCAAAGCCGACGGAAACACTTTGCTTCACTTCGCCGTCTTCAACTGTCGAAAAAACAGCTCCGTCAAATCCTATAAGCAGTTTAAGCCAGTTCAAAGTCTGAAGTCTCATTTCATCAAAGGAATAAATAAATGATATATTATATGAAATCTCATTTAAAAACATCCACTCGTTTTCTTCTAAAAAAGCCATAGTAACCTCTCTAATCATAATATTACCGGTGTAAAGCGCGCTGTCATTCCGACGCTGCTTTCTCCTGTTAAAGACCATTATACAAAAAAAAATCCGAAAAGTTAATTCTTTTCGGATTTTATCTTCATTTCTTATTTTGCGATTGCATTCTTAGCTGTTTCGCATAGCTGTGCGAAGCCTGCTGCATCGTAGATAGCCATTTCTGAAAGCATCTTTCTGTTGATATCGATTCCGCTCTTCTTTAGACCATCCATAAGTCTGCTGTATGAAAGACCGTTCTGTCTAGCACCAGCGTTGATTCTAGCGATCCACATCTGTCTGTACTGTCTCTTCTTCAGCTTTCTTCCAACGTAAGCTGATCTGAGAGCTCTCATAACTGCTGGGTTAGCTGCTCTGAAAACTTTGCTCTTTGCACCGTAGTAACCCTTAGCCTGCTTTAATACTTTTTTATGTCTCTTGTGTGCGTTAACACCTTTTTTTACTCTTGCCATATCTATATCCTCCTATTTACCTAAACTATTTAGCCATTGATCTTAACATTCTCTTTAAGTCTGCACTTGTTAATGTTGTTGATTTTCTTAAGCCTCTTTTTCTCTTAGGTGCTTTCTTAGTAAGAATATGGCTCTTGTATGCCTTGTTTCTCTTAATTTTGCCACTTCCAGTTAATTTCATTCTTTTGCATGCGCCTCTGTGTGACTTCATCTTATTCTTTGCCATCGATTTTTCCTCCTATAATTTAATTACTTATCCGATTTCGGTGCCAGGAACATTGTCAGGCTTCTGCCTTCAAATGTAGGTTTTTTATCCATTACGCTAACTTCACTGCAGCATTCTGCAAACTTTTCCATTACTTCTCTGCCTCTTGCAGTGTAATCCTTTTCTCTTCCGCGGAATCTGAGGCTTACCTTTACCTTGTCTCCGTCCTTAAGGAATTTGATTGCAGTTTTTGCTTTTACGTTAATGTCGTGGTCTTCAATAAAAGTGCTAAGTCTGATTTCTTTAACCTGCATTGTCTTCTGCTTTTTCTTAGCTTCTTTTTCTCTCTTCTGAGCTTCGTATTTGTATTTGCCATAGTCCAGAATCTTGCAAACCGGTGGTTTGGCATTTGGAGAAATGTTAACCAGATCAAGCTTTCTTTCCTCAGCTAAGGCTAAAGCTTCTTCTCTGCTCATGATACCAAGCATATCGCCGTTTTCATCAATTACTCGCAGTTCTTTGTCACGAATCTCTTCGTTGATTTTGTTTTCCTTGCTAATTTTTAGCACCTCCTGTAGTTTTACATAAAAAAAGCGGATATAAAAATATCCGCATAAAATCACACTGTGTTCAGTGTATTATTCTCATCATTAACCCGGCAGAGCGATATCTGAAGGGTGAGAAGCGGATAACTTCTTCTTCATACTCTATTAATATACCATTCTTGCCCGGTTATGTCAAGCAATTATTTACTTTCTTTCAGAACTTCTACAAGGAATTCCCATACTCTCTTTGTTGATGAAATTGATAATGTTTCATCCGGAGTATGAACGCCCTGCATGTTAGGTCCAATTGAGATGCAGTCGAGATCTGATCCCATCTTTCCTGCAAAGAGTCCGCATTCAAGACCTGCATGGATTGCTGCGATTTCAGGAGCTTCTCCGTACATCTTTTCGTAAACTCTTACTGCAGTATCTCTCAGTGGGGAATCTGCCTTGTATTCCCATCCCGGATATGCACCTGCAAGAGTCAGTTCTCCTCCGAGAACCTTAGCAAGTGATTCCAGTTTCTTTACGATGTAGTCTTTTCTTGTTTCAGCAGCACTTCTTACTGCATAGCCTGCCTTCATTGCATCTTCTTCAAGTTCAAGAGCTCCGATGTTTAAGCTTGTTTCAACAAGGCCTTCGATGTCCATGCTCATATTCTGAACGCCATATGGAGTGTTCATGAGATATGTAACAACTTTTCCTGTTGATTCTGCTGTCAGAGGCATTCCTGCTACGCTGTCAGTCTTTTCTATAACAACCCTTACATCAGGATCTGCAACTCTATATTCGTGTCTGAACGTTGCTGTCATTTCGTCTGCATAAGCTTTGATCTTATCTGCATCTGCTGCTGTTACAACTTCTGCTTCCGAAAGTTTACAGATAACGTTGTCTTTCTTTCCACCGCTCAGGGAAACAAGTCTGTAATCAGCAAAATCAAAATCATAGAGAACTCTTCCCATAAGGATATTCGCATTAGCTCTTTCTTTGTTGATTTCGATTCCTGAATGACCGCCCAGAAGTCCTTCAATTCTAATCTTGTATATGTCGCCTGCAAAAGCTTCTCTTTCTACAGGAACGATTGCAGTTGCTGTAACTCCACCTGCACAGCTTGAAGTGAAGATTCCTTCTTCTTCTGAGTCGATGTTAATCATCTTGCGACCCTTAAGTGGTGAAACGTCAATTGCTTCAGCTCCCAGAAGACCTACTTCTTCGTCTGTTGTAATTACAACCTCAAGTCTTGGATGCTCAATATCCTTTGCATCTAAAAGAGCAAGTCCCATTGCAACAGCGATTCCATCATCTCCACCGAGAGTAGTTCCGTCTGCCGTAAGAATATCTCCATCTATAATAAGCTTCAGACCGTCATTTTTAAAATCGAAGTCTGATTCTGCAGTTTTTTCACATACCATGTCCATGTGTCCCTGAATAATTACAGGCTCTGCGTTTTCGTATCCCGGAGTTGCTTCTTTTATTATGATTACGTTTAAAGCTTCGTCCTGATAATGTTCAAGTCCTCTTGCTTTTGCGAAGTCAACAAGATAGTTGCTGATTCTTTCATTGTCAAAAGAACCATGTGGAATAGCTGCGATTTCTTCGAAGAAACCAAATACGCTTTCCGGCTGTAAATTTCCTAAAACACTCATTTTCTTTTCTCCTTATTCGGCAAACAAAAAAGTCTTTCGCCTCTCTTGGTGCCGCATTCTGTTATATAATTATTTCTAAGCATAAAGTCAATCAATTTGCTCTTAAATGCTTTTCCGTCAGCTACAACAGCTACTTTATCGGATAAAAACTCTTTGGCTTTTACCTGCTGTGCTATGTAACCCATTTCTGTTTCTGATATAGTATCATGCTCCTTCAGATAAGTCACAGTTCTGTGAGCGGCATTGTTCAGAAGCATGTCCATAAGTCTGTCGTCCTGAGTCATCTTTTTCTTCAGGCCGATAATATAAAGAATTACTGTTGCCACTGCAAACATAAGTATGCAGATAATCAAATAAAGTGTCTGATTCAATTAGTCCACCTTCTTCTTAAATGCAACAAAATCTACATCCTTAAGGGTGTAGAAAAATTTGCTCAAGCGTTCATACAATGGTTCTGCCGCTTCTCCATATTCTGCTTTTACAATCTTTCCGATTTCGTAGATGCTTCTTGTTCCGTCAATCTGCATCCATACAAAACTTCCAAAGTGATCAAGATCTACATGACTTACTCTTGGAGTTTTGAATATCTTCTGTGCAAGTTTTGCGTATAGACCCTTGTGTTCCTGGTCCACAGTCACAAGGCCGTTATGTTCTTTCCAAACAATATCCCCGTTAATTACGGGGATATTGTCAAGATAATTATATTTGTTTTTTTTCATTTATTATCTTTTACCTTTACTATTTGTTAACTTTTTTGTTCCAAAGGGATGACTTAAGAATAGTTAACAGAAGCAGAGCAAATACTACAAGGCCGCCAATGTTTCCAAGGTTGATTTTGCTTGAAAGGTCAATTGCGTCACCAAGGGTTCCGCTTGCTACAGGGATGATTGCAAATACTGCAAGGAGGATACCTACAAGACCTTCACCGGCAATAAGACCTGATGAATATAGGATACCGCTTGTAATAACTGCATCTTTTGTTTCTGCATCCTTGAACTTTTTCTTTTCTAAGAACAGTTTCAGTAATCCGCCGGCCATAAGTGGTGTTGACAGGTGGATTGGAAGGTATAGACCGATTGCTACAGGAAGTACAGGAATCTGTAGAATTTCAATGATAATTGCAATGAATATACCTGCAAATACAAGTCCCCATGGAAGGTTTGCTCCCATAACACCTTCTACAATCATCTTCATTAAGCTTGCCTGTGGAGCTGGAAGCTGAGCTGAACCGTAACCCCAAGCTGCATTCAGAAGGTAAAGAACTCCTGCGATTGCAAGACCTGATGAAAGTACGCCCACAACTTCACCAATCTGCTGCTTCTTAGGTGTAGCACCAACGATGTAACCAGTCTTTAAGTCCTGTGACATGTCGCCTGCCATAGCTGCGATGATACAGATTACTGTGCCGATAACGATTGCCGCAACCATGCCTTCTGTTCCTGTCTTACCTGTTGTCTTAAGTACGATTGTAGCAAACAGAAGTGTAGCGATAGCCATACCTGATACAGGGTTGTTTGAGCTTCCTACTAAACCTACCATTCTTGATGATACTGTAGCAAAGAAGAAACCGAAAATCAGGATCAAGATTGCACTTACAAATCCGATAGGAATCTGTGGTGTCAGAATAAGAACTGCAATTGCGATAACCAGCATAACAGCAATTACGCCAAGGTTAAGGTCTTCTGAAGTTCTGTCAATAGTGATTCCGTCCGTACCACCCTTGAGGCTGACAATACTTTCTTTGAATGTTTTAACGATAAGCGGAAGTGATTTGATTAATGAGATAATACCACCTGCTGCTACTGCACCCGCACCGATGTAACGGATGTAGTTGCCCCATAAGTCGAATGGTCCCATTTCGCTAATAGGAACATCTGATGGGTAAAGGATTATGTCTCCGCCGAACATCTTGAGTAATGGCATGATAACGAACCATGCAAGGATACCACCTGAAAGCATGTAAGATGAAATCTTAGCTCCGCAGATATATCCTACACCTGCAAGAGCAGGAAGAACGTCCATACCTACACCTGCACCAGGAAGCTTGTTGATGTCATAGTGTACTTCACTTGGGAATACCTTAAGTCCATCAGTAACAAACTTATAAAGTGCTGCAATTCCAAGACCTGTAAATACAGTGCCTGCTTTTGCTCCACCTTCTTCACCTGCCATAAGTACTTCTGCACAAGCAGTTCCTTCTGGATAAGGGAGTGTTCCGTGTTCTTTAACAATAAGTGCTTTTCTAAGTGGAACCATGAATACGATACCAAGAAGACCACCGCAAATTGCTACAAGAGCAATTACAAGGTATGTTGGCGCCTGTCCGATACCTTCGTCAGCCCACATGAAGATTGCAGGAAGTGTAAAGATTGCACCTGCTGCGAGTGACTCACCGGCTGAACCGATAGTCTGTACCATATTGTTTTCCAGGATTGATTCCTTTTTCATGATAACTCTAATTACACCCATAGAGATTACCGCTGCCGGAATTGAGGCAGAAACTGTCATACCAACTCTCAGTCCGAGGTAAGCGTTAGCAGCACCGAAGATTACTGCTAGCAGTGCACCAAGGATGATGGAAGTGACAGTGAATTCAGGCATAACTCTGTCCGCAGAAACATACGGTTTGAATTCAGCCTTATTCTTTTGGTTGTTTTCCATTTCTATGAAACTCCTTTCTTTCTTTAACTGGCTCAAATCGCAAACGATTAGTCCAATAAAAACCAATTCTCTTCTATTCTACCCTATTAAAGCAACCGTGTAAAGAAGAAAATTTTTAAAAAAATAGTAGACAGAATAAATTTTTGCCTACTATTTTAGTTTTTAACCACAATTTCTAATCCATGGTAAATATTATTATAATTGCTATGATGCAAAACAGCACCATAACATGTACCATCTCAGCTAGAGGTCTCAGAGTTTCCTCCTCATCCTCCTCTGCATTCTTAAGTCCAAACAGTTTCTTCGGATTTCTCAGAAGCAGCCACACCGAGCTTTTGAAGTTATCAAAAGCAATTTCGAAATTAGCAAAGAAAATATTGACATTCTTTGACAATCCGAAAACAAAGTCTGCCAAAGCTCCTCTGTAAAACACATCCAAATCTAGGTTTATACCCTCATGAGGCTTCATTTTCTTGATCAAAAGCACAAACGGAATGGTTGCGCCCGCAAACAGCCCCAGATATTCAAGCACATGCTCCACTGAGAAGAGATGTGAACTATCCATACCAAGCATATTATATGATAAATCAGGTCTAAGTCCAAACACTAGACAAGCTGCCGCACCGATACCCATGGCAATATTTCTTGCAAGAGGAACCTTTTCGCAGAGAACATCTTCGTCTGCCGGCTTCAGGAAAACAAAATAATTTATTTTCATCGTAATTGAAAGCCATGTACCTACTCCCGCTGCCATAATCAACCAATAAGCTGTAGGATTATCAACCTCTGCAATACTTTCCATTATAAGTGCTTTGCTGGCAAAACCGTTGGTATACGGAAATCCTGCAATGGACAAAGAAGCCACAAGGAAGCACACTGCTGTAAATGGCATTTTCTTTGCCATTCCCCCCAGCTGTGTTATATTGTTTATTCCCTTTGTTGCATAAAAAACGCTGCCTGCCCCCATTAAAAGAACGCCTTTGTACATTATATTAAATGTCGCATGCAAAGTCGCAGCAGCATCACCGCATCCGCCGCAAGCAAGAGCTGCAACCATCATTCCAAGCTGCGAAATTATATGATAGGAAAGAAGTTTTCGCATATTGTTTTCTATAAGTGCCATGCATGCAGCCCATACAGAAACAACCGCAGCCGCCACTAGCAACCACTCCATTCCCGAGAAAAATCTTATCAGAGCATAAACCGCAACCTTAGTTGTGAAAGAGCCCATGTAGAGCGTGCCCTCAGGTGAAGCAACCGGGTATGAGTCAGGAACCCATGTATGGAAAGGCGGCATTGCGCAGTTTACCATAACTCCTGCAAATACAAGCCACATGCCCGCTCCGCCCTGAGATGTCAGATTGACAAGCTCCAGACTTTGACTGTTCATATATACCATTATTGCGCCTGCCAGCAGAAGATTTCCGCCAAGCAAATGCATTATCATATACCTGAAGGAGGATCTTCTGGACTCTTCAGTTCCGCCGGCCCACACGATATAGATAGAAGCCGCTGCCATCAGTTCCCAGAAACCGATAAACGAAATCCAGTCTCCGGACAGAACTACAGCTATTCCGCTCCCCGCATATATCAGCGATGCACAGCGTTCAAACTTGCCTGTTTTTCCGGCTGCAGAATATACAGCAATCAGAATCGAGATAAACACAAATACCAATACAAACACCTTTGATATTTCGTCCACATTAATCAGAGAAAGTTCCAGCTTGTCTGTAAAATCGTAAATAAGCGTTGCATCATTTCTGAGGAAAAATCCACAGACAAAAGCAAGTGCAGAACCTGCAAAAGTCACAAATTTTGCAAACTGTTTCGGCAGAATCGCCACTGCTATTCCTGTAATTATAAGAATAAATCCGGGATGTAAATTACTCATCATCTTCACCCCTCTTCATCTTTTTTTCGTAATAATCCTCATCCTTGTGCAATATCTTGCCCATAAACCCTTTCGCAACAGCTATCAAAGCAGCGCTGCATACAAATCCTATCAAAACATATTCAAGAAAAATCATACTGCGCCACCTCCCTGAAAGATCTGATCAGCCGCAAGCTGTGCAAGAGACATAAATCTTGCGCCGAAGTCCGGGTAAATTCCCAGTATCAAAGCTATTCCAAGAGCTGCAAGCAAAGGAATCAGCATAGCAGGAGCCGCGTCGCGCTTAATGCTGAAAGTTTCGCCGCTAAATTCAGGGTTAACTTCTGTTTTCGCAAATGCAATGTAAGATACAGGAACCAGATAGGTCAAACTCAAAAGAGCGCTTACTACAAGAACCGCTATAAATACCGGTTTTCCTGCAGCGATTGCGCCTTCTATGAGATTCATCTTACTCATAAAAGCAGGTAAAAACGGAAGTCCCGCAATACCCAGAGAAGCAACTGTAAATGCAGTCACCGTAGCAGGCATTCTCGCCCCGATTCCCCTCATTTCAGTTATATCAGCCTTGTGAGTTGTAACAAAAATCGCTCCCGCACACATGAATAATGTAATCTTCAAAAATGCGTGGGCAACCATGTGATACATGGCACCTATCAGACCATATGGAGTCAAAAGACATACACCCAAAACAATATATGAAAGCTGACCTACAGTGGAATATGCAAGTCTCGCCTTAAGATTTGTTTTCTGTATTGCGATCAAAGATGATGCGATTATAGTTATTGCAGCCATCCAAAGCACTACATCAGCTCCTCCGCAGTCTTTGCTCAGTTCAGGGCCAAATGTGTAGCATACAAGCCTTATAACACAAAACGCTCCGGCCTTTACTACCGCAACTGCATGCAGCAGCGCGCTTACAGGTGTAGGCGCAACCATAGCCGCAGGAAGCCAGCTATGAAGTGGCATAACCCCAGCCTTAACAGCACCTGCAGCAATCATCAGAAGAAAGCATACCAATGCTTCATGGGTTTCCATACTTCCGCCCAAAAAACCACCTGCCGCAAAATCTGTGGTTCCGCATTTAAAATAAATATATACCATTCCCGCAAAGAACATCTGTCCGCTGGTAAGCGTATATAGCAGATACTTTCTGCCTGATGCCTTTGCTTTGTCATCCCTGTAGTGAACTACCAACGGATAAGTCGCTACAGTCAGAATTTCGTAAAATATAAAGAAAGTCATCAGGTTTGCCGCAAAGCATATACCTGTCGCTCCGCAAAGACACATTGCAAAGGCCGCAAAATATCCCGTCTGATTTTTTTCTTTGTGTCCTCTCATGTATCCTATAGAATAAAGAGATGTAAGCACCCACAGAGAAGAGGCAATGCAAGCAAACAGAAGGCCTGCCGCATCCACCCTTAACTTAAGGTCTATTCCGTCTGCGATTTCAACAATCGTAAATTCCGGCGAAACTCCGGAAAGTACGACAGGAACCAGAGAAAAAACGCATATAACTTTGATTATTGCTGCAATGAAAGTCACAGCCTCTCTTACGTTAGGCTTGAGCCTGTCGCCAAAGGTGAGTATTATTCCGGCTGCAAGGGCCGATGAAGACAGTGCAATAACAGGAAGCAAATTAGAATTTATCATAATGCCACCTCCATTATTGAACTGCTGAGAATTTCCACAAGCGAAGTATTGAATATACCCAGCAAAATGATTGCAATGCCTGTTACCACAACAGGAATAAGCATAGCAACAGGAAGCTCCAATGCAGAAGATTTTCCTCTTATGAGCTCGCCATTTTCGTCATATTTGAGAGGGAAGGCATTGATTTCTTCCCTTTTGATTTCTTTGTTCATAAACATTCTTTCGATAAGTCTGAAGAAATATACTGCATTCAGCAAACTGCTTATTACCAGAACTACCACATAAACATTCAGATCCTTCTCGATGGCTCCCAATGCAAGGTACCATTTGCTGAAGAATCCAACAAAAGGCGGAAGTCCCACCATAGAAAGAGCCGCTACAACCATTGCACATGATGTTTTCGGCATTTTGCGGTAAATCTGACCCAGGTTTTCCATTGCTGTTTCGCCGTATTTGTATCTGATTCCTCCTGCGCAGAAAAAGAGACAGCTTTTCATGCATGAGTGCCCTATAATATGAAGTACTGCACCTATAAGGCCGTAATATCCTGTAATTGAAATACCCATGCCAATATAACCAATCTGTGCGATACTGGAATATGCCAGCATTTTTCGGATATCCTTTTGTCTTATTGCAAGAAGTGAACCGTAAATCATTCCGATACAGGACATAACACCTACAATCATAAGGAATCGCGAAACGTTTTGGGTATTCGCATTGAAAACATAGAAAAAGAATCTCATCATGGCATAAGCAGGGATTTTTCCCATTACACCGGAGATCAAAGGAGCCGCTCCCGGATGTGCATTAGTATATGCATCAGGCTGCCACCCGTGAAGAGGAAACAGTGCCATCTTTATTCCGAATCCTATAACAAAGAAGATCATTGCAATCATCGTTGTTCCGGAACTCAGTACAGGTCCCACCAGACCTGACATATCATACATATTCAAGGTACCTGTTTCACCATATATAAAGGCGATTCCAAGAAGATAAAAGGATGCCCCTATGGTTCCGATGAGAAGATATCTGAATGCCGACAGAACGCCTTTGTCGCCGCCCATAGCAATCAGTCCGTAACCGGAAAGAGATGTTATTTCCAAAAATACATACAGGTTAAACACATCACCTGTGGATGTCATGCCCAAAAGTCCGCATATCAGAAGTGAAAGCATGGAATAATATCCGCTGCTTCTGAATCTGCTGGCTTTTTTGTAAAACGGCATGCTGTAGACAGTGCTCAAAAATCCAATAACTGTTATCAGCACGAGTATAGTTCCGCTCAGTGAATCGATGGAAAATTCTATTCCGTAGGGAGGCTCGTATCCTCCGAACCAGTAATGTATCTCACCTTCGTGCACTATTTTGTTGAGCTGTAGAATTGCCATAATCAGTGATACGAAGGTTGCCGCCGAAACAAGCACCCTTCCTGTAACTCTGCTGAAATATGAAATTATCGGGCAGATTAGTGCTGCAAACAGCGGAAAAATCACTATAAGAACCGGAGAATGCTGCATCATTTGTCATCCTCCTTTTCTATTATGTCTTTTTCTTCAATTGAGCCGTATTTTTCTTTTATTCGCATGAGAAGCGCAAGTCCAACGCCACTAGTTCCAAGACTTACAACAATAGCAGTAAGCATCAGGGCATGGGGCAGAGGGTTTATATACGCATCAGCGTTAAGTATGCCGGAAATCGTAACAGGTATAGTTCCTCCGGTCTTTTCCCCCAAAGAAAGGAAGAAGAAGATTACCGCCACCTGCATTACGTTCATGCATATTAATTTTTTCATGTAGTTTCCGCATGTCGCTATTCCATATACGCCCAGAAAAAACAATATAACTGTCAGCATATATATTCCGCGCTCTGCGAGAAATGCATTAATCGCGTTCATTCAGACTGTTCCTTTCCAAAACCGCTGATAAAATCGTAATAATCGTTGCCATTACCCCGATTGTAACACCTGTTTCTATCATAAATATTCCAAGACCGTGTAAGGACGATACATGTGCCTCATTGAAAGGCAGCTTGTCGTACTCAAGAAAATTTCCTCCAAAGAACAAAGGAAGCATTCCCGTAATCCCATAGATAAGCACTCCCACTGCAGCAATGCAAACTGTAAGGTGCTGAGTCATACGTATGCTATTCTTTTTGAAATCTGCAAACATTGTATAGATAATAAAAGCCATTGCAAGCAAAGCTCCCGCCTGAAAGCCGCCTCCGAGACTGACTTCTCCGTGGAATAATACATATATTGCATAAACCAGAATAATAGGAATTACCAGCGGCATTACAACTTTTACATCAAGCCCGTTGAAGTTATCATCATTTCTGTAAATCGTGCTGTCCCACTTTTTCTTAAGTTTGTTAGAGAGAATCATAGTAACCGCAACCCCTGCAAGAAACATTACGGTAGTTTCAAGCAAAGTGTCAAAGCCTCTGAAATCAGCCAAAACACCCGTAACAAGGTTAGGTGAATGAGTAACCTCAGGTCCCTCTTCTATATAATAATCCGATACATGAGTATTAGGCGCCGAATCAGGGTCTCCTATCACCGGAAGCCTATCAATAAGCAAACTGAATGCCGCTACAATAGCAATCAGCAGAAAAATCCCGATTATTTTTATGTAATCGCTTCTGTTTTTCAACTATTTGCACCACCTATCCGTAGTTCTCAGAGACATAACAAAGTATATTGTAGAAATAACTCCTATAACGGCCTCAGTAAAGGCAACGTCCGGAGCTCCTGCCATTACGTAAAGCACCATAGCACAAAAGCTAAACGCACAATATATAACAGATGCCGACAAAAGGTCCCTGTCCATTATTATTACAATAGTTATAGCTATCAAAAACAGAAGCAGTATTGCCTCAATCACTAAAATCTGCATCGATTTCCTCCCTTTCCAAAACAGTGTTATACTTTCCTCCGGTTTCCAACTCTCTTATCGTGCTGTTTCTAAGAGCCGATTTGCTTATCAGGTGAGTCCCCACCGGGTTTACAAGAAATACCGCAAGGGCTGTAAGAATTATCTTTACCGAAACAAAGTCTGCACCCTCATAAATAACAAATCCTGTGCCCATAAGAACGATTCCCATGGACTCCCCCACACTGGAAGCATGAAGTCTTGTCAGAAAATCAGGAAACTTGAGAATACCTATGGCTGAAATCAAAGTAATTACGAATCCCGCAATGAGAAAAACGGCAGAAATTGTCATTCTAATCATCTTTTTTCCCCTTTCTGACTCCAAGGAATCTGGCTATTATTACGGTACTCAAAAATCCAAGTATTCCGTAAGAAAATGCAATATCTACAAACATGTCCTCTCTACCTGTGATATAACCTATCAGAAGCAAAACCGTAATTACATGAATGCCTATGGCAAATATTCCATTAAGTCTGTCATACACTCCGGGACCCTTCAATACGCGAACAAGCATAAGCCCTATTATACATATGAATCCCACAGCAAGCACATTCAGCAAAATCGAAAAAATCATTTTTTTCCCTCCACTTTCTCATCATACAGCTTTGCTATTCTTCTTATCATTTCGCCTTCCAAAAGCCCATTTGCGGCTTTTTCCGTCAAAGCGTGGACAACAAAAATATCACCCTCTACATCAACTGTTACAGTTCCGGGTGTTAAGATAATTGAATTAGTCAATAATACTGTTGCCATTGGATTGATAAAATTACATTTGAATCTGATAATACGGGGTTCAACCCTCTTCTTGGTGAATAAAATAGCCTCACATACATCGAGACTGGATAGGATAATTTCCCTGAGCAGCCACACACAATATTTCAGAAATGCAAAAAAATTAAGGTCGAGGAGATAAAAACGTTCCCCTTTGTTAAAAATATGCATGGCCGGAATTGAAATACAGGCTATTGCGCCTGAAGAAACGAGTCCTGCGATTATAAACTTAGCCTCTGTTTTGCCTGACATAGCAAACCACAACGCAAACAGCATCGCAGACAGTGCGAACCATCTTTTAAACATTGTAAATCCTTTCGTTATTGTACACACAATTATTTTACAATACAATAACTTCACTGTCAAACTGATAAATTGTCGAACCTTTGTTTACTTTTTGTTCTTTTTATGCTACACTTATGTTATGTTAGGAGGAGATTACTTATGTCGAAAGCAACAGAAAAAGCAAAAGCCCGTCAGGACAAGATTCTTGACTTCATGAAAACAGAAATACAGCAGCGCGGCTACGCACCTACAGTTCGCGAAATCTGCACTGCACTCAATATCAAATCAACATCAACAGTCCACAAGGATCTCAATACATTAGAATCAGAAGGACTTATTCACAGAGACCCGGCTAAACCAAGAGCTCTTGTTATTACAGATATGACAGCACCTGCCAAACCGGAACCCCAGACTTCCTCCCCTGACTGTATATCAGACGGTGTGGAGAACATACACACAATAGGTATTCCTATTGTCGGCAATGTGGCAGCAGGCATGCCTATCACAGCAGAAGAGAATATCGAATCCCTCTTCCCTGTTCCTGCAGAATATGTTACAGGCAACAACTTCATGCTAAGAGTCAGGGGCGAAAGCATGATAAACGTAGGCATTTATGACGGGGACCTTATACTCGTCCGCCAGCAGGAAACAGCATCTAACGGCGATATAGTTGTAGCAATGGTAGACGGCTTCGAAAGCGAAGCAACAGTCAAGACATTCTACAAGGAAAGCGACCATATCAGACTACAGCCCGAGAACGATACAATGTCTCCTATTCTAGTTAAAGATGTAAAAATCCTCGGAAAAGTAGCAGGCGTTTTCAGATACTACAACTAAACACGGACTTATCATCAATCCCACGCATCATTCTGATGCGTGGTTTTTGTTCTTTATTGAAAACTGCACTGGAATGCAGCGCGTAGGACAAAAAAACTACCGGCCGAAGCCGATAGTCCGAATTTTATCTTAATCATGTAAAATCATTTTGGTTCTGAAATTTCCAACTGTTAGAGTCCTATAATCAGCGGAACTAAAATAGGCACTGCCGCCGAAAGAATTACGCCCGATACAAGAGAGTAGACTGCAATATTTCCGCTTGTTGATTTTTCTACTATAGGAAGACAAACATCCATGGCTGCAGCCCCCGGCATAGCTGTTGTTTCTATATATCCTATATATTTTGCAACCAAAGGAATAAGAATAATCGAAAGAAGTTCTCTCATTACATTGTGCATAAACGCAATTGCACTTGCTGTAACATATCCTGCATCCATTATGATTCCGGGAGCAAGGGAATACCAGCCCAAACCTCCGCCTACAGCCAGAGCTTCCTTCATCGAGATAGGTAAAATAATGCCACATATTACAGCTCCGAGCATAGATCCTATAATTGTTGCAAAAGGAAATACCAAAATTCTTGCACCCACTTTTTTGAAATTTGCCCATACCGTTCCATCAAGTCCAAGGTCGAGCCCAACAAAGAAAAGCAATATGCAAAGACCAAGCTTGATTGCATTTCCTGCAAGTGTATCAAATACTACATAGTCAGGGAATATTTTGTTTACAAAGAGATATCCTGCTGCCATGCCTGCGAAAACTGCAAGGACTATAAATATAGTCATCTTGTCTATTCCGCTGCCTGCATTTCTCACATCTTTGCCTGTATTGTGATTGATGTCATGTTCCGTTGGTGCACCAAGAGTTCCATATCTGTTGATGCCCATAATCTTTCTTGCTATAAATACTGCAAGAATCGACATACTCATTATAATAAATGTAATCAAAAGTGCATAAAGTCCTATTGACTTAAGATTTGCAATTACTTCGCTGTTAGAGCCCATTCTGGTTCCCATAACAAATACCAGTAGCATAATTGCAACAGTCTGCACCTTTCCTGTCCATCCGAATTTTTCTTTCTTACTTCTGATTCTTGTTGCGATTATGTAACCCACAGCCGCAAGTGACAGATATAATATTAAATCTCCCATTTTCAAACCTTCCTGCTTCTTAATCAAAGTAGATGCCCGGCAATCATATTGCCCAAAATTCCCACCGAATTTTAATCTCCGGTGAAAACAACATCACTTTGATTATACGTTTTTCATTGACATATGTCCACAGTTAATATATCATTTTATATGAAAAGAACATCTTTAAGTTGGTACAGAGATGCTGACAAGATTATATATAACAGGTAACTCCGGAATATCTTGTCTGACATGTCTAGACAGGATTTTTTGTTTTGGAGGAAGTATATGAAACTCAAATCGCAACTTATGACAACTGAAGAAATCATGCGCGCCCTGAAGAGAATCTCTCATCAGATTGCCGAAAAGAACAATGGCGTTGAAAACGTTGTAATTGTAGGCATCATGAAAGGCGGAGTGCCTCTTGCTTATCAGCTTGCCGACAATCTCAAGGCAATAGAAGGAATTGACGTTCCCGTTGGTTCCCTTGATACAAGCTATCACAGAGATGACAAGGACAAGAATGCAGAAATCCCACAGGATACAGATGCAAACAAATCTTCTTCAGACATATCATTCAGTATAGAAGGAAAAAATGTCATACTTGTGGATGATGTCCTCTACACAGGTCGAACTGTCCGCGCAGCACTGGATGCAGTTTCGGACTACGGTCGCGCAGGAACTATTCAGCTTGCGGTTCTCATTGACAGAGGTCACAGAGAACTTCCTATCAGGGCAGACTATGTCGGAAAGAATATTCCAACATCAAAGAGCGAAATGATAGCCGTTGACTTTGATGATACAGGACTTCTCCCTGTAGTCAATATCTATGACAGATAACAGATGTTCTGCCGTTTAATTTTTACAATTACGAGAGGAGATCAATATGACGAAAAAACACAATTTCGACCAGGGTCTGCATGATGCCAAGAAACTGGGTATCCCTAAGATGCTTATACTCGGACTTCAGCACACCTTTGCTATGTTCGGAGCAACTGTTCTTGTTCCAATCCTTACAGGACTAAGCGTGTCAACAACACTTCTGATGGCAGGGCTGGGAACTTTGCTATTTCACCTTCTTACCAAAGGAAAGGTTCCTGCTTTCTTAGGTTCATCTTTTGCATTTCTTGGAGGTTACGCAGCTGTAGCACCTATGCTGGATGGCAAACCTAATACAGAAATGCTTCCGTATGCATGCGGCGGCGTATTCTGCGCAGGTCTTGTTTATGTAGTAATGGCTATGCTGATAAAAGCCTTCGGAGCAAAAAAGGTAATGAGATTCTTCCCGCCTGTAGTTACGGGACCTATCATCATTTCTATCGGACTTATCCTTGCACCTACTGCAATCAATAACTGCCAGACAAACTGGATAGTAGCACTTGTGGCTCTTGCTACAATTATAATCTTCAACATCTGGGGACGCGGAATGCTCAAGATTATTCCTATCGTTTTAGGTGTATGTGCATCTTACCTCATCGCACTTTGCATGGGAGAAGTTGATTTTGCAGGTATTGCGGCACAGAACTGGGTTGGCCTTCCAGATATCCAGATCATGAAATTTGATGTAAGCGCAATCATAACTATCATGCCAATCGCTCTTGCAACCATGATGGAACACATCGGCGACATCACTGCAATCGGAGCAACTACAGGCAAGAACTACATTGTTGAACCGGGACTTCACAGAACACTTCTCGGTGACGGACTTGCAACATCACTTTCATCAGCATTCGGAGGACCTGCAAATACTACATATGGAGAAAACACAAGAAATATAATTGCAAGCTTTTCATATTCAACAAATTAAATGATCAATTAGCAGGGAATTTCTTCCATCCATGAACATTTCCGCTATCAACACTATGAATAAAAAAGTAACTTTGTCCTTGAACAAAGGCCACTACCGTTTGATAGTTAGAATAATCGCCATACACAAAGGCAAATCCAGCAGTATTATATGTAAGTCCTGCTTTGAAGGGTGTATTTAACG
>CALHKP010000080.1 GCA_938034165.1 uncultured Clostridia bacterium | reverse complement strand
CCATCTGATTTTCTGTAAGCCCTTCCTTCAGTTCTTTTTCTTTTATTTCTGCGACCTCAAGCTGCCTGTAATATTCTTCATCTTCCACCCTCATCTTTTCCGCATAGCTGATCGCTTCACCAAACAATTCTTTTATCACTGACTCTTTCATTTTCGTTCGTCTCCATTCCTATCATCAGGATAATCTTAATGCCTGGCTGTTAAATCATCAAACGTACGGTTTTATAAATCGCACAATGGACATGAGATACGGATTCCAATATCATTTGCAGAAGAGAAAGGAGTCAGCATATGGAGAAAAAATATGTCAGCTGGGATGACTTACCTGACACACTTTCAAAAGAGCAGTTTTATAAGATATGCCATATCAGCAAAAAGACCGCAAGCGACCTTCTCAACAGCGGAAAAGTGCCTTGCATAAAAAGTGATAAGAGAACTCACAAATTCAAGATCAGGAAAGCAGATGCAATAGAATATCTGAAACATAAAGAAGAACTTACTGCATATTCCTCTGCAGACTGTAGAGAAATAAAAAAGCCAGACCTCATAAAGTTTTACACAAAACTCCTCAGAGCCTGTCCTGATGTCATCACACCTTCAGATATACATGATATCACAGGTTTCAGAAAGGAAACCATCCACAGATGGTGTCAGAAAGGCAAGCTGAAAAGCTTCAAATCACATAACAGACTGCAAATACCAAAACGATATTTTATATCATTTCTGGTTTCCCCGGAATTCAGCAAAATAGCCGCTGCGAACCAGTGGTATAAAATGGTCATGATACAGTTTTACATAGAAACCAGACGAAGCAGGCGCAGTCCGTAAAATACTCCTGCATTAAAATACTCTATAATTTTTTAGTGATATTTTAAAAAAATACATTTTATGTATTGACGAACACCTGTTCTTTTCGTTATAATCTCTTTACTTTCCCTATCTGCTGTTTTTCTTAAATATAAAACAGCCTACATAACACATTGACGGGAAGTATAACGACAACTGAATAAAAACCTTTACGATCTCAGAGCCGATTCATCATAACCATATACTGATAAAGCTCCCGGATCGGAATAAGCGATCATATGCCTGCCATGATTTATAACGTGTCGTGACGTGCAATATATATGATCCCGGATGCAGATATTCAGCGTGACATATTATTTTACCTGCAGAACTCAACGCCCATCCGGTTGAGAAACCGCTGAACCCACTTTTATCATATTTTATATACTTTATGTATATACCCCTATCAGAGTATTAAACAGATTAATTCACAAAACTATTTAAGAGTCTGACTTACATATTTTTCACACTTAAACGTTATTTGTATTTGTGCTGACTATATGTAAGATCAGGCTCTTTCTTTATGTATATTTTGAAAGTCCGCCTGAAGAAACAACGCCGTATCATAACGGGCCCTGAATGATATCGGCTTCAACTTATGGAAAAGGAGGATTTAAGAAATGACAAAAAACGAACTAAAAGATCTCTACACACTGATGTTCCCCGAATACCCGGACATCATAACCGTACCACAACTCCAGACAATGCTTGGGATAAGCAGGCATTTAGCCTATGAGCTGATCAATAAAGGCTGTATCCCTGGAGTCATTATCGGCAGATCCTACAAAATTCCCAAAATAAATGTCATTAAGTACTTACTGAGTATGAATGACCAGAAGGAGGCGAGCTGATGTCCGAAAATCTGATGATAATGGATGCTGATACTCTTCTTTCAACACCGATGCAAAGAGCCTCTTTTATCATCGATGGTTTTCTCCCGCAAGGTGTAAGCATACTCTCAGGCGCCCCTAAGATCGGAAAAAGCTGGCTTATGCTTCTGCTCAGTCTGAAGGTATCACAGGGGCTTCCGCTGTGGGGCATGAAAACAGATAAATGTGATGTGCTGTACCTATGCCTGGAAGATTCCTTTCAGCGAATACAGGACAGGCTATACAGGCTTACGGAATCAGCACCTGACAATTTATACTTTGCCGTTACAAGCGGTCAGATAGGGAATGGACTCCAAAAGCAGATACACCACCACCTGAAAGAATATCCGGCTACCCGCCTCATCATAATCGACACACTTCAGAAAGTAAGAAACACGGAAAACGGTAATAAAGGAATGTATGCTGCCGATTATGATGACATCACAGCACTTAAACGGATCGCTGACCGATATTGTATCGCCATTGTCATCGTGCACCATTTGAGAAAGCAGAAAGACATCAATGATCCTTTCAATCAGATTTCAGGAACAACAGGGATAACCGGAGCTGTCGATTCGGCATATGTCATCACTAAAAGCAACCGCTTTGATGATACGGCACTGATGACAGCCAGCGGCCGTGACATCGAACATCAGCAGCTGATCCTGAAATTTGATGATTGTGTATGGCAGCTCATAGAGCGCAAGGATCAGGAAAAACTTCGCGAAGAAGAGATACCTCCTGTACTTTTCAGGATAGTCAGATTCATAAAAGATGAAAAGATATGGCAGGGAACGGCTACGCAGCTTCTTACAGCATTAGGCGATACCCAGACCTCCCCTGTCATACTGACTCGCCTTATCACACGTCACTATTATGAAGTCTTCGTCCCGGAAGGCATCGAATACAAAAGCAGTCGCACAAGTGACAGCAGACTCATCCATCTGAGAGTCAATGACGAAAATGACACAAATGACAGAAACAGCTTTATATAGTTTTCCCTGTCATTGCCGTCATAACTGTCACAGTCAGGAAAGGAGATAAAAAAATGGAATACAGAAAAATACGCAGTATATGTAAGTTAGGAAACAATAAAGAACTAAACATCATGCAGTGGGGACATTATGCGCCTTCATATGATATCCGCAAATGGTACGAAGGGAAACCGGGTAAAGGCATCACCTTATATGAGGAAGAAGCCAGACAGCTTCTCAAATACCTGAAGGAGGATCTTTCCGAATAATGATCCTGTCGCAGCTTTATAAAAGTCAGCAGACTTAATGCCGTTGAGCAGCATGAGCCTGTGTTCCATACAGATGTCCTTTGATGTAGCGAGCATAGGCTTTGTGTTGCCGGCAACACACGCCGCGGTCATATGACCGCAATGGGAAATCCCCTTGAACCCCTGATCAGATAAAGGATGATATCAATGAACAACAGAAAAAGAACGGTAGGAATCAATATAAGAGTTACACCTCAGGAGAAAAAAAGAATAAGTAATCTTGCTGGCAAATGCAGACTCAGTGTCTCTGAATATCTGCGTCAGCTTGCTATGGGACATGCCCCTGCCCTGCTTCCGGATAAAGATATTTACCATGACTGTATTCTCCTTCAGCATATCATAAATAATACTGATGATCCGGCATTGAAATCTGTTCTTCAGAGAATATTAACTGACCTGTATTCTCTGTTTTATCCTGAACGCGAGGTGAAAACAGATGGCAACAACAAAGATATGGCCTGTTCATGACAGTCTGAAAAGGCTTGTGGAATATGCAGGCAATCCGGAAAAAACTGAATTCAAGGATCTGTCTGACGCAATAAACTACGCTGGAAATGAAAGCAAAACCGAAAATTTTTTCTTCGTCAGCGGAATAAATTGTTCTCCTGATAAAGCATATCAGCAGATGACATCGGTAAAAAAACACTTCGGCAAGCTGCATGGCAATGTAGCCTATCATGGCTATCAAAGCTTCTTTCCCGGGGAAATAACCCCTGAGGAATGTCATGAGATCGGCAGAAAGCTCGCTACGTTTTTATGGGGAGACAGATATCAGATCCTTGTTGCCACGCATCTTGATAAGGAGCATCTTCACAACCATTTCCTGCTGAACTCCGTATCATTTATCGACGGTAAAAAGTTCAATGACAACAAGAAAGCCTATTATCAGATGCGAAAAGAATCTGACCGCCTATGTGCAGAATACGGACTTTCTGTGATAAAAAATCCAAAGGGAAAAACACCCCGCAGCATATATTTTGCTGAAAAAAGCGGAGAACCGACGAAGTTCAATCTTATGCGTGAGGCTATAGACAAGGCAATCGAAAACTCAGTGAACATTTCAGAGTTCAAAAAAGTATTGCTGAGCCTGGGCTATGAACTGAACAACGACCCCCGCAGAAAATATGCGACTATAAAAAAATTCGGATCACAAAAAGCAACGAGACTCTATCATCTCGGAGAAGCATATAACATGGACGCTGTATATCAGCGTATAAGGCAAAAGGTGCACACTGTCGGTCCCTCACCTTTTTATTTATATCGTCAGTCGATTATGTTTTCGCAAAAGCGAGTTACCAGAGCAAAAGTAAAAAGCCGCCCAAAACGAAAAATAGGCGGTCTCAGAGGGCTATATTATCACTACTGCTATCTCCTGGGGTATTTGCCAAAAGGAACGAAAAGAAGGCCCTTATCTCCCGACATGAAAGAGGCATGGCGCAGGATAGAACGGACATCTGAACAGATAAGACTGCTGAGCAGATATGGATTCAATGATCTTGCTTCCGTGGAAAAGTTCATTGCCTCAGCGAATGATAAGATAGCAGCCCTGACAAAAGAGAGAAGTAAAGTATATAACAAGCTGCGGAGATGCACCGACCCGGATACCATTTACCGGCTTAAAAACGAACGTGATTCATATACAAAATCTCTCCGGATTTTACGAAAAGAAATCAGGAGCGGCAGAGGAATACTGGAAGACACACCGAAAATAAAAGAAGAAATTTCAAAGGAAATGCAAATAAAAGTTTTACAGCAGCAGGCACTGAATAAGAATGAAAGAAAGCGAGATTATATTTTATGAGTAAAAATAAAGAAACCTTCGATTTTAATCTTCCTACTCTTGATGACCTGTTTTCTACACAGGAGGAACGTGATGATGCAAAACTTGAAAGAGTCAAGATCTTACCGGTCAACGAGCTCGTTCCTTTCAAAGATCATCCGTTTAAGATACTTGATGATGAAGATATGCATAAACTGGTCGAAAGTATAAAAGAATATGGAGTTTATACTCCTTTAATGGCACGCCCCCTTCCTGACGGTAACGGATATGAACTTATTTCCGGCCACCGCAGGCTTGCGGCATGTGAATCGCTTGGTATCGAAGAAATACCTGTTATCGTAAGAAACATGTCTGATGATGAAGCAGTAATAGCCATGGTAGATGCAAACCTCCAGAGAGAAAGTGTTCTTCCCAGTGAGAAGGCTTTTGCATATAAGATGAAGCTGGCGGCAATGAAAAGGCAAGGAAAGCGAAACGATTTAACTTCCAACCAACTTGGGAGGAAGTTGGAAACCGCAGAGATCATTGGGCAAAAAACTGGCGATAGTAAAAATCAAGTTAGACGCTACATCCGTCTCACTCATCTTATTCCCGAGCTGTTGGAAAAGGTAGACAACGGCAAGATCGCATTCAATCCTGCCGTAGAGATATCCTTTCTTACAGAGGAAGAGCAGACAATGCTGAACGAGGCAATGGAGCTGAACGACTGCACCCCATCCCATGCCCAGACTATACGTCTCAAAAAGCTGTCGCACGACAGTGAGCTTACCGAAGAAACGATCAACGAGATAATGTCCGAAGAAAAGCCTAACCAGCGAGAGCAGATAAAATTTGACCGGGAGGATTTCCGTAAATACTTCCCTTCTCACTATACGAATGAACAGATAAAAAGAGATATTCTTGAAGGCCTCCGGCTACTAAAGCGAAAAAAAGAACGCAACATGGATGCACGTTAATTCGAATCATACGCGCTTTTTATCAGAACACATTATGGCAGAACTCCTTGCTGACAGATATAATACATCTGTCAGCAAAGGGACTGTCCTGATGTAAAGGAGGTTTAATAATGGTATCAGGACACCTGGAAATAAAGAAAAATTATTATTATGCAGTATTGAATTACAAGGACAGTAACAATAATAGAAAGAGAAAATGGTTATCAACCGGAATACCTGCCAGAAAAGGTAATAAACGAAAAGCTCAGGCAGAGCTTGCAAAGCTTCAGGCTGCTTTTATGACGGAATTTGAGGCAGATGATTATAGTGACGATGAAAACGTCGGGGATGATATGTTTCCTGAGATGCTTTACAGCGATTATCTGGAAAAATGGCTGGAAATAGCCAGGGTAAAAATCAAGGTCACTACTTACAGTTCTTACCGGAACATGGCAAAAGCAAACATAATACCCTACTTCAGCAAGAAGAAGATCAGGCTTAAAGATCTCAAAGCCCAGCATATACAGGTGTATTATACTAAAAGGCTTCAGGAGGTCAAGCCTAATACAGTGATACATGAACATGCCGTTATATTTCAGTCATTGAAATATGCCGAAAAAATCGAGCTTGTTCCCAAAAATGTTGCCTTACAGGTTGACCGCCCCAAAAAGAACGATTATCAGCCTGTATTCCTCGATGCTGAGGAATTGGAGAAGATCTTCAAAGCTGCCAGAGGCACACGCCTTGAACTTCCGATAATGATAGCAGCCTTTTACGGTCTGCGCCGCAGTGAAGTCATCGGTTTGAAATGGAGTGCCATAGATTTCGATAAGAATACCATCACCATCAATCATACTGTCACAACTGCGAATCCGGAAGGTAAATACGAAGAAGTCGCGCAGGATTCAGCGAAGACCAAATCGAGCCTGCGAACTTTGCCGCTTGTCGGTAATTTCAAAAGGTATTTTCAGGAGCTGAAAGAATCACAGGAGCTGAACAGGCAGATCTGCGGCAATTCCTATAACTATGATTATATAGAATATGTATTTGTAGACGAGCTTGGAGAACGTATGAAGCCCGGATATATCACCGGTCAGTTTCCTAAATTCCTGGAGAAACATGGTTTCAAACATATGCCTTTCCATGATCTTCGTCATTGCTCGGCAA
>CALHKP010000079.1 GCA_938034165.1 uncultured Clostridia bacterium | reverse complement strand
CATTGGGACATAATCAGTTTCGTTATACTAAGACAATATCACATTTGATACATAAATTGAGAAAATTTAGTAAAAAAACTCTTGTATTTGTTTAGAAACAGTAATATAATGCCTATGTAAGAAAGATGTGTACAAAACCGTTATCCCTAAAATGTAAAAAGAGGTTACTGATCATCAAGATTGGAGGCACGCTATGTTAGAAAAATTAACCGAAATTATTACAGTCATTAACGGTCATGTTTGGGGATGGGGAATGATAGCACTGCTATTCGGTACTCACGTATTCATGACAATCAGAACAGGATTTATCCAGAGAAAAACGATCGGAAAAGGAATCAAGCTCTCTGTATCGAAAGACCCTGATGCAGAAGGTGAGGTTTCACAGTTTGGTGCACTTGCAACAGCACTTGCAGCAACCATCGGTACCGGTAATATTATCGGTGTAGGTACAGCCATTGCAATAGGAGGACCGGGAGCGGTATTCTGGTGCTGGCTGACAGGTGTATTTGGTATCGCAACTAAATACTCAGAATCACTTATCGCAGTTAAGTACAGAGTTAAAACTAAGGATGGCCGTATGCAGGGTGGCGCTATGTACGCATTAGAGCGCGGACTCAACATGAAGTGGCTGGGAATGTTATTTGCTCTGTTTGCAGGGTTTGCTTCATTCGGTATCGGATGTGCAACTCAGGTTAACGCTATTGCTACAGTAGCAAAAGAAAACTTCGGTATTCCGGGACTTCCTGTAGGTATCGTAGTAGCATTCCTGACAGCAATCGTAATCTTCGGAGGAATCAAGTCAATCGCAAGAGTATGCGAAAAACTCGTTCCTATTATGGCATTATTCTATGTAATAGGATGTATCATTATTTTATGCATCAATTATGATTTCATTATTCCTGCACTTAAGGCAATCGTAACATTGGCATTTGCAAAAGGTTCAGTTGCCGGTGGTCTTGTAGGCGGCGGATTAAGACTTGCTATCCAGTACGGAGTTGCAAGAGGTCTTTTCTCAAACGAATCAGGTTTAGGTTCAGCACCTATCGCTGCTTCAGCTGCACAGACAAGAAACCCTGTTAAGCAGGCATTGGTATCATCAACAGGAACTTTCTGGGATACAGTAGTTGTATGCGCTATGACAGGTCTTGTACTTGTATCAACTATCATGAAGAACCCAGAAGTTAATGCAGACCAGATCGAAAACGGCGGAGTTCTCACATCACTAGCATTCAATCAGATTCCGTTTATCGGACCTGTTATTCTGACACTTGGAATTATTGCATTCGCATATTCAACAATTCTTGGATGGGCATATTACGGTGAAAGATGCGTAGAATATTTTGCAGGAAAGAAAGCTCTCGTTCCTTACAGAATTCTCTACATCCTGGTTGCAGTAATAGCTCCTATCGTTGCACTTGACACAGTTTGGTTAGTTGCAGATACACTGAACGCACTGATGGCTATTCCTAACTTAGTTGCAGTACTGCTTCTATCAAATGTAGTTGTAAAAGAAACAAAGAAATATATCAATAACATAGATGCTTTTGACGACACACCTATTCCTGTTATTGATGACTAATTGAAAACTTAAACATTATATTAAACCAAGCGATATTGCTGAGAGATGGCCCTTTGGTCATCTCTCTTTTTATGATTGACAGATGAAAGTAAAAGTGATATAAATAATTATATAGATGATATCAAAATGATATCACAAATAAGTTAGATAACAGTTGCTTTTGTTCAATGGAGGTATTAGAGATGAGTAAAGAAAAAGAAATAAGCAAATGTGTTGTTGAAGAAAAAATCATAAATCCCGTATCAGGTTACCTAATGCTTGTGATGAATATTGTGCTTAGTGCCGTATCGGTTGTAGGATTTATTGCAGGTGCATATATTCTCGACGGCGGCGAAAACAATGCTCTTGGCGGAGGGATGGTCGGCGGATTTACGGTTTTGTTTGTTATTACAATGATTCTGTTTAACGGTCTTAAGGTAATCAGACCTAATGAGGCTCTTGTACTTACTTTGTTTGGTAAATATTACGGAACTATCATGAAACAGGGATTCTTCTTTGTTAATCCTTTTGTTTCTTGCGTTAACCCTGTGAAGAAGACTGTAAAAAGAGAAAACAAGGGTGCGAAAGAATATACGCTTGGAGCATCAACTTCGAGCCGCAAGAATATTTCTCTTAAGCAGATGACATGGAACAACGGAACCCAGAAGGTTAACGATCTGCTCGGAAATCCTGTCATAATTGGAGCTGTAGTTATCTGGAAGGTGGAAAATCCAACAAAAGCTGTATTCAATGTAGAGGATTATACGGAATTCCTTTCAATCCAGACGGATTCAACCATAAGAAATATTGCAAGACTTTATCCTTATGATTTATTTGCAGCGGAGGATGAAGAAGCAGGAAATGAGAAGACTCTCAGAGGAAGCTCTCAGGAAATCGCAGACAGAATGAAAGAAGAGCTTAAGAAAAAGGTAGAGTTTGCAGGTCTTGTAATAGACGAAGTGAGAATCACACACCTGTCATATGCTGAGGAAATTGCAGCGGCAATGCTTCAGAGACAGCAGGCAGAGGCAATCATTGCAGCGAGAACTAAGATTGTTGACGGTGCTGTAAGTATGGTTCAGATGGCCATAGATAAGCTGAGCGAAGAAGAAATTGTGGTTCTTGACGAAGAGCGAAAAGCAGCGATGGTATCAAATCTACTGGTTGTGCTTTGTTCGGGCAAGGACGCTCAGCCGGTAATAAACAATGGAAGTATTTATTAAGAAAAAATCTGTAAGAGGTGTATTTCATGGATGAAAAAAATTTAGAAGAAAAAGAACTCAAACTAGAAGCACGCCTTAAAAAAATAAAAGATATGGAAGATGAAATCAAAGCCAGAGAGAAAGAGCTTAAGGCCAGAGAAAAGGCTCGAAAACAGGTAATCCTGAGAATTCCTCAAGGGCTTTGGGAAGACATTGCAGCCTGGGCGGAGGACGATTTCAGATCCATTAACGGTCAGATTGAGTACATTCTGACAGAGGCTATCAGAAAAAGAAAGGGATAGAAATGTTAAAAATAGAGAATTTAACTAAATTGTACGGAGAAAAAAAGGCTGTTGACAATTTGTCTTTGCACATTGAAAAAGGGGAGATATACGGCTTTATCGGGCATAATGGAGCAGGAAAGACAACAACCATTAAAGCCTGCTGCGGAATCATGGACTTTGATGAGGGTGAAATATATATCAACAATATTTCCGTAAAAGAAAAACCCATGGAATGCAAGAAAATACTCGCATACATTCCGGACAATCCTGACTTATACGAATTCTTGACAGGAATAGAGTACCTGAATTTTATTGCAGATGTTTACGGCGTTGACAAAGAAACGAGAGAAACAAAAATCGGAGAGTATGCAGATAAGTTCGGTCTCACAGAAAATCTTTCGGCTCAGATAAGTTCGTATTCCCATGGTATGAAGCAAAAACTTGCAATTATCTCTGCGGTTATACACAGTCCGCAGCTTATTATTATGGACGAACCTTTTGTCGGACTTGATCCCAAGGCCTCCCATATAATCAAGCTTATGATGCGGGAGCACTGTGATAGGGGCGGAGCAATATTTTTCTCGACCCATGTGCTTGAGGTTGCGGAGAAACTTTGTGATAAGATTGCCATAATCAAAGACGGAAAACTTGTGACGGCAGGAACTATGGATGAGGTAAAAGGAAATACTACACTGGAAGATGTATTCCTTGATTTGGAGGGATAGATATGTTTGGTATTTTACTTAAATTGAGATTCAAGCAGTTGTTTGGTGCTATGTTTCAGGGTGGAAAAAACAAAAATGGAATGTCAAAAGGAAAGAAAATCCTGTTTGCAATCTTGTTTATTTATGTAGCTGTTGTGTTTGGTGCACTCTTTTGGATGGTGGCATACGAAATGACGAAAGCCTTTGTTGTTATGGGTCTTGGCTGGCTTGTGTTTGCACTTATCGGAACGATGGTATTCTTCTTTTGCATTCTGGGAAGCGTATTTGTGATTCAGAATCAGATATTCGAGGCGAAGGACAATGATATTCTGTTCAGTATGCCGATTTCGCCCAAAATAATTCTCGGAACAAGACTTCTAGCGGCAGTTTTACCAAACTATATTTATGAACTTTTTATATTGGTTCCAAGTACTGTGGCGTATTTTGTTGCCGGAAGATTTGATGTTCTGACACTGATTTTTGTTATTGTCGTTGCGATTTTTCTGCCGTTTCTTGCCATTGTAATTTCTGCTTTGTTTGCGTGGATAGCAGTATCTGTTGCATCCAAAACAAGGGCAAGCAGTATGATTTCGACAGTAATCAAGCTGGTATTGTTTGGACTTTACATGGCTGTAATGATGAGGCTTCAGAATAACTTGTCTGAGCTCATAGCAAGGGGAAGCGAGATTGCGTCAGCATTCGAAAAATATCTGATGCCTTTTTACTTCATGGGTAAGGCTATAGCAGATGCAGACATAGGAAAGCTGTTCTTGTTTATCCTGATTTGTCTGGTTCCCGGCGCTTTGGCGTTTTGGATAATATCAAAGAATTATTCAAAAATAGTTACCATGAAAAAAAGCAGACCTGTAAAGAAGTATGCAGGTGGGGAAATGAAAGTTTCAGGCCCTTCAAAGGCTTTGTTTAAAAAGGATTTCAAGATGCTGACTTCCAACTCCATGGTTTTGTTTAACTCGGCCCTTGGACAGATTTTCCTTCCGGTTCTTGCAATTTATGCAGTTGTAAAAAAAGATGAGATTAACATTATGCTGTCCTTCTTTGATAAGTCAGCGGCAGGTGCAGCGGTTAGCATTGCATTTATGTTCATATTGAGCATGGTCATAATAACGTCCTCAGGAATTTCTCTCGAGGCAAAGACACTCTGGCTGATAAAATCGATTCCTGTTTCACCACTTGATATATGTATGTCAAAAATAAGGCTTCATGTTTATACAACACTTCCGTTTTTACTGGTATCTGCGCTGATACTGATATTTACTTTTAATTTTACGGATGTTGGTGAAATCATGATACTGGCGCTTCCTGCTGTGTTCACTGTGTTTACCGCTATTTGCGGAATGCTTTTGAATTTGAAATTTCCGAAGCTTAACTGGCTCACGGAGGCGGCAGCCGTAAAACAGAGCATGGCGGCATTTCTTTCCATGATGGTATCCATGGCAAGTGCAGGAATTCCGGGAATCGCAATATACGCCCTGAGAGACACACTTAATCTTGATAATATACTTATTATGATGTTTATACTGTACACAGCGGTTACTGTTCTGCTATACTTATTTATGAAGAAATGGTGCGACAAAGCATTCAGCACACTTGGATAATTGTCAGAAGAGATATGGAGGCGTTGTTATGAGCGGCTTTGAAAATTCAAAGATCAAAAAAATCAAAGGGGCTTTTTTTAGTCCTACAGGTAATGTAAAAAGAATTATATATACGATGGCGCAAAGTATGGGAAAAGATCTTGATGTGCCGGTGGAATATTTCGACTTTACGGCTCTGTCAGTGAGAGAGAAGACTTTAGAAGTTGATACGGATACACTGCTTATTCTGGGTACACCTGTATATGCCGGAAGAGTACCGAACAAAATCTTGCCGTTCATTCAGGAAAACATAAAAGGAAACGGCGGAATGGTAATTCCTGTTGTAAGCTTTGGTAACAGAAGCTTTGACGATGCACTTATGGAACTTGTCTTGGAGTCTGAGAATAACGGATTTAGGGCAGCGGCTGCAGCGGCAGTTGTTTCAGAGCATGCCTTTGCGGAAAATCTTGCCTCGGGCTCACCAACAAAGGGAGAACTTGCAGAAATTAAAGCCTTTGCTTCTCAGATTGTGCTGAACCTTGACGAAATTGCAGAAAAACTTGCCGAAGGAAAGCATATCGAAGTGGATGGAAACAATCCTGTGGGTCCATATTACACACCACTTGGTCTTGATGGAGAACCTGCGAAATTTCTTAAGGCAAAGCCAAAGACTGACAGCGAAAAGTGTATCGGCTGCATGACATGTGCAAGAAGCTGTCCTATGCAGTCCATCGATTACGATGATGTGACACTTGTTACAGGAATATGTATCAAGTGCCAGGCATGTATCAGCATCTGCCCTACAGAGGCTAAATACATGGATGATCCGGCATTCTTGTCACACAAGGCAATGTTAGAAAAGACATACAGTGAAAAGAAAAGCAGCAAATTCTTTTCTGTAAAATAATAATTGGCATACGGCTTATAGAAGTTCGGCAAAGCGCGGCAGATAGAGTCGGAATATGATAATAAAAATTAAGGGAGCTTTCCGAGTGATGGAAAGCTCCCGATTTGTTTATGTTTGAAATTTTTTGTGGCCTATAGGACAAATTTTTCTTACATTTCGCCGGTAATGATTGAGCAGATGTCTTTTCCGAATTCAACAGGATTGTCAATTGTCATTCCGGAAATCAGAACAGCCTGGTTGTATAGCAGGTTTGCAAATACTTTAACTTTTGCTTTTCCTTCTTCGCCGTTTTTGAATTCATCTTGCAGCTTTTTCATTACGCTGTGCTGTGGGTTGATTTCCAGGATTCTTTCAGCTTTAATCTGCTGCTCCATAGGCATCTGGCTGAAGACTTTTTCCATCTCCAGTGAAATTCCACCCTTTGTTGTCAGGCATACTGCTGAAGATTTAAGTCTTGGTGAAAGTTTAACTTCTGTAACGCTGCCGCCTAGACTTTCTTTGATAAAGTCCAGAAGGTCATTGTTCTCTTCTTCAAGTTTCTTAATTGTTTCTTTTTCTTCATCAGTTTCATCTTGTGCGATATCCTCTGCAGATACTGATTTGAATTCTTTTTCTTTGTAGCTCTGAGTCATCTGAAGAACGAATTCGTCGATTTCATCAGTCAGATAAAGGATTTCGTAACCCTTTGACTTGATGTATTCTGTCTGTGGAAGCAAATCAATTTTTTCTACTGATTCGCCGCATGCATAGTAGATATATTTCTGGTCATCCTTCATTCTTTCGAGGTATTCAGCAAATGTAACCATCTTCTTTTCTGTGGAAGAGTAGAAAAGAACTAAGTCGCTGAGAACATCTTTGTGCATGCCGAAGTCATCATACATGCCATATTTCAGCTGTTTACCAAAGTTTTCGAAGAATTTTTCGTAGCCTTCACGATCCTTCTTGAGGAAGTCTTCAAGTTCACGTTTGATTTTCTTTTCCAATGTTTTGGCAATATTCTTAAGCTGTCTGTCATGCTGCAGAGTTTCTCTTGAAATGTTCAGTGAAAGATCCTGTGAATCAACAAGTCCTGTAACAAAGTTGAAGTAATCAGGCAGAAGTTCTTTGCATTTTTCCATAATCATAACACCGGAAGAGTATAGTTGAAGGCCTTTTTCGAAGTCCTTTGTGTAGTAGTCATATGGTGCATGATTTGGGATGAAGAGCAAAGCAGTGTAGCTGGAAATACCTTCTACAGATGTTCTGATTACACGGGCAGGATCCTGATAATCATTGAATTTGCTTCTGTAATATGCGTTATATTCCTCATCTGTTACATCGCTTTTGTTTTTCTTCCATATTGGTTCCATGGAGTTCAGAGTTTCGTATTCCATGTAGCTTTCCATTTCAGGCATCTTATCATTGTCTGTTTCTTCTGTTTCCACTGGACGTTTCTTTTCTACCATCATTTTGATAGGATATCCGATGTAATCTGAGTATTTTGTTATAAGTCTTCTGATTGTGTATTCTTCGAGGTATGTTGAATAGTTTTCGCCTTCAATATCTTCTTTTAGATGGAGTACGATTTCTGTGCCGTTGGATTCTCTTACTGCAGGTTCTACTGTGTATCCGTCAGCACCTGTTGATGTCCATTTAAATGCTTCTTCTGAACCGTAGGCCTTGGATGTTACGGTAACAATGTCAGCAACCATAAATGCCGAATAGAAGCCCACGCCGAACTGACCGATAATATCAATTGCACGCTTATTCTGTGCTTCCGCAGAGTCATCATCTTCTGAAACAGCATTTTCCTGTTTGAATGCAAGGCTTCCACTTTTTGCAATTGTTCCGAGGTTATTCTCAAGTTCTGCCTCTGTCATGCCGATACCGTTATCTGTGATGGTCAGTGTTCTGAGATCCTTATCAGCCTTGATATCAATAAAGAAGTCATCTCGCTGAATTCCACTGTCACCTGACTGCAGACTCTTGTAATAAAGCTTGTCTAATGCATCACTTGCGTTACTGATAAGCTCTCTTAGAAAAATCTCCTTGTGTGTGTAAATTGAGTTAATCATGAGATCAAGCAGTTTCTTGGATTCTGCTTTGAATTGTTTCTTTGCCATTTGTATCACCCTCCGTTTGAATATATTCTTATCTTAATTAGCTTTGCTAAAAAAACTTTAGCACTCGTTAATAAAGAGTGCTAACAAGCATAAATATAATTTAACACTTTCAATAAGATTTGTAAAGGGATTACAGATAAATTTCACGACCTCGATACAATTTCAGCACAAAGTGTGGTAGAATTACTATAAATGACATAGAGTATTAAAAGGGGAAGAAATATGGGAAAATTTTTTGGTAAATTCCAGGTACTGGAATCTGCTGTGGAACTGGAAGTGAGGGAACACAAGGGCTCCTTTGCAGTATTTGTGACACTGCGAATACTGGTGGTGGCTGTTTTGATTGTCAGCATTATTACAAGGCAGTATGAGAACGTGTTTCTGTGCCTTTTGAGTTTGCTTCTGTTTCTGGCACCCAGCGTGCTTCAGCTTACATTGAGAGTTGAAATTCCGGAGACCCTTGAGGTGATAATTCTTTTGTTTATCTTTGCTGCGGAGATTCTGGGAGAGATAAACGGATTTTATATCAAATTTCCGTATTGGGATACTATGCTTCATACGTTGAACGGATTTTTGGCAGCCGCAATAGGATATTCCATGGTTACTTTGCTTAACCGAAGCGAGAAGACAACATTCAACCTTTCACCGTTTTATCTGTCAATGGTTGCATTCTGCTTCTCTATGACTATAGGCGTGATATGGGAATTCTTTGAATTCAGTATGGATTTTTTCCTTGGCTTTGATATGCAAAAGGACACAGTGATAAACTCATTTAACTCAATTTTGCTTAACCCTGACGGAAAGAATGTGCCTGTTTCGACAGGATTGATAGAAAGTACGTCAATAAACGGCAAGCCGCTTCCGGTGGACGGATATATAGATATAGGGCTGATTGACACCATGGCTGATTTGTTCGTTAATTTTATCGGAGCGCTGGTATTTTCGATTATAGGGTACCGCTATGCGAAATCCAAGGGAAGCAAAAAAATCGCCGAAAGTTTGATACCGACTGTAAAAGCGGAGGATGCTGATTATCTAACGCAGATGATGGAAAAAGCAAAAGCTAAGTATCCGGAAACCGAACAGAATATACACACAAATATTATTCATGAACTTAGAGAGAAGGGAAAAAAAGATGGACAATTTACTGACAAAGACAACTGATTTAGCTATGTATCTTACTATGGGCTACGTTGAAGAGGGCGATCTGGCAATTGACGCAACATGCGGAAACGGATTTGACACGCTGATGCTTTCGGAGGCCGTAGGGGAAGACGGTGCTGTCGTTTCCTTTGATATTCAGGAAAGCGCAGTTGAAGCTGCAAGAAAGCACCTGAGAGACGAACGTGTGGAAAATACTATTGTGGTTCATGATTCCTTTATAAACATGAGAAAATACATAGAAGAAGATGTGGACGAAGAGTGCGAAAAGCCAAAGGCTGTAGTGTTTAACCTGGGTTATCTTCCGGGCGGCAACAAAGACATTACTACCATAACTGAGGACACGCTTGAAGGTGTTAAGGAAGCCCTGGATATAATTCAGATTGGCGGCGTAGTTACATGCACTGTATATTCGGGTCACGAAGAAGGCAAGAAGGAAAAGGCTGCGCTTCTTGATATGGCGAAGAATCTTCCTGCGGACAAATATCATGTCGCATATGTGAGCATGCCTAATCAAGAAAACAATCCGCCAGAAATTTTGATGATAACAAAGAAAAAATAAGTTAATGATTGCTAAGTGATAGGAGAGTTATGAATTTTTTAGAAGAGAGAATTTTAAAAGACGGCAAAATGATGGAGGGCGATGTCATAAAGGTTGACAGCTTCCTGAATCATCAGATCGATGTAGAGCTTCTCAACAAAATGGGAGAAGAATGGAAAAAACGCTTTGAAGGCAAAGATATAAACAAAATCCTCACAATCGAGGCTTCTGGTATAGGGATTGCCTGCATTGCTGCTCAGCATTTCGGGGTTCCTGTGGTTTTCGCCAAGAAATCCAAGAGCATAAATATCGAAGGCGATGTTTATATGTGCCAGGTGGAATCTTTTACTCATAAGACAGTAAACAATGTTATAGTTTCGAAGAAATTCATCGGTGAGGGGGATCGTGTTCTGATAATCGATGACTTCCTTGCAAACGGATGCGCCCTCAGAGGTCTTATTCAGATTGCAGAAGAGGCAGGTGCTAGCGTTGAAGGCATCGGAATCGCAATCGAAAAGGGCTTTCAGCGTGGTGGCGAGGATATCAGAAGCATGGGATACCAGCTTGAGTCGCTGGCAATCGTAGACAGTGTAAATCCTGCCGAAAACAGCTGCATTTTTAGATAAGAAAGTCTGAAGGTGGCCTATAGGACAGAAATTTATCAAAAATAATGACCGCAATCGCAAGTACGGGTTCTTCCGGTTCTTGAGAGAGCGGTCTTTTGTTTTGGTTTTATTCGCTTACGGGAAGGCCTCTGAATAGTGTATCAAAGAGTTTGACTCCTTCTATTATTACATCGTCTTCAAAATCGTAATCATCTGAGTGCAGAGGAATTCCGGAGCCTGTTCCCAGGAAGAAGAATACACCGGGAATCTGCTGTTCAAAGAAAGAAAAGTCTTCTGCAATCATAACAGGCTTTCTGAGTTCTACATAATTGAGATCCATGAGAGCCGGTTTGATTTCTGAGTATAGAGTTTCGTTGTTTATAACGGCAGGATGGCTCTTGCTGACATCTATGTTGATTGTTACACCAAAGGCTTCGTGTATTTCGTCTGCCAGCGTTTCCATGGCTTTTACCATATGTTCCCATGTGTTTTCGTAAAATGTTCTCATGGTTCCGTTCAAGACTGTATATGGGGAGATTGCATTTCTTACATTTCCGCTTTCCATTCTTCCGAATTTGAGTACGGAACGTTCCCTTATATGATGCTCCTTGTATGCATAGATATCACTGATAAATCTACATGCTGCAGCGAGAGCATCTCTTCCCTTGTGAGGTTCTCCGCAGTGAGCGCTTATGCCTTCGAATGTTATGTCAACAGCAGTTGATTTTGCCATCATAGGACCAGGTCTTGAGGCAATTTCGCCTTTTGCCATCATAGGCCACAGATGAAGTCCGAAAATGGCTTTTACATTATATTTGTCAAAAATGTGAGTTCCGCAAATTTTGAGGGCACCGTCTATAGTTTCCTCTGCAGGCTGAAACAGAAGAAGGGCATTAAACTTTGGTTTGAATCCTTCTGCCTTGTATTTGTTAAGAATATGAGCAAAGCCGAGGAGACCAGCCATGTGGCCGTCGTGACCGCAGGCATGCATACATCCGTCATGTTCTGATTTGTATTCCACATCGTTGACTTCTTCTATAGGCAGGGCATCCATGTCGGCTCGGAAAATAATAGTGCTGGGACATCCAAAGTCAAAGAATGCAAGAACCCCTGTCTTTACTATTTCGCTTACCTCACAGTCAAGGGCTGCCAGAATATTTCTGACATATGAACTTGTCTTATATACATAAAATCCCAGTTCAGGTATTTTGTGAAGATCTCTTCTGTAATTAATAACAGTATGGCTTAGTTTATTATAGTCAATCATTTCTCTACGCTCCCTTGCTTTATAACATGGTGGCAGTGTTAGAGTGCCATCTAAAAGTCGTTACTTTAATCCAATTATGTATATTTTAGATTACAAAAATATAATAGTCAATTATTCTTTGCTTTTGCTTGATTTTGACGTGATTTTGGTTGATTTTGGAGAAAGATGTGTTAAAATGGTTACATGAAAAAAATAGTGGTAAAAAACAAAAAACAGATATTGATTATTGTGGTAATTGCATTAATAATAACAAGCATCACAGCTTTCAATGTCTATAAGAAGATGGGAACCTACAGCGGACTCGGGAGTGCGAAGGAATATCCGACAAATCAATATGATATGTCCAAACTCTATCAGGATGAGAATAATTTCAGAAGGTACAAGGCCTTTGGGAAAAAAGGAATTCCGGGCATAGATGTTTCTGCATATCAGGGTGATATAAACTGGGAGGAGGTAAAAGAATCCGGCGCCGAATTTGTCATGATAAGACTGGGGCTTCGCTCATATGAGGATGCGCTTTTATATCTCGATTCAAAATTCGAAGAAAATCTTACGGGAGCAAAGGAGGCAGGTCTTGCAGTGGGGGTGTATTTTTACTCTCAGGCAGTGACTCCGGAGGAAGCCATAGAAGAAGCAAGATTCGTCATAAGACACATAAGAGGAAGAGGCGTTAACCTTCCTGTTGCCTTTGATATGGAGCCGGCCCACGAGACTGACAGGATAAGCGTATTGTCTGTAGAGGAGAAGACTCAGATAGCGGATGCATTTTGTAAGGTCATAAAAAGAAACGGATATAAGCCCGTGATTTACGGCAATCCTCATTGGCTTACAAACAGCATAGATTTGTCCTACCTGACTGATTATGATTTGTGGCTTGCAAATTATGAGGAGTCGACGGAGTTTCCGTATGATTTTAAAATGTGGCAGTATACTGAGAGCGGCGTAGTTCCGGGAATTTCCGGATATGTCGATCTTGACATATATTTTAAATAGAAGAGGGGAAAGAGAACATATGAAATTAGTTGATCTATTTAATCAGAAAAAAACAGTTTTTTCTTTTGAGGTATTTCCGCCAAAGAGAAACAACGCAATCGAAACAATTTATAACACTCTTGATGAGCTTAAGGATCTTCATCCTGATTTTATCAGTGTAACTTATGGTGCTAGCGGAAGTCTGGCAGATAACAGAACATGCGAAATCGCATCTGCAATCAAAAACAAATATGGAATGAACTCAGCGGCACATCTGACGTGTGTAAACTCCACAAAAGAGGAAGTTCTAGAGGTTCTCAAGCAGCTTGACGCCCACGGCGTGGAGAATATTCTTGCTCTGAGAGGTGATATCGTGCCTGATGTAGCACCAAAGGAAGATTTTCATCACGCAAGTGAGCTCATAAGCTTCATTAAGGAAAGCGGATACAACTTCGGTATTTCCGGTGCATGTTATCCGGAAGGCCACTTAGATAGCAAGAATCAGGTGGAAGATATAAGAAACCTGAAGCTGAAGGTTGATATGGGTGCACAGCATTTGATTTCACAGCTTTTCTTTGATAACGAGATATTCTATGATTTTCTTGAAAAGGTAAGAATTGCAGGCATCAATGTTCCAATCGAAGCGGGAATCATGCCTGTTACAAACAAAAAACAGATTGAGAGAATGGTATCCCTTTGCGGTGCTAGCCTTCCTGCAAAGTTTACAAGAACTATGTCAAGATACGAAAACAAGCCGGAGGCAATGAGAGATGCAGGTATAGCTTATGCAGTTGAGCAGATTGTAGACCTGGTTTCAGAAGGCGTTGACGGAATCCATCTGTATACTATGAACAATCCATATATAGCAAAGAGAATTTCTGACAGCATTAGAACACTTTTGTAGGGGGAATTAAATTTGAACAAATTTGAAAAGTTACTGAAAGAAAAAGAATTTGTATTTCTTGACGGTGCTCTCGGTACAATGCTTCAGAGCAAAGGCTTTGAGCTGGGAAAAGTTCCGGAACTTCTGAATATCACAAATCCCGAAGGCGTGATGGGAATACACAGAGAATATATAGAAGCAGGATCTGATATAATCTACAGTTGCTCATTCGGTGTAAACGAGCATAAGCTGAAGGGCACAGGTTATACAGTGGAAGAAGTTATTACGGCGGCTGTAAAGAACGCAAAAAAGGCAACCGTAGGTACTGATACACTTATTGCACTTGATATCGGCCCTTTGGGTATGATGCTTGAGCCTAATGGAAATGTGTCTTTTGAAGATGCATATGATATGTTTGCACTTCAGATAAAAGCCGGTGCAGAGGCGGGGGCAGACCTCATAGCAATCGAAACTATGACAGACCTTTACGAGATTAAGGCAGCCCTTCTGGCAGCAAAGGAAACTTGCAATCTTCCTGTAATCTGTACTATGACATTTGAGGAAAATCAGAGAACGTTTACGGGAACTGCACTTTCATCTATGGCACTTACTTTGGAAGGTCTTGGAGCCGATGCAATTGGTATCAACTGTTCCCTGGGACCGAAAGAATTTCTGCCTCTGATAAGAAAACTTTCCGAATGGACAAATCTTCCTATCATTTCCAAGGCAAATGCAGGTCTTCCGGATCCGGCAACGGGAACGTATAATATAACGGCAGAAGAATTCGCAGAAACAGTTAAGGAATTCATCCCTTACGGAATAAAAATAGTTGGCGGTTGCTGCGGAACAAATCCTGACTTTATCAAAGCGCTGGTAAATAGCTTTGACGGCGAAAAGTACGCAAAACAGAATCCGCAGATTCCTGCAGCTGTCTGTACTGCCGAAAATACCGTAATAATCGACCAGCCGAGAATAATAGGCGAGAGAATAAATCCTACCGGAAAGAAAAAGTTAAAAGAAGCATACAAAAACGATGACATGGATTATGTTATTTCCCAGGCTGTGGATCAGGTAAATGACGGAGCGGAAATTCTGGATGTAAATACAGGTCTTCCGGGAATCGACGAAGTTGCGCTGATGAAAAAGGTAGTCAGAACTCTTCAAGGAATAAGCGATGCACCTCTTCAGATTGACTCAAACAAACCAGAGGTAATCGAAGCAGGACTTAGGATTTATTGCGGAAAAGCCATCGTAAACTCAGTTACAGGGGAAGCAAAATCACTCGAAAAAATTCTTCCCATAGCAAAAAAATATGGAGCCGCAGTTGTGGGACTGACTCTTGATGAAGACGGAATCCCAAAGAGTGTCGAAAAGAGACTGGAAATAGCCGAAAGAATTATGAACAAAGCTCTTGAAATCGGAATTTCAAAGAGAGATATCTATATAGACTGCCTGACTCTCACAGTTTCCGCAGAGCAGAAAAATGCAGCAAACACCCTTACAGCAATAAGAAAAATCAAAGAAAAATGGGGACTCAAGACAGTTCTAGGAGTTTCGAATATTTCTTTTGGACTTCCTAACAGAGCTTTGATAAACCACAATTTTCTTCAGATGGCACTCACAAGCGGCCTGGACCTTCCGATTATGAATCCGGGAGCTCCTGACATGGTGAGAGCAGTGGATGTGTATAAGCTGATAAACAATATAGACAAAGACGCAAAAGTTTTCATAGAAAAATACAGCAGCGAAATCGAAACGAAAACAACAGTTTCGGCATCAGAGCAAGCATCAAAGCCGAAGGCAGTTTCTGAGCTGGAAAATGCTATAAGAAACGGTCTAAAAAAAGAGTGCAGGGAACTTGTGAAAAAAGAATTGGAAGAAAAAGATCCTCTGGATGTGATATCAGATGTACTGATTCCGATACTGGACAGAGCGGGAGATGACTTTGAAAAGGGGAAAATATTCATTCCTCAGCTAATACTTTGCGCAACTACCGCTCAGGAAGCCTTCGATGTTGTCAAATCCAAACTGGGAGGCGGTGAAGCGTCAGATGACCAAAACAGAATCGTAATTGCAACCGTAAAGGGTGACATTCACGATATCGGAAAAAATATAGTAAAAGTAATTCTGGAAAACTACGGATATGAGATTATCGACCTTGGAAAGGATGTAGAGCCTCAGATTATATTGGATACAGTAAAAGACAGAGATATTAAGCTTGTAGGACTTTCGGCACTTATGACTACAACACTTTCCAGTATGAAGGAAACCATAGAGCTTATCAAGAGCGAAAAGCCGGATTGCAGGGTCATGGTAGGTGGAGCCGTTTTGACAGCTGATTATGCAAAAGAAATAGGTGCAGACTTCTATGTTAAGGATGCAAAAGAATCAGCAGATAGAGCAAAGGAATGTTTTAGCAAATAGAAGCAGACCTAAAAGTAAAAAACTTCGACTAAAAATAATATATAACAGAAAAAAGAGTAAAAAAATTCGGAGCGTCTGATTGTAAAATCGGAGCTCCGGATTTTTTAATTTAAAACATTACTTTTCAGCTATTCTATTCAGCAGGTTTGCTGTGAGGCTGATTCATCAGGAACTGAACGATAGTTCCCGTATATCTTTCGATTTTTTCGTCGTCCATTACTACATTCATTATGTTACATTCAGGGTTCTTGTCAAATACGCATGCTGCGGTTGTTGACTGAACACAGTCCTTGTATTCCATCTTCTTTCCGGAGTACTGTTTGAATGATGTCATTACTTCGTTTGCAAAGTCTGACTCAGGATCTGACTGCCAGCCCTTGTGGTTGTAAACCCTTTCGAAGGTTACATTTGAAAGGCCGCAGATAGTTTCGTAATCCTGGTCGATTTCTGTGAGCTTGGAATTGTTTAAGCTGTTTCCGCAGGCCTGAATTACATAGCTTGAGTCAGTAAATGCGATAGAACCCAGACTGCTAATTGAAACTATAACATCATCATTACTTTCGTCTCTGTAATAGACACCGTCAACCAGTGCGTAAGTTGTGCTTATAAACGAATTCAGAGAATCCTTAGACATTACTCGCTGAGGAAGTTCAGTCTGTTCATATGTGAATGTAACATCAGGGAAATCTTCGTTGTATTTTTTGTTGAATTTTTCGATGGCCTTGTCTATTCTTGTCTGGAATTTTTCAGCACTGTTTTCGTCGATAACCATTGTCATAGTGGCCGATGTAGGAAGTGTGGTGCTACTTATTCCGCCTTCAATTCCTGTGATTTCGAAAATCAGCGCATTAGTTTTGCATTTTGCAATAAAATCGCTGAGTTCCTTGATTGGGTTAGGATAACTATTAATTTTGGAATCAGGTGTTCCTCCGGGAAGTCCTGCAATTGTAATTTTGTATGCAGTGTTGCCTTCAGGTGCGTTGTAAGAAACGGCGCCTGTAAACTTGTATGTGCTGACAGCACCGGAGTTTACAGACCATAACTTCTTGCGTCCGCTTGAAAGGTTAAACACGTTTGCTCCCTTAGGAAAGTAGTTTGTGCTTATAGTCTCAAATGCAGTGAAGTCACTGCCTGTTGTCGGTGTAAAGATTACTGTTAAATCGCCTGTTTCCTCATTGTTTTTTATCAGGTAAAGTGCCGTTGACATAGGGTCTGCACAATTTGTTATATTGGCATAATCGTATGCGCATACTACAACCGTAGGCTGAGCTTCGCGATACATTTCGGTTGTGTCAACATGCATGATTATGTTTCCTTTTGCGTCGGATGTGTATTGGATATTCTTGGATGCCGCCCAGTTTTCGAGGTAATCCTGAACTTTTTCGTTTGATGTCAGGGTTTCTGCGGAATCAAGTATATCTGTTCTATATGCTATTGTTTTTCTTTCGATTCTCTCATCGAGACTCTCTTCCTTGTTGCCTCCACAAGAAGAAAGCAGCAAAGTCGAAAGTACCATTGCAATAATAAGAATTACAGATGTAATTTTCTTCATGGTCATTCTCTCCTTAATGATTTTGAGATTATTTTCCAATAATCCTTTATTTTAGAAAAAAAATCCTTTATAATGATATCATATACAGTTGATTTGTAGTAGTTTTTTTTAGAAACTTCACAGAAACTTTAGAAGAGAAGGAGGCTGCGAATATGGATAGCAAGAATTTGATTATACGAGAGTCAGTCTTTGATGATTGTGTTTTTTTTGGAAAATGGGAACAGATGCCGTCTGTTACAGAATTTTTTGCAATAGATGAGGGTCGCGGTTACGAACAAATCGTGACAGAATTTATCAGAAACAAGCTGGACCCTACAAAAGCACAGTTTACAATAGTATTAAAAGAAACCAATGAACCGATTGGCAGAATTTATATCACTAGGATAGATACACATTACGATTCCTTGGATATTACCAGAATATATATTGCTGATCCGGAGCTGAGAAACAAGGGATACGGAGAAGAAGCAATCAGAAATATTTTAGATTACGCATTCATTAATCGTCACATGGAGAGAGTTACAATCGATCATTTCATGAAGAACAAGCCGGCAGCTCACCTCTATGAGAAAATAGGTTTCACCAATGAAGGTATTCTCAGAAATGCAGTTAAGAAAGACGGAAAATATTATGATCTTCAGTTGAAATCAATGCTTAGATCAGAATACTATAACAGACATCATACAGACTAAAATCGAGAAAGAAGAAACGAGAAATGGTGCCCATTAGGGCACTGTTTTTTTGAGAGAACAGATACGGAAAAAATACATTAATAGCTCTGTTTGATATTCAATTGACAAGGGTAAAATGTATGATATAATTAGAAACGTTATTATTAGGCACAAGATATTGTAGAGGGAGGAAGAGATGGAAGTAATAAAGAGTATTGTAAAAAGAGATGGAAGAATCGTTGATTTTGACATAGATAAGATTGCAGATGCGATTTTTAAGGCTGCGGATGTTCTGGGGGGAACAGACAAGGATATGGCTATGGAGCTTGCAGTTAAGACAGAGAAATATCTTCTTGACATATGCAAGAATGACACTCCGTCAGTTGAGGAAATTCAGGACGCAGTAGAAAAGACACTTATCGAAAGCGGACATGCAAAGACCGCCAAAGAATATATTCTTTATAGAGCCGAAAGAACCAGAGTCAGAGATATGAACACTAAACTTATGAAAGTGTACGAAGATCTGACATTCAAGGAAGCGGCAGAAAATGATGTAAAGAGAGAAAATGCGAACATAGATGGAAACACAGCTATGGGAACTATGCTCAAGTACGGTTCCGAAGGTGCGAAAGAATTCTACAAGATGTATGTTATCGATCCTAAGTTTGCAAAAGCTCACGAAAGAGGAGATATTCATATTCATGATATGGACTTCTATACGCTGACAATGACTTGCTGTCAGATTGACCTTGTAAGCCTTCTAAAGGATGGATTTTCAACAGGTCATGGTCATCTGAGAGAACCTAACGGTATCGAAAGTTATGCGGCACTTGCCTGCATCGCAATACAGTCAAACCAAAATGACCAGCATGGCGGACAGTCAATTCCTAACTTTGATTACGGACTTGCACCGGGAGTAACTAAGAGCTATAAACAGTTATATAATGCAAACCTGGCAAAGCTTCTTGAATTCAGTTTTGATATGGAAAATGCTGCAGAAATGACTAAGAAAATCATGACTGACATAGAAGAAAAGACAGGTCTTTATCCTAGAATGGAAACAGGGGAAGAATATTACGAAAAGGAATACGAAGTGCTTGCTGCACAGATTTCTGAAGCAACACACGCAGATCTTAAGAAGCTGCAGGAAAAAGCAGTTCAGTTCGCTGACAGAGAAATAGAAAGAAAGACTTTCCAGGCAATGGAAGCTCTGATTCACAACCTCAATACCATGCATTCCCGCGCCGGTGCCCAGGTTCCGTTCAGTTCAATCAACTACGGAACGGATACATCACCTGAGGGAAGACTGGTAATGAAATGTATCTTGAAAACAACATACGAAGGCTTAGGAAACGGAGAAACTCCAATATTCCCGATACAGATTTTCAAAATCAAGGAAGGCGTAAATTACAATCCTGAAGATCCTAACTATGATTTGTTTAAACTTGCGTGCAAAGTTTCAGCTAAGAGACTTTTCCCTAACTTCTCGTTCCTGGATGCACCTTTTAACCTTGCATATTACAAGGAAAACCATCCGGAAACAGAATGCGCTTACATGGGATGCAGAACAAGAGTAATGGGCAATGTATATGACAAGGACAGAGAAATCGTATACGGAAGAGGAAATCTCTCCTTTACATCAATTAACCTGCCTAGACTTGCAATTGAAGCAAAGGGTGATGTTGATGCATTCTTCAAAGGTCTTGACAATTCAATCGACCTTTGCATAGGACAGCTGGAAGAAAGAATGAAGATTCAGTCCATGAAGAAAGTGAAAAACTTCCCATTCCTAATGGGACAGGGAGTATGGATAGACTCAGACAAACTCAGTGCGGATGATACCATAGAAGAAGTTATTAAACATGGAACTTTGACGATTGGATTTATTGGTCTTGCAGAATGCCTCAAGGCTCTTATGGGAGTTCATCACGGAGAATCAGAAGAAGCTCAGCAGATGGGTATCAGAATCGTTTCTCACATGAGACAGAGAATGGACGAGGAAGCCGAAAAGACAGGTCTCAATTGGTCTGTAATTGCAACACCTGCAGAGGGACTTTCCGGAAGATTTGTCAAAATCGACAGAGAAAAATACGGCGTGATTCCGGGAGTTACAGACAGAGATTATTATACTAACAGCTTCCATGTACCTGTTTATTATGACATTAATGCCTTTGATAAGATTGCAAAGGAAGGCCCTTATCATGAACTTACAAATGGTGGTCATATAACTTATATAGAATTGGACGGTGATCCGCTGAGAAACCTGGATGCATTCGAAAGAGTGGTTCGTTCAATGAAGGAAGCAGGCATTGGTTACGGTTCAATCAACCACCCGGTTGACAGAGATCCGGTATGCGGATATACAGGAATAATAGATAATGAATGTCCTAAGTGCGGAAGACATGAAGGTGACGGAAATCCTGATTTTGAAAGAATCAGAAGAATCACAGGATATCTGGTAGGAACTATGGATCACTGGAATGATGCTAAGACGGCAGAGGAAAAGGACAGAGTTAAACACGGAATCGGAAAAGGATTCGAAGTTATTTAGGAAGATAAAGATGAAAGATAATTCTATAGAAGCGACAACTATACGAATCGCGGGAGTCGTGCGGGAGTCAATTGTTGACGGTCCGGGAATACGATTTGTTGTATTCTGCCAGGGCTGCCCTCACAAGTGTCCGGGATGTCATAACGAAACAACTCACGACTTTGACGGCGGCAAAGATGTTTCCGTGCAGAAGATAATGGCTGAGATTGATGCAAACCCTATGCTTATGGGTGTGACGTTCAGCGGAGGCGAACCTGTATGCCAAAGCAGGGGATTCCTTGAGCTTGCAAGAGAAATCAAAAAGAGAAATCTGAACATAATCATGTATTCAGGCTATACTTACGATGAAATACAGAAAATGTCAGAAGAAGATGATTGCCTAAGAGAGCTTTCGGATATTGTCGACTATATTGTAGATGGCAGATACAGACAGGAAGAACGGGATTTGACCCTAAGTTTTCGGGGAAGCAGAAACCAGACAATTGTTGATATTGCAGCCTCAAAGGCGGCCGGAAAAAAGATTACTGTAGAATTATAAAAAATGCTTGAAATAGTATAAAGTGCTGTGATATAATATTGCTTGCGATTGCAATTCGGATGTGTTTCTATGCCCTGATTTGCATCGTGTGAATATTAATTCAGAATATATGCTACATGCTTAAGATATTTAAAGGAGGTGCGGTAGATGTCAAGAAAATGTGAAATTTGTGGTAAGGGTCAGGTTTCCGGAAACAATGTATCCCATTCAAACAGACACACAAGAAGAAAATGGAATGCTAATATTCAGACTGTAAGAATCGATGACAATGGTACAGTAAGAAAAGCTAATGTATGCACAAGATGCATCAGATCAAACAAGATTAACCGTGCCATCTAGTATTAGCCAGTAATTAATCCGCAAGAATTGCTCTTGCGGATTTTTTTCTTTTGCGGCAAAAGAAAGTATGATAGAATAGACTTAAATTTAGCTGAGAAGGGAGAGTCGTGTTATGGCTTTGTACAGAGATACGGATTTAGGCAGAATTACAGTTTCAAACAAGCTCTTTGCAGGGATGATAGAACAAGCCTTTGTTCAGGAAGACTGCAAAGATTTAATCTGGCCTTCGACAAGAAAAGGCAAGCTGATAGTTCCGGGCGGCAAGAACTCTCTGGCTGAAATCGGAGCAGCTATAGAAGTTGAGAGAAGTCTCGACGAAAAGCGAATAGATATTACCTTGCCTGTAATAACAAGATTCGGTGCCAGCATCAGCGCTCTGACAGAGCAGGTGTGCGACTATATTGCCGCTGTTACAGAGGAAAAGAGCGGATACAAGCCAAATGTAATCAAGATAATAGTTACAGGCGTTAAATCGAGAAATATAGCCAGAAGAAATCTGGAGGTAATAAAAACATATGAAGCTGAGTGACAGTATTTCCACAATCAAAGGAATAGGTCCCAAGAAGCAGCAGATTTTTGCCGCAAACGGCATTGAGACGATAGAAGATTTTCTCTATTTTTTCCCCAGAGCTTATGAGGATAGGCGGAAGGTGACTCCGGTATCGGAACTGAAGGAGGGAACTTCTGCACTTATAAAGGGGCGGATTGTTTCTAAGAGATACGGTGGGCGTAGCTATTACAGAAAGAATATGCCTCTTTCTCTTACAGTTTCTGACGGAAGTGCCTCAATAGAGATTGTATTTTTTAATGCAAAATATCTGGCCGGAAATTTCAATGTGGATGACACTTTTATGTTTTATGGCAAGGTTTCTTCCTTTATGGGAAATCTAAGGATGTCTTATCCTCAGTACTTCAAAGAAGGCAGCAGTGAAGATATAAGGGATGTGGTTCCTGTGTATCCTTTGATGCAGGGAATATCTCAGAAGGAAATGAGAAAAATTCAGCTAGCTGTTACTGCGCTTGCAGATGATGTGGAGGAATGGCTGGATGAGGAGATTGTCAGAAAGAACAGATTGTGCAGTCCGGCTTATGCAATAAAGAATATTCATTTTCCGAAGGAGGTACGCAAGGTTCTCGAAGGAAAATACCGATTGATATTTGAAGAGCTTCTTACACTGGAAACAGGTCTTATGTATATCAGAAAAGACAACGATGCAAAGACAGGAATTTCGATAGATTGCAAGGCTGCGGATGATTTTCTAAAGACGCTTTCTTTTGAACTTACGGATGATCAGTGGAAGGTGTGGGAAAAAATAAGACGGGACATGGAAAGTCGAAAATCTATGAACAGACTGCTGCAAGGTGATGTAGGTTCGGGAAAGACTGTTATAGCGCAGCTTGCGATGTATTCTGCGGCAAAGGCGGGATATCAGAGCGTGATAATGGCGCCTACAGAGCTTTTGACCAGACAGCATTTCGCAACATTTTTGAAAGATTTTGAGGGGCTCGATATCAATGTAGGGCTTTTGTGCAGTAGCATGAAGGCAGCAGACAAAAAGATAACAATAAATAAATTGAAAAACGGAGAAATAGATATCCTTGCAGCAACTCATGCGGTTTTGCAGGATAATGTGGAGTTTAAGAATTTGGGTCTTGCGGTAACGGACGAGCAACACAGGTTTGGTGTGGGGCAGCGAAAACTTCTTTCTTCAAAAGAGGAGCAGGTGAATGTTCTTGTAATGACGGCAACACCAATTCCAAGGACTCTTGCTGTGGTGCTGTATGGGGATTTGGATATTTCACAGATAAAAACCATGCCGAAGGGTCGTAAACCCGTGACAACAATCAAGGGAGCGGCTTTTGACAGAAGAAGGATATATAATTTTCTTGAAACCGAAATCAAAAAAGGAAGGCAGGCCTATGTGGTAGCACCTTTGATTGAGGACTCAGACAAGCTTGATGTTGTATCTGCGGACGGATTGTTTGCGGAGCTGAAGGACAGATTCAAAAATTACAGTGTCGGAATGGTTCACGGAAGGATGAAACAGGACGAAAAAGAAGCAGTAATGAAGGAATTTGTAACCGGAAAGACGGATATCCTCGTTTCTACAGTGGTCATAGAGGTCGGAATAAATGTTCCAAACGCAAGTGTGATGGTTGTGGAAAACGCCGAACGGTTCGGCCTCGCGCAGCTTCATCAGCTGAGGGGAAGAGTCGGAAGAGGAAGCGAAAAATCCTTTTGCATTCTGATGTGCGATTCGGACAGTGATACTGCAAACAAGCGAATTGATATAATGTGCCGGACATCTGACGGTTTTCTAATTGCGGAAGAAGATCTCAGGCTCAGAGGCCCCGGGGAGATTTTCGGTACGAGACAGCATGGTATTCCGGAACTTCATATAAGTGATCTGGTTAAGCATGCAGAGGTGCTTGAGGCGGCCAGAGATGCGGCAAAGGAAATAATAGAAAAAGATCCCTGCCTTGCAGGAAAAGAAAATGAAATACTTAAACGAAAGGTCAGAAGACTTTTTGGTGACGATATAAAACTTGATCTTTAGGATAGCGGGCTAAATTTCCGGTGGTTAAACCGGCGGGAGGCTTGTGGCAAAGTTAGGAGGAATAAGAAAATATGAGAATAATTACAGGTGAATATAAAGGAAGAAGGCTGGAATCTCCTGTGGGATATGATATCAGACCTACTAGTGACAAGGTTAAGGAATCAATTTTTAACCTTCTGATGCACGATTTATGGCAGAGCGTATGCGTAGATCTTTTTGCAGGAACGGGAAATCTCGGACTTGAGGCTTTATCAAGAGGAGCAAAGAAATGCTATTTTTGCGACAATTCAAGGGACAGCATCAAGCTTATCAAAATGAACATAGAAAAATGCAAGGCGGAGGAAAAATCAAAGGTAATTATAGGAAATTACATGAAATGCCTTGAAAGAATGAAGGAACAGGCGGATATTTTCTTTGTTGATCCTCCGTACAGAGATGGGCTTTACGAAAAGTGCCTTGGAGCAATTGACGAACTTGATTTATTGTCTGATAAAGGTATAATAGTAGCAGAGCATGACAAAACAGTCAAACTGCCTGAGCGCATAGGCGGGCTCGAAAAATATAAAGAGAGAAATTACGGAAAGATTTTCGTTTCTTTATACAGAAAATATGCAGAAGAAAGTGCGGAGGAATGCGATGAGTAAGGCGCTTTATACAGGATCTTTTGACCCTATGACTAATGGACACTTGGATATTATCACAAGAGCATCCAAAATGTTTGATGAAATTGTGGTTGGAGTAATAGTCAATCCGAACAAGAAGACTCTATTCACTGTAGAAGAGAGGGTTGAAATGATTGAAGGTATAGTTTCGGAGCTTGGAAACGTGAAAGTTGATAGCTTCGAGGGGCTTTTGGCTGATTATGTGAACAAAAATAATTTTAATGCGGTAATCAGAGGTCTGAGAGCAACATCTGACTTTGAATATGAGATTCAGATGGCGCAGATGAATGCGTGCCTTTTCAAAGAGGGAATTGAGTCGGTGTTCCTGATGACGAGTCCAAAGTATTCGTTTATCAGTTCCAGCATGATTAAGGAAGTGGTTTCTCTGAACGGAAGCGTCCATGGACTTGTTCCGGAGGACATCCTGGCGAGAATAAAAGTTAAATACGGGATATAGGAGGAAGTTATGGCACTAGAGAAGATGAGTGTACTGGATTTGCTGGATCAAATGGAAGAAATTCTGAATACAGCTACAGCAATTATACCAGGCAGAGTATTTGTGAACAAAGAAGAACTGAAGGATATCATAGAAGATATAAGGAAAAGCCTTCCTGATGACGTACAGCAGGCAAGATGGGTAAAAGAGCAGGGGGATGCAATACTTGATGATGCCAAGAGGGATTATGATACGATTATCCTGGAGGCAAAGAAGCAGGCTGACTATATGGTTGAAGAGCATGTAATTACAGAGAGAGCTATTCAGCTGGCAACGGAAACTTACAGAAGAGCAGATGTTTATGCAAAGGATCTGACACTCAAAACTTATGATTATGTTGACCGTACAATGTTTGAATTCAGAGAAAAAATGGAAGCTATGAAGGCTGCCAATGACAGACATTTTGAGAGCCTGTACGGTGAATTTGAAAAAGCTTTTATTGAACTCGATGCAGATATGGAAAAGAGCATGACAAATCTTCGCAAGTTGGCAACAAATGTAAAGGAAGAAGAACTTCCGGAACATGATCCGAGATTGCCTGCAAATTTTGAAAGTGAATAATCGCAATGAAACAGAAAGAAAAAGTAATTGGCATAGTTGCGGAATATAATCCTTTTCACCGGGGACACGAGTACCTGATAAGCGAAGCAAAGAGGCTTACCGGTGCGGAGGTTTGCGTTTCTGTAATGAGCGGAAATTTTGTACAGCGGGGAGAACCCGCTGTTTTTAATAAGTGGACAAGAGCTGAAAATGCAGTGAGAAACGGAGTTGATCTTGTGGTTGAGCTGCCGGTAGTCTATGCAGTGAGCGGCGCGGAATATTTTGCTCGCGGCGCGATTTCTGTGTTGGAAGGCCTCGGCGGAGTAACTCATCTTGCATTCGGAAGTGAATCGGGGGATGCGGAGGCTCTGGAGAGATGCTCACAGCTTTTGAGAAACAGAGACGAAGAAATTTCGCAACTGATAAAAGAAAATACAAAAAGAGGAATGTCTTATCCTGCAGCAAGGGAAAAAGCAGTTCTGGAGATTGCACCTGATACCGATTCAGGGATACTGTCAGAGCCAAACAATATTCTGGCTTTGGAGTATATGTCCAAAGTTAACAGCATGATACCTTTTACGGTGAAAAGAGAGGGAGTCGGATATCACGAATCTGCATCCCAGATAAGAAAAGAAATGCTGCAGGAATCAGAGGCATTTCGAAAAGAGCTGGAAAAGTCCGGTGAAGTATTCTTTGATCTTCTTAGGGTCAAGATACTTTCAGAAAGCCCAAAGGAGTTGGAAAAGACGGCTTCGGCAGGGGAAGGACTGGGAAACAGAATGAAGAAGCTGGTGAGAATGTGTGAATCCGTGGATGACTTCTGCCGGCAGATGAAAACAAAAAGATATACCATGACGAGAATCAGAAGACTCATGCTTCAGACGGTTCTTGATATAACACGAGAGGATATCGAAGATGCTGTACCTTATATAAGAGTTCTTGCATTCAATCAAAATGGCGGGGAATTCTTGAAGAGAGCAAAGAAACAGGAACTGATTTCTATTCCGGTTGTGGATAATATAAATCGCGACACAGAAGGAAAACATACTTTGGGAAAAACAGTCGAAAAAGATATCTTGGCGGGTGATATTTACAATTTGATTACAGGAAAAGACCTATACAGTAACTCTGACTATGTGAAAAAGCCTGTCTTTGTCAAATAAAACCGACAACACACCGGCGGTGTATTCAGGCGCTTCGGGGGGAGCAAAAATATGAGACACGAAATTGATGTGCTGGAATTTCTGATGAACAGCTTGAATCAGGGAATAATATTTCTCGACAATAACAAGAATATACAGGTATGCAACCAAAAGGCAAAGCAGATAACCGGTATCGAAATAAGATCAAAGACCACCCATCCTGCGGGCAAACTCCAGGATGGAGACATCGTTATTATTGCAGACAACAAACTAGGGGCAGACGACGGCGAGTTCGGACCTGAGGAGCTTAAACTACTGAACATAAGAGATAAATCCATAAAAGAAGGGGACATGTTTGTAGGCGTTGGCGTATATAAGAACAAAGACATAAAATCCGAATACAAATTTTTTCAGAGCAATCATCTGAACCTTTCACTGACACTGGATACCATGTACCGAGGCTTTCATATAGTTGCCAGCGTGGATGACGAAAAGAAAATGATTACCATAAAGGTAAATGATAAGACCTTCAGGATGCCATTTTTCTATGCAGTGGGTCACGCTGTTGTGATTGACGGAAACAACGGGGATATCAAATTCTTTCAGGCAAAGGGATATAGCATAAGACACGAAGAAACGGGAACACTTTTGCGAGGTGCGTCCTGGAGTGCAAAGAAACCTGACAGCGTAAACACAGTTGACGTAATCGGCAAAAATGTACTGGATTTTTTTGAGTCGTCTAGATTTACTGATGAAGTCTTTGATGTTCTAAGCGGAAATCTTCCTCAGATAAATAATACTCTTTATGAAATGAACAGACGACCTGTAATATGCAGCATTATTCCATGCAAAAGACGACTTGAGGATATAGACAGGGGAATTCTTGACAACTATTCGGAAGAACCTACAGGCGTGTTTATTGCAATGCAGGATTTTGCAAACATAGAGTCCGTAATCAAAGATAAAAATGACATCATAAGGCAGATTGAGGCTCAGCAGGAAAAATACGATTCAAAACCGGAAGACGGGTACGAATATTCGGAAGAAATGTTAAATTCATTTATCGGAAAGAGCAGCAAAACAAAGGAAGTAAAATATCTGGCATACAAGGCTTCTAAAGGAAGCTTTAATGTGATTATTACAGGAGAGAGCGGAACCGGAAAGTCCAAGCTTGCAAGAGAAATTCATACTATGGGAAATCCCAAGGCACCGTTTGTAGAAGTTAACTGTAATGCTATTGCGCCGAGCCTGTTTGAAAGTGAACTTTTTGGTTATGTCGGAGGAGCCTTCACGGGAGCAAAGAGCGAGGGGAAGAAAGGATTCTTCGAAAGCGCAAACGGCGGTACTATCTTCCTCGATGAAATAGGAGAAATTCCTCTTGATATTCAGGTTAAGCTTCTTCATGTGCTTCAGAATAAGATAATATACAGAGTGGGCTCATCAAAGCCGGTAAAAGTCGATGTCAGGGTAATCTGCGCCACAAACAAAAATCTCGAAGAAGAGGTTGCAAAAGGAAACTTCAGACAGGATCTGTTTTACAGAATCAATGTATTTTCTATAGAAATACCTCCTATAAGGGAGCGAAAAGAAGATCTTTATCTCCTGATAAACCAGCTTCTTAAGCAGGTCTGTGATAACTATGGCCTTGAACAGAAACAGCTTTCGGGAGACGCAATACAGAAAATGGTATCCTATAGCTGGCCGGGAAATGTTCGCGAAATGGAAAATGCAATAGAAAGAGCTGTAACGCTTTGTGATTCGAAGACGATATATTCAGAGCATCTAAAGATAGGAAACGGAAATGTTGATACAACCCTTAAGGCTTTGCTTGCAAAAGAAGAAGCTAAGATTCTAGAATCAAGCCTTCTGAAATTTAACGGTGATAAGCAAAAGGCCATGACAGAACTGGGGGTATCAAAATCTGTCTTTTACGAAAAGCTAAAAAAATACGGAATCAAATAGCTGGATAAGGCTTGCAAAAAGATGCGGCCTATGTCTCAGACAGCATGGCACAGACTTTGCATTATATATTTTCAAAGAAAAATATATCTGACCATGAGGAGGGAAAATTTATGAAAATTGTAGACATGCATTGTGACACTTTGATTGAAGGATGGAGACATCCCGAAAGTAGTTTTTATGACGGAGATACATCAATTAATCTGAAGTTACTGCAAGAAAACAACTCGCTTTTGCAATTCTTTGCTATGTATCTTTCTCGCAATGAGATGAAGACTATGGATCCTTACGACATACTTAAGGGAATATATGGTTATTACTGCGATCAAATGAAGGAGTACAGCAATATAATAAGACCGTGCCTGTCATACTCAGACATAGAAAAGAACAAAGAAGCAGGAATCATTTCTTCACTTCTGACAGTTGAAGACGGAGTATTCCTAGATGGAAAAATCGAGAGAATACAGGAGGTCTACGACATGGGTGTAAGACTTATAACTCTAATGTGGAATTTCGAAAACTCAGTGGGTTTTCCGTGCAGTGACAACTACGACGACCACAGAAAAGGCCTCAAGCATTTCGGATTTGAAACAGTTGAGATGATGAATGAACTAGGCATGATTATAGACGTTTCTCATATGTCAGAAGGGGGATTTTACGATGTTGCAAAGCATAGCAAAGCTCCTTTTGTCGCATCCCATTCATGTGCTATGGAACTTTGTCCTCACAGAAGAAATCTTACAGACGATCAGCTGAAGACTCTCGGAAACGCCGGAGGCATTGTGGGAGTTAACTTCGAATGTTCATTCCTGAAAAAAGATTCTCATTATGCTACATATGATCAGATTATTGAACATCTCCTGTACATGAAGAATCGCGCAGGAATCGAAAGTATCGGTTTCGGTTCAGACTTTGACGGTATTGATGATAATGGCGAGCTTGGAAACTATGCAGGATTCACTACGCTTCTCGAAAGAATGGAAAAGTATTTCACATATGACGAAATAGACAAGATTGCATCAAAGAACGCTCTAAGAGTGATAAAAGACGTGCTTGGAAAATAGAATAAACTGAATGGATGCAACAAAATAACGGAAAGCTCCGCAGCAGAACTTTCCGTTTTGCAAATAACATATGTTATTTTTTCTTCTTATTTCTTCTTGTTTTATCTTCTTCTGCCATCTGAAGAAGTCCTGTTCTTACTTTTTCGTATTGCTTGTATGTGAGGGAAACAGGATAGTATACCATTTCGCTTTTATCCTTTAGGATAAAAATAATTCGTCCTCCGATAAGGCTTGATGTCTCGGGATTTTCTATAATGCCGTCAGCGTTGCGAAGCTCTATATCTCTGAGCTGCGAAAGCTTGAATCTTGGCTGTTTGCCGCCTTTTCCGGTAGCATCGGCAAATATTACTTCAGAATTGTTCACATCAATACCGGCAGTGAGTACAGAAACCAGCAGAATAATTGCAAGAATAAATATGATGATAAATACAGTGAGGGGAATCATCCACATTACCCCTCCGCCTGATAACTTCTTTGCAAGAGAAAGAGAAAATAGTATAATACTGATAATAAGCAACACAACAGTGGTAATTACGCCACGCTTGTTTACTACAGCGAAATGTCCGTTCATGTTAAACCTCCAAACTTAACTGATAATCGAATTTAATTTATATTTAATGAAAGGAGTGCATTATGAAAGTTGCACTGGGACTTATTTTAATAGCAATATCGTTTATATATCTCATCAAAAATCCAAGCCAAAGTATGATGGATGGCCTGAACAAAAAGAGAAAAAAGGCTGCCGAGCAACAGGTGCAGACCCAAATGAGCCAAACCGTAGCTACTGAAGAAACAGCCGAAAATCTTGCTAAAGAGGATGGATGTCACTGTAACGACAAGGAGTAACATTCCTGTCATAAAAGTGCCACCATTCGCCGTCATACGGGGAGAAGCCTGATTGCATCATTATGTCTTTCAGGTACTCTCCGTTTTTTCTTGCAACGGTTCCTTCTTTGCAGCAGTTCAGTCTCGCCTTGTTGGAGAACTCATCAAATCCGCTGGGCATTTCGATATCATTTCCATTCATATCTGTCAAAGTCACATCCACACACTGCCCGTTCATGTGAGAATTCTTGAATTCTATCATATGTTCCATATCCGGAGGATAAGCAACAAAGTTATTGTCAGGCAAAAGCTCCCAAAATCGTTCTTGAGCGCTTACAGGCCTGTAGGCATCCCAAATTTTCATTCTATACCCATCTTTTTTCGCAAGATTACGGGCATTTATGAGCCTCTTTGCAGTATCCTTGTCTATATAGCATTCAGTAAAATTATATACAACCTCGCCTGTAAAATTTTCCTTCGTGGAATAAATCAAATCCACAATAAAATCATCGTCCAGGTCAAACAATCTTATAAGGTTTCCATAAGTTTTCATAGCAAGCCTCCTTTATTCCGGTTTAATCAGTGATTTTGGAAGAGAATAATAATCGTATACAGTGGTGTCGACAGATTGAACAAAGCAGCTACCGCAAGGAATCCGTATACTATCTTAAGAATTCTCCAAGGTTTGGTATATCCCGGAAGAACAGCAAAGGTTTTGACTACGCGAACATTGTTTCTGTCTTTCATCATTCTGAAGAATCTGTCCACGTCAACAGCATTACTTATGCCGCATCTGAAAAGCGGGATAACAAAGGCTTCTGAAGCCTGGTCATCTGTCTTATATAATCGGATGTTTTTCTTATCAAAGACAGCGAGTTTAACTTCATTTAGGTCTATTGACTTTGATCTTTTGGTGATTCTGTTTGTGTATGTCAGCGCGTTTTCGTCATAAACCGAACCGAAGAATTTGTATCCAAGCAGTATGCACAGGATTACTGCGAAAATTGCAAGGTACAGAAGTATAGAAGGTATAATCATGAGATTCTCATAGTATCCTTCAAGTTTATATATTTCTATCTGAAAGATTACAACCAGTCTCAGCACGAAATAAAGCATAAAAATAGAAAAGAATATCTGCTTCATGTTGTTTGTGTAAGTATAAGAAATTTTATTCATTGAAATTCTCCTTCATCTTAAATAAAAGTATAATACTATATATTAAAGCAAATAACATGCCTTATTTCAATCTCTCAAACAGCTTTTTTTCAAGGAAAGAATAGTCTAAAAATTTGCAAAATCCTAAAATCGGGAAACGCTGTCCGAAAAACAGGAAAGAAATTACAGAATAATCGACAATTTCTTTTACTTTGACTGAAATTACACGAAATTATCACATTTGTTTTTTGGCATAATAATTGCTTTATATGTTTGTGCAGGAGTTGGAAAGGCGTTTGCGATAATTTGAAACAGCAGGTAGGAGTTTCAGATATTGCCAAACTTCCACTCATGGCAATTTATTTTTTAATCATTTTAAAGGAGGACTTATATTATGATGAACTATATCTGGGTTGCATTTGTAGTAGTGGCAGTAGTTGCCGGCGGAGCAACCGGACATATGGAAGATGTACTTAATAATATCTTTGATTTTGCACAGACAGCTGTAGATATCGCACTAGGACTTATCGGTATCATGGCATTCTTCTGCGGACTTATGAAAGTAATGGAAAGAGCAGGCTTATGTGAAAAGCTTGGCAGAGGCATCGCTCCTGTAATGAGACTGTTATTCCCTGACGTTCCGGAAGATCATCCGGCTAACTCAGCAATGGCACTTTACTTCGCTGCTAACATCCTTGGAATTGGTAATGCAGCTACTCCTTTCGGACTTAAGGCTATGCAGGAATTGCAGACTCTCAATCCTACCAAGGGTATTGCAACTAACGCACAGTGCATGCTGATGGCAATTTCAACAACATCAATCACTCTGATTCCTATAACTGCTATCGGTCTTCGTGCAGGTATTCAGGCTCAGGGTGCAGCAGAAATCATTGCTCCTGTAATCATTGCTACAACAATTTCAACAGTTGTAGGTGTTACATTCACACTTATCTTCCAGAAAACAAAGAGATGGAAGTGGGAAAATGTAATCGAAAAAGAAATCGCAGCAGGAACACTGGAAATCAACGAAAACTATATCGGTGACAAACCAATCGTTCTTCCTGAAGGTTACAGAGCTATCAGCGAAAATGATGCAGAAAAAGTAGGATTTTAGGAGGTAAGAACAAATGACACATGCTTTAGAGATAATATCCATTTGGGCAATACCTGTAGTCGTTGCAGTGGTTTGCTTATACGCTATAATCAAAAAAGTTCCTGTATATTCTGTTTTTACAGAAGGAGCTAAAGAAGGTTTTTCAACAGCAGTAATGATCATCCCTTATCTGACAGCTATGCTTTGTGCAATTGGTATGTTCAGAGCTTCAGGTGGTATGGACTGGTTATGTTCACTTCTTGACCCTGTTACAAGCCTCATTGGAATCCCTGGAGAAGTTCTTCCAATGGGTATCATGAGATCGTTCTCAGGCGGTGGTGCTGAAGGTATGATGGTTGACCTTATGACTCAGTACGGAACTCAGTCACAGATTGGTAGAATTGCTTCAGTTGCTCTTGGTTCAACTGAAACTACATTCTACATCGTAGCAGTTTATTTCGGTTCTGTTGGTGTAAGTAACACAAGACATTCAATCGCAGCAGGTCTGCTTGGCGACCTTGCTTCACTGATTGCAGCAGCAGTAATCGTTAACCTGATGTGGTTCTAATCAAAAAATAAAAATATATAATCAGGAGAGATTATAAAAAAGAGGCGGCGCATTATGAAATTTCCAAAAAAATTAAACAAAGGTGATACTGTAGGTCTTGTTGCACCAAGCTCTTTCATCAGCACAGAGAGAATAGATGAATGTGTTAAGGCAATGGAGGATTTGGGATACAAGGTTAAGATTTCCGATAATCTGGACGCTCAGTATGCAGGATTCATGGCAGGAGACGGCAAAGTAAGAGGTGAGTGGATAAACAAAATGTTCGCAGATCCGGAAGTTGATGCTGTGTTTTGCATAAGAGGCGGCGATGGAAGCAGCAGAATTATGGAATATCTCGACTACAAGACTATAGCAGAAAATCCGAAAATCTTTGTGGGATACAGTGATATAACCAATCTTCATCTGGCGCTCAATCAGAATTGCGGCCTTGTTACATTCCACGGACCAATGGTTTCCTCCAATATAGTTGATTCCTTTGATGATGAATCCAAAGAATCACTGTATGCGGCAATAAATGCAGACGAAAAATACCTATTTAAAAACCCGGAAGGTTTTGACATAGAAGTGTTGAAAGAAGGCGAAGCAGAAGGGGAATTGATTGGTGGAAATCTTTCACTGCTTTCGGCAAGTATGGGAACTCCATACGAAATGGATACTAAAGGAAAAATAGTATTCATCGAAGAGGTGTGTGAACCACTTTCCAAAATAGAAAAGTGGGGATATCATCTGAGAAATGCCGGAAAATTCAAAGACTGCAAAGGCGTGATTCTTGGCCAGTTTACAAAAGTTGTAAACGAGGATCTGGAAAGTTATGATTATGTAAAATGCTTTGAGGATATACTCGAAGGGCTTGATATTCCGGTTATGTACAATATACAGGTGGGACACGGAAATCCTAACATGACTCTTCCAATGGGCGCAGTGTGCAAACTTGACACTGGTTCAAAAACAATTGAATTCAAGGTTGAAAGATAACCGTAGATTTTTTCAGAGGCGGGGCATTGCCTCAGCCTCTGAATTTATGACATATTATCATGAAACCGGACAGTGAGGAAAAATTAATGATTAAAGAATTAAAGAACGGAAAGCTGTATTTTGATGGTTGCGATACAACAGAATTAGCGAAACGATATGGGACTCCACTGTATGTTTACTCGGAAAATGACATGATTAACAGATTTGACGAACTGAAAGAGTGTTTTGTAAATAAATATGAAAATACAAGAGTAGCATATGCAGCAAAGGCATTCTTCCCAATGGGCATGGCGAAGCTTGTGGATAAATGCGGAATGTGTGTTGATGTTGTTTCAGGAGGGGAGCTATATACCGCAATCAAGGCAGGATTTCCGGCAGAAAAAATAGAATTTAACGGTAGCAACAAACAGCCTGAAGAATTAGAAATGGCAATTGATTATGGCATTGGAAGAATCATAATCGACAGCCTTCAGGAGCTGAAACTTATAGAAGATATTTGTGAGAAAAAGAATGCAAAGATAAAAGTTCTTTTCAGAGTTACACCGGGAGTAAAGAGTAGTTCTCACGACTATATTGTAACAGGAAAGAAAGATTCGAAATTCGGCATTCCTCTAGAGGATGATGTTATCTTTCCTCAGATAGAGGCAGCAATAAAATCTGAATATGTGGACTTTTACGGATTCCATTTCCATGTGGGTTCACAGCTGTTTGATAACGAATCACATCTTCAGGCAGTGGATATCATCCTCGATCTTGTTACAAAGACAAGAGAAAAATTCGGATGTGAAATCAAAGAGCTGAACGTAGGCGGTGGATTCGGTGTAACTTATGTAGACGAAGAAAGAAAGCCGTTCAGTTATTTTATAAATCCTATTGTGGAAAAAATTATTACTTACAGCGAAAACAACAATATTGCACGACCAAATGTAGTAATTGAGCCGGGCAGAAGCATTGCTGCAGAAGCAGGCATCACTCTATATACAGTCGGCAGTATTAAAGAGATAAAAGGGATAAGAACGTATATGTCTGTTGACGGAGGTATGACTGACAACATCAGACCTGCTCTATATCAGGCAGAATACACAGGGATTATTGCAAATAAAGCAGATAAAAAACCGGAAAAAACTGTAACTGTATGCGGTAAATGCTGCGAGTCGGGGGACATTCTGATTCGCGACTTGGAAGTTCCTGCACCTGAAGCAGGAGATATATTTGCAGTATTCTCAACAGGAGCATATGGCTATACCATGGCAAGCAACTACAATAAGAACAGAATTCCGGGAGTAGTATTTGTCAAGGATGGAAAGAGCAGAGTGGTTGTTAAGCCGCAGTCATATGATGACATGTTGTCAAACGAAGTGTTGTGATTTACAATAAGGGTTAGTAAAAAAGTTTGAGGGATGGGAATTTTTTCTCATCCCAATTGCTGATTTTGACAAAGCTTTTAGCAGTATTACGATTTTAACGATGATGAGGTGGACTTATGGCAGAAGGTTATGTTAGAAAAAATGAGTCATTATATGATATTCCTCAGCAGTTTGCTGACAGACAGATAGGGGAGTGCCCTTTCTGCAAGACAAAGGAACCGAAGTGGCTGACCCGAGAGCAGTGGAAGCTTATGGGAAACGATTACTATTTCAAGTGTCCTGTCTGCGGAAGTGAGTTTATGGCAACGAAGGATGATGTCACAGGACTTTCGTTTTCGAAGGCAAGCAGAAGCGGCAAGAAAAAAGCTGCGGCAGGGAAGATAATGAATGCTGTTTACATCACAGTCCTTAAGATCGGAATCGACGTGAAAACTCACGAAAACGCACTGCTTCAGGGAGAAGAATTACCATTGGAGAAATTAAAAGAAATCACAAGATAAAAAATCGGGAGGATTGAAATGAAAATATATATAAGTGTGGACATTGAAGGAGTAACAGGAGTTACTGCATGGGAAGAAACAGAAGTAGGTTGTTATGGCTTTGATGAGGCGAGAATCCAGATGTCAAAGGAAGCTGCGGCTGCATGCAGAGGCGCTTTGAAGGCGGGAGCTACAGAAATATTTGTAAAGGATGCTCACGAAACAGCACGAAACATCGACAGTTCATATCTTCCGGAGGAAGCTGTTTTATCAAGGGGATGGACAAATACTCCTGAATCAATGATGGCAGGCATAGACGAAAGCTTTGATGCTGCCATATTTATCGGATATCACAGCGGTGCGGGGGAAAACGAAAACCCTCTTGCTCACACTATGAACAGGGATAACAACTATGTAAAAATCAATGGGAAACGAATTGCGGAATTCGATCTGAATGCGTATGTTGCAGCCTATTACGGAGTTCCTGTAACATTTGTAAGCGGAGATGAAGCGCTATGCGAGCATGCAAAGGCTCTTGTTCCGGAAATTGAAACAACAGGTGTGAAATACGGCGTTGGAAATGCAGCGATAAGCATTTCTCCGGTAAAGGCTCTCAAACTTATAGAAGAGGGCGTGTATAAGAGCCTGACAGACAATCCGAAAAAATGTCTGTTTGAATTACCGGAAAAGTTTGAGCTTGAGATAAACTTCAAGGATGCCATAAGAGCTCTGAGAGGTTCATATTATCCGGGAGCAGAACAGATTGACGAAAAGACTGTAAAATTTACAGGAAATGACGTTCAGGAGATGATGACGGCAAGAATGTTTATTTTGTAATCATTTCGCCTGCTTTTGTAATTTACCCGGGCTGCAAATAATACTGATATCAAATACACTTGCTTTTTTAATCTTTTTGGGGTATCATTTTATAGTCAGAGTAAATTACATTACACATTAGAGACATGGAGGAATATATGAAAGTATTAGTAATCAACTGTGGAAGCTCATCCCTGAAATATCAGGTGCTGAACATGGTTAATGAATCACTCCTTGCTAAAGGTCTTGTAGAAAGAATCGGCATGGAAGGTTCAGTAATCACACACGAAAAGATTGGCTCAGAAAAAGTTAAGACAGAAGTCCCAATGAAGGACCACAAGGATGCAATTGCTCAGGTTCTTGCAGCAGTACAGGATCCTGAACACGGCGTAGTTGCAGATATGTCAGAAATCGGTGCAGTTGGACACAGAGTTGTTCACGCAGGCGAAAAATATGCAGGATCAGTTCTTATTACAGAAGATGTAATCGAAGCACTTGAAGAATGCGTAGAACTTGCTCCTCTTCACAACCCACCTAACCTTTTAGGTATCGCAGCTTGTCAGGAACTTATGCCTGATACACCAATGGTAGGTGTATTCGATACAGCATTCCACCAGACAATGCCACCACATGCATACCTGTATGCTATTCCATACGAATACTACGAAAAGTATAAGATCAGAAGATACGGATTCCACGGAACTTCACATAAGTATGTTGCACAGAAGGCAGCACAGATGATGAACGTTAACGTTAACGACCTGAAGCTTATCACTTGCCACCTTGGTAACGGAGCATCAGTTTCAGCTATCAAACACGGCAGATGTATCAACACTTCAATGGGATTCACTCCACTGGAAGGTCTTGTAATGGGTACACGCTCAGGAGATATTGACCCTGCTATCGTTACTTACATCAGACAGAAAGAAAACCTTCCACAGGGTGCTGTAAACGAAATCCTGAACAAGAAGTCAGGTGTTCTTGGTATTTCAGGAGTTTCAAGTGACTTCAGAGACCTTGAAGAAGCAGTAAAAGAAGGAAACGAAAGAGCAGCTCTTGCACTTAGAATGTTCGCTCAGAAGGTTAGATTCTACATTGGTGCTTATATTGCAGAAATGAACGGCGTAGACGCTATCGTATTTACTGCAGGCGTTGGTGAAAACGATATCTCAATGAGAGAAATCATTTGTACAGATCTTGGAAACCTTGGAATCAAGCTAGATCCAATCGCTAACAAAGTTAGAGGAAAAGAAACAGAAATCTCAGCTGAAGATTCAAAAGTTAAGCTATTCCTGATCCCAACAAACGAAGAATTAATGATTGCTAGAGACACTTACGAAATCACTAAGAAACTTGTAAAATAGTTGCGAATAGCTGTTGACAATCTTAGAACAAGAGTGTATACTTTAGTAGTTAACGCAAATTATTATATTTCACATATAATATATAAACCCGGATGAGGAGGTGTAGAAATGGCAGTACCAAAGAGAAAAACATCTAAGGCTAGAAGAGACAAGAGAAGATCTCCTAACATGAAGAAATCATTACCAGGATTATCAATCTGTCCTCAGTGTCATGAGCCTAAGTTTCCACACAGAGTTTGTCCTAACTGCAACTATTACGATGGTAAAGATGTAGTAGGTTCTGTTGAGGCATAAACTACTAATGATGTAAATTATATTAAGAGCAGTTTTTTCAAAAAGACTGCTCTTTTTATGTGTTTTTGTTTCTGTATACTCATGTTACGAGGTACTTGACTACTTCACAAACCTTGCAAAAAGTGGTAAAATATATTATCTATTGCGTAAGATAATAATATTTTCACATAAAAAAGGAGCAGTTATGAAAAACTTAGACAAAAAATTAAGAGTAGGTATCCTGGGCGGAACAGGAATGGTTGGTCAGAGATTTATCTCACTGTTAGAAGATCACCCTTGGTTTGAGGTTGTTACTATTGCAGCCAGCGCAAGAAGTGCAGGGAAAAGATACGAAGATGCTGTAGGTAACAGATGGAAGATGCCAAAACCTATGCCTGAAGCAGTAAAAGACATAATTGTAAAAGATGTTCACAGCATAGAAGAAGTTGCAGGCACAGTTGACTTTGTTTTCAGCGCAGTAGATATGACAAAAGAAGAAATCAAAGCCATCGAAGAAGAATATGCAAAAACAGAAACACCTGTAGTTTCAAACAACAGTGCACACAGATGGACACCTGATGTACCAATGGTAGTTCCTGAAATCAACATGGAACACTTCGAAGTTATCGAATCACAGAAGAAGAGACTTGGAACAACAAGAGGATTTATTGCAGTTAAGCCAAACTGCTCAATTCAGGGATATGTTCCTGCTCTTGCAGCATGGAGAGAATTCGAACCATACGAAGTTGTAGCTACAACTTACCAGGCAATTTCAGGAGCAGGCAAAACTTTTGCAGAATGGCCTGAAATGATAGAAAATATTATTCCGTACATTGGCGGAGAAGAAGAAAAGAGTGAACTTGAACCTCTAAGAATTCTCGGTCACGTAGAAAACGGAGAAATCGTTAAGGCAAGCGAACCTGTTATAACATGCCAGTGTGTAAGAGTTCCTGTACTGGACGGACACACTGCTGCAGTGTTTGTTAAGTTCCGCAAAAAACCAACTAAGGAACAGCTTATCGAAAAGTTAAGAGAGTTCAAGGGATTCCCTCAGGAAGAAGAACTTCCTAACGCACCAAAACATTTCATCCAGTACCTTGAGGAAGATGACAGACCACAGGTTAAGAAGGATGTAAATTACGAGAACGGATTTGGTGTTTCAGTTGGAAGACTGAGAGAAGATACTGTATATGATTTCAAATTTATAGGACTTGCACATAATACCGTTAGAGGCGCAGCAGGCGGTGCTGTACTTTGTGCAGAAGCATTGACTGCAAAGGGATATATTGCTGCAAAATAGTATCTCTTTGTAAAAGGATTATTAGGGAGAGAGAAAGTGGCAAACAAGAAGACAACAGACAGAAAAAAGAGTTCTGCCAAAAGCAGAAAGACTTCACCTGAAGAAAAAAACATAGAATATTCCGGGAGCAAAACAGCTCATCCGGGAGTCAGAGATAATGTTACAGGCATAATACTTATCGCTCTGGGCATATTTCTTCTCACTGCAGAGATTTTTAATACAGCAGGGGAACTGGGCAATTTTGCAGGTGATGCACTCAAGGGACTGTTTGGAATTGTTTCATATATTTTACCCTTCTTTCTCATTGGATTTGGAATACTTTTGTTTTTGAATAAAGCATTCCATGTTTCGGTATATAATATTTCCATGGCATGCCTTACATTTATATCAATATGCATGCTGAATTCCGGAAGATTTATAGAATCCGACAATATAACATTTGAAATAAAGAAATTTTATGCTGAGGGGTCTCATCTTGATGGTGGAGGCCTCTTTGGCATGTTACTGGGCTCATTTGCTGTGAAATACATAGGAATGGCGGGGCTTTATATTTTTTCCATAGTTCTTCTGATAATTTCGGTGCTTCTGGCTGTCAACAAGCCTGTATCCCATTATCTCGATAATGCGAAGGAAAAGCAGGAAATGAGAGCTCAGGCGGCAGAAGAAAGAAGGCTTGCAAAAAAAGAAGAGCGAGAAGCAAAAGAAGCTCGGCAGCAGATGCAAGATGTGGGAATCAGTTTCGGACAGGAATCGAGGGCTGATTATACAGATGCTGTATCAGGAGACAGCCACTACGGAGAGCAGTTGTCTTTTGATGATGTAAAGGCAAATGTAAAGAAAAGAGAATATGACAACAAGTTTGTAAAATTCCTCAAGGACAGAAATGTCTTTGGGTGGACTGCAGATCAAACAGAAACAGTAGAGCAGGTAAGAGAAATAGAAGCAAAGAAGAGACTTCAGGAGGCTGCAAGAGAAGATGTGGGCACGCCTTTTGACGGATTTGGCAGCTCACCTTTTGCAGAAAACACGCCGCAAGGCAGCGGTTCACCTTTTGCAGAGACTGCACATGATTTCTCAGAACCTGTAATCAGGACTTTTGGACTTGATGATACTGCAGAAACCGCAGAAGGCTTCGGTCTTGGAAACGGTGAAAAAACAAGATTTGAAAACAATGGCTTTGGTCTTGAACCGGAGCCTTTACATACAAATAGGGAAATGGGTCTTTCGGAAGAAAGCGCTCATTTCGGAAAAAAGGGACTTGAGGATGCAGGAAATGTGCATACCGAAGTACCCGGTGCTTTTGGAATAATAAGCAAAGAAGAGCCTAAGCTTACAAATTCCGAAGCGAGAAATATAACTCTTGACGAAAAAGAAATTTCTCGTCCTAAGAGAAGCAGAAAATACAAATTTCCTCCGGTTAACCTTCTGCAGAAGAAAGAAGTGCCGGAAAACAACAATGCGGGAAATGAACTCAAAGCAAAGGCTCAGAAACTGGAGGAAACTCTCAAGAGCTTCAATGTTGATGCAAGGGTTGTCCAGGTGACTCAGGGACCTGCCGTTACAAGATACGAAATACAGCCAGATGCCGGCGTAAAGGTAAGCAAGATAGTGAGACTGTCAAGTGATATTGCGCTGAATCTCAAGGCTAAGAATATAAGAATTGAAGCGCCTATTCCGGGGAAGGCTGCTGTAGGCATAGAAGTTGAAAACGAGAGAGTAAACATGGTTACCCTCAGAGAAATAATCGAAAGCAGAGAGTTCAGACAGGCTAAGTCTAAGATAACTTTTGCTGTAGGCAGAGACATCGCAGGAAATGCAATAGTTGCAGACCTCAAGAGCATGCCTCATCTTTTGATTGCAGGTTCTACGGGTTCCGGAAAGAGCGTATGCATAAACAGCATTATTTCCAGTATTTTGTACAAGGCGACACCTGATGAGGTTAAGTTTGTGCTTATAGACCCTAAGGTTGTTGAACTGGGAAACTATAACGGAATACCACATCTTCTGATTCCGGTTGTTACAGACCCAGCCAAGGCAGCAGCTGCTCTTAACTGGGCTGTTTCGGAAATGACATCTAGATACAAGAAGTTTGCGGAAACTCACGTAAGAGACCTGGAGAGTTACAATGACCATATGAGAAATCAGGGAAAGGAAGAAGAGGTTCTTCCTCAGGTAGTTATAATAATCGACGAACTTGCAGACCTTATGATGGCAGCACCTTCTCAGGTAGAAGAATCAATCTGCAGACTGGCACAGATGGCAAGAGCCGCAGGAATGCATCTGATTGTTGCAACACAGAGACCTTCTGTGGATGTAATCACAGGCGTAATCAAAGCAAATATTCCTTCACGTATTGCCTTTGCTGTATCGTCACAGTTTGACTCAAGAACAATACTTGATATGAGCGGAGCCGAAAAGCTTGTGGGAAAAGGCGATATGCTGTTTAACCCACTTGGTATGGGTAAACCTGTCAGAGTTCAGGGCACATTTGTTTCTGACGACGAGGTAACATCTCTCATAGAATTTATAAGTAACCAGGTAGATGAGCCTGATTACTCAGATGATGTTATAGATAGAATAGAAAAGGGAAACGTTTCCACAGCATCGAAGGATGATGCAGCAGACGAACTTTTGCCGGAGGCTATTGCATGCGTAGTGACAGCCGGTCAGGCTTCTGTATCTATGCTTCAGAGAAGATTCAGAATAGGCTATAACAGAGCGGCAAGAATAGTAGACATGATGGAAGAGAGAGGAATAGTTGGTCCTCAGGACGGCTCAAGACCAAGACAGGTTCTTATGAGCGAGGAGGAATATCAGCAGATGAAAGAAGAGGTAGAAAGTTGAAAAAAGTATATATAGATACTCTGGGGTGCCCCAAGAATACAAATGATAGCCAGGTTGCTGCAGGAATACTGGAAAACAGCGGTTACAGCATGACAGAGAGCGCAGAAGATGCGGATATTGTAATGGTAAATACATGCGGATTCATCAACGATGCAAAGAGAGAATCCATAGAGAGAATATTTGAGCTGGCTCAGGAAAAGAAAGAAGACGCGAAGCTTGTTGTATCAGGATGCTTATCAAAAAGATATGCAGATGATTTGTTTGACGAGATGCCAGAGGTGGACTGCTTTATTGGTGTAAATGAATACGAAAACATAGACAAAATCTTTGATGAGTTAACTACAGAGGGCGAACGAAAAGTATTTGTTAATCCATGCGACGAAGAGGTTTTGAAAAGCTACGAAAGAAAGCTGAATGAAAATCCTTATACTGCAACAATCAAAATCGCAGAAGGCTGTGACAACAGCTGCGCATATTGCATAATTCCAAAAATCAGAGGACATTTCAGAAGCAAAAAGAAAGAAGATATTATCAAAGAAGCACAGGGGCTTGCAGCAAGGGGATGCAAAGAGCTGATTCTGATTGCACAGGATGTTACATGCTACGGAATCGACCTTTATGGAAAATATGCACTGGCAGAGCTTTTGAGAGAGCTTTGCAAGGTGGAGGGGATTGAGTGGATCAGACTAATGTACTGCTATGAGGACAGGATTACAGACGAGCTTATAGAAACAATAGCAGAAGAAGAAAAAATCTGCAAATATATAGACATTCCGATTCAGCATGCTTCTGACAACGTACTTTCCGCAATGAACAGAAGATCCACAAGAAAGTCAATTCATGAGACTTTAGAAAAGCTGAAGAAAAGAATTCCGGATATTCATATAAGAACTACACTGATTGTAGGATTTCCGGGAGAGACAGAAGAAGACTTTGATGAGCTTCTGGACTTTGTTGAAAAGGAGAGATTTGCAAGGCTGGGAGTTTTTGCTTATTCCATGGAAGAGGATACAGTTGCAGGAGAGATGGAAAATCAGATAGACGAGGAAATCAAAGATGAAAGACTAGATGCAATCATGAGAAGACAGCTTGATATTTCTCTGGAGCACAACAAAGAAATGATAGGAAAAACACTTCCTGTAATTATAGACGAGATAGAAGAGCCGGGCTCATACATTGGAAGAACTATGTATGACGCACCGGAAATAGACAACTCAGTGATATTTGTATCAGAAAACCAGGCTCACGAAGTTGGTGATATGGTTTGTGTTGAGATTATGGATGCATTCGATTACGACCTGACAGGAAGAGAAGTATAGCGCAAAGAGCTGTACGGCTGATATTAGACAAAGGATATTAAGATGAAGAGAATAGTAATAATTGACGGAAACAGCCTGATAAACAGAGCATATTATGCGATGCAGAGGCCTATGATAACAAGCGAAGGGATTTACACTCAGGGGATTTACGGATTTTTGAATATGCTGGGTAAAATCTTTGAGGATTATTCACCTGATTATATGGCTGTGGCATGGGATAGAAAGCAGCCTACATTCCGTCACGAAGCATATAAGGACTATAAGGCGGGCAGAAAGAAAATGCCCGTTGAGCTTGCTATGGAGCTTCCGATAATGAAAGATATATTAGAGAGCCTTCATGTTGCCAATCTTGAGATAGACGGCTTTGAAGCCGATGACATAATAGGAACCGTTTCCCGTGTTGCAGAAGAAGAGGGACTTTCGCCGCTTATTATCACAGGAGACAAGGATGCGCTGCAGCTTTCTAGCGATATAACCAAGGTACTTATAACAAAGCGTGGAATAAGCGATTTTGACCTCTTTGACAGAGAAAAAATGATAGAAAAATATGAGCTTACACCTGAGCAGTTCATAGACCTGAAGGCCTTGATGGGAGACAAATCCGACAACATTCCGGGAATTCCGGGAGTGGGAGAAAAGACAGGAATCAAGCTCCTAAAACAGTTTGGGAATATCGGAAATATGCTTGCGAATACAGAAGAAATTTCCAATGCAAAGCTGAGAGAAAAAGTGGAAAACAACCTGCAGCTGGTTGCCATGAGCAGAAAACTGGTGGAAATATACAGATACGTGCCCCTAGAATTCGATATAGAAGATTTCAAACTCAAGGAGCCTGATTATGACAGCCTTATAGATCTGTTCGTAAAACTGGAGTTTAACTCCTTCCTGAAAAAATTAAAGACAAATACAGGAATCAAAAGTGAAGATGCAAAGGAAATAAAGCTTTCGGAAGAAATCATGATTTCGACAGAAAGTGACCTGGAAAAACTTGACTTTATCAAAGCCGGAAGCCTTGCTGCAATCAAAGTTTTTTCAGACAAAAATCACATTAACAAGCCTGTAATTTCAGGAATCTCCCTTATAATAGAAGAGAGATATGTGTATATAAGCGGCGAAAAAGCTTTGATGGAAAAAGCGGTTGAGATTTTGGCAGAGAAGAAGCTGAAATTCGCAGGACATAATCTGATAAACGACTACTATGCCCTTATGTTTTACGGAATGAAGGATTTTGATACGACCGGGGATACTGAGGTTGCACAGTATGTGCTGGATCCTGCCAGATCAGATTATAGCCTCAAGAATCTGGTGTTTGAGAAATTCCATACAGAGATGCAGGACGAAGCGGAATTTTTGACTGATAACGGTCAGATGGATCTTCTCGGAGAGAGTGGCAAAAAAGAAGCTGAATACGGCAGAGAATGCACAAGTTATGTTCTGAAGCTAAAGGATATCCAAGAAGAGGAACTTAAATCAAAGGACCTGATGAGGGTATATCAGGAGGCAGAGCTTCCGCTTGTAGAGGTTCTGGCATCCATGGAAAAAGAAGGAATCATAGTAAACAAAAGTGTACTGGATGAATTCGGAGATGAACTGAAGAAGGAAATCGACCTTCTGGTAAAACAGATATATATGCTTGCGGGGGAAGAATTCAATGTGAACTCACCTGCGCAGCTTGGGGTGGTTTTGTTTGAAAAATTGGGACTTCCGGTTATAAAAAAGACTAAGAGAGGCTACAGTACCAATGCAGAAGTGCTGGAAAAGCTGAAGGACAAGCATCCGATAATTGACTTGGTTTTGAAGTACAGAAGCTTAGCAAAGCTCAACAGCACATATGTGGAAGGCCTCAAACCCCTTATCGGCGAAGACGGCCGCATAAGAGCACATTTCCAGCAGACAGTAACAGCTACAGGGCGTATAAGCTGTACAGAGCCGAACCTGCAGAACATCCCAATCAGAGACGAATATGGAAGACTGCTTCGAAAAGCCTTTGTTCCAAAAGAAGATTCTCTGCTTGTGGGAGCTGACTATTCTCAGATAGAGCTTAGGGTTCTTGCACACCTGTCAGGAGACGAAAATCTGATAGATGCTTTTAACAGAGGGGATGACATACACAGAAACACAGCTTCGAGAGTTTTCGATGTGCCTTATGATGAGGTTACATCCCTTGACAGAAGCAGAGCCAAGGCAGTAAACTTCGGCGTTATATACGGAATGAGCGGATTCGGTCTTTCGGAAGAGCTTCAGATTACGAGAAAAGAAGCCGAAAAATATATTGCGGATTTCTTTGACAAGCACAAGGCCGTAAAAGAATATATGGATGAGCAGGTTGAAACTGCAAGAGAAAATGGATATACCAGAACAATTCTGGGCAGAAGAAGATACATACACGAAATCAACTCGTCCAATTTTATGATGAGAAAACTCGGCGAAAGACTTGCAATGAACAGCCCTATACAGGGAAGCGCAGCGGACATTATCAAACTTGCCATGATCAAAGTCTACAGAGAACTGAAAGACGGCGGATACAAATCAAAGCTGATACTTCAGGTACATGACGAACTTATCATAGAAACGGCAAAGGATGAAGAAGAAAAGGTAAAAGAGCTTCTCGTAAGAAATATGACAGACACAATTGCCCTAAAAGTTAAGCTGGAAAGCGATCTGAACTTCGGCAATTCGTGGTATGAGCTGAAATAAAGAACGGAGAAAAGATGAAAGTAATTGGACTTACAGGAGGAATCGGAAGCGGAAAGTCAGCAGTGACGGAATATCTCACCGGAATGGGATTTGTCATAATTGACGCCGACAAAATTTCTCATGAGATTACAGAAAAAGGAAGCGGCACGCTTCTTAAGCTAAAGAGTGCTTTTGGCGATGACATTCTCTTTGATGATGGATGTTTGAACCGAAAGAAGCTGGCTTCCATAGTTTTTTCGGACAGAGAAAAAAAGCAGCTTCTCGAAAGTATAGTGACGAGAAATGTTATAGATATATGCGATGAGAGATGTGCAGAATATGCAAAAGCAGGAAGGGAAAAAGCAGTGTTTCTGGATGCACCACTTCTCTTTGAGACAGGCATGAACGAAAAAACAGACCTTGTATGGGTGGTTACAGCGGAGATGGATTTGCGAGTGCAGAGGGTAATGAAGCGCGACAATGCAACTTATGACGAAGTTTACTCCAGAATCAGAAACCAGATGTCGGATGAAGAAAGAATAGCAAAAGCGGATGCCATAATAGACAATTCGCGAAGCCTGAATTATCTCTATGGACAGGTCAAGGAGCTGGTAAATAAATATGTTTAACAAATACAGACAGAAAAAAAGCCGAAAACCAAGTTCGGGAGCGGATTTTAATCTATTTGAGCCGTCAAGAAAAACGAGAGGCAAAAAGAAAAAGCTGAGAATCGGAATCATAAACAACGAGCTTGATTCGGGAAATATCTACGTGGGTCTAAAGAGGGAACATGAAAACCCGGATGCAGATTCAAGTGTTTCAGAAGGGTCAAAAAAAGAGAAGAACAGCATAGGTGATAGATTTGCTATGTGGCTTGACCGTCTGGGAAGCAAAAAAGAAGAAGGTGAAATTTCCTTCAGAGGAAGATACAGCGAGCTAAACTCAGAAATTCCAAAAGAAGAGCTCGAAAAAGAACCTGAGGAAAGAAATATTTTCGACATTCCGGAAAAGAAGAAAAAGACTGTTTCGGATTATCTTCCTTCCCTGAATCCTGACGGCAAAGCCTATGCCGCATTTGACTGGGCTCACGAGCATATCGTTCAGATAATCGTGGTTGTTGTGGTGCTTTCTGGTCTTGCAGCTACAGTTCATATGGTTGCAACCAAGGATACTGCAAAGGATGCAGACAAAACCAAGAAAACAGTAATGGAAGAGTCTGATACAAACTACATAGGAATCACTCAGCCTGAATCATTCAATGCTCTGGCATCAAATGACGATGACGTGTATTACATAAATCAGCTGGTTTACAGCCAACTTTTTAGACTGGATGAGAACCTAAACATAGAAAAGGATCTTGTGGATGATTATTCTGCAGACAGTGCAAAGGGCATTGTTTCAATCACACTCAAATCAGGTGTCAAATTCAGCGACGGAAGTGAGCTGACTTCAGCTGACGTAAGAGCTACAGTAAACAGCATCAAATCAGTAGGAAGCAAGAGTCCTTACTATACTTATGCTTCCAAAATTGACAGCGTTTCCACAGACGGAGACAGAAAGCTTACAATTACTTTCTCATCACCGGGAGATGCGGCTTTGGACAATCTAGTATTTCCTATCGTCTCAGCAGACAGTTATTCTGCGAAGGAAAACTTTGTTATAGGAAGCGGTCCTTATGCATATTCTTCTTATACAACCGGAAAAGAAGTAAAGTTCAAAAAGAATGAATACTACTACGGAAAAGAAGCAAAGAAAAACCTGGAGGCTAATATAATTGAAGATCAGAGCCAGACAATCTCGTTGATGTCTATGGATGCAATAACAGTTATGCTGGACAAAGACACTGACGCAAACGAAACTGCAGAGGAAAAGAATTTTGACTGCAGGACAATAGTATCAAATGAGCTTGAATATATCGGATTCAATCACAAAAATGCAGTTTTGAAGAAGAAAAATGTAAGATATGCCATAGCTTATGCGCTGGACAGAGAGGAGATAATAGAAGACAATTACGGCAATGCAGCAACTGCCGCAGATTCTATGTATTATCCGGGATTCTTGGGCTCGAAGAGCAAAGGCATCATGCTGGATCAGAAAAGAACATCCGACAGCTTGAAAAAGGCCGGTTACAAAGATGAAAATCAGGATGGCCTGCTGGAAGGTTCTGATGGAAAGCCTCTGACAATCAAGCTTCTGGTAAACAGCAACAACAAGAGCAGACTGGATGCTGCAGAATCTATAAAAGACCAGCTGAAAACCGTAGGAATCACGATTCAGATAGAATCAGTTGCAAACGATACATATCTATCCAGACTCAAATCAGGAGATTTTGAGATGTATCTTGGTGGCCTGAAAGTCGACAAGCAGTTCAACCTAACAGACTTGTTTGGCGACAACAACTTTGGAAAATACAAAAACAGCGACGTTATTTCTAAGGTTGCAAAACTGGAAACAGCACTAACAGAAGACGAACAACTCGAAGCTTTCGAAGCAGCCAAAAAGGCTCTGGAAAAAGAAATGCCGTTTGTACCGATCTGCTACAAGAATTATTACCTGCTGAGCAACAGCAGCTACAAAAGTGACACATACGGAACATTCTTTGACAGATACAGAGGCCTGGAACAGGGACAGTTTGAGAAAAAAGTAGCAAAGAAAGAAAAAGACAAGGATAAAGAATAGGTGGTAGGAAGCCCGGCGTTTGCATGTCGGGCTTTGTTACATCTGGCTTTCGGGGCGGTTAGTTCGGCATTCTAGGGTGGTTAGTTTACACTAACCCTAACCCTTGCCATGGGCGCGGTTAATTACAACTAATCCGCACACTAGGTGCGGTTAGCTCTGACTAACTCAGTGCATATCGCAAAACCTTGAAATTGCGCTTATATTTTTCACCCATGACTAAGCGCAAATTTATAAAATCAAGATCTGCGCTGAGAGAAATGTTGGATTTTCAACAAAAATCCCCGATTTTTGTTTCCTTATATCTAGGTAGAAGGAGAATTTGGCGAGGAAAATAAGCGTGATTTTTCAAAGTTAAAATCTACACTTATTTTGAAGCCAAATTTTACCGTACGATTTGAAGATGTGGCAATCTGCGCTTAGCCAAGCTCGTTAAAAGACAGCGCAGATTGCGACTATTGAAATATGCACTGTTTTTGGCCTGGTTATGGTTCATTAAAATTGACAGAGGCGCCCTCCAAAACATGTTGAGGTTGGCGCCGGGAAGGTTAAAATGTACTGCCGAAAAAACATTGGGAATTTTAGAATTTGGGTATTGCATTTTTTCGTAATTGTGGTATTATAGTTTAGGTAAGGCAAAGAAACAATGCATTACACACTGACATGCGGCCGTGGCGGAATGGCAGACGCGCACGTTTGAGGGGCGTGTGGGCAACCGTGCTGGTTCGAGTCCAGTCGGCCGCACCATATTAGAACTATATCCGAACTTTTGGTTCGTTTTTTTTTATGTCGTAAAGTCATGAAAACTTTGGGGCTTACAGAGCCTATGTACCCAAAGTTGAAAATAAAGTGACAGTAACAGTACCCGACATGTCTCTGATTTTCATGCGGGTTCGGTGGATTTTTTTATGTAATAAAGCGTAGTATTAGGGTCGGGCTAATTCAGCCAATGTTGGTCGGGTTAAATTGACCAATCCTA
>CALHKP010000078.1 GCA_938034165.1 uncultured Clostridia bacterium | reverse complement strand
AGAATCATCAGCAGCCTCCGAAGACAGTTCAAATTAAAAGACCTTCTCTCATATATCGGAATGCCCAAAGCCACATATATGTATTGGCAAAAGCGTTTTGATAGAGAAAATCCAGATCAGGAAATTGAGGAAAAGATACTTGGGATTCGTAAAGAACATAAGGATTACGGATATCGCAGGATTTTCGGAGAGCTTCGCAATCAGGGATATTCCATAAACAAAAAGAAAGTTCAACGCATTGTTCAAAAGCTTGGATTACAGGTAATGTCCTACACTCGCAAAAGCAGAAAGTATAGTTCTTATAGAGGCAAGGTTGGTACTGTTGCTCCGAACAGGATTCGCAGACGCTTTAGCACACATATACCTCATCAGAAAATCACTACAGATACTAGCGAGTTCAAGTATTATGAAGTCGATGAGAAAGGTCATATGACCATGCATAAACTTTATCTCGATCCGTTTATGGATATGTGTAATGGTGAAATACTTAGTTATGGGATAGATCAACGACCTTCTGCCAAGAACGTAATGGATGCATTAGATAAAGCAATTGAAATCACTGCAGACTGTCCATACAGAAGGACTTTTCACTCAGATCAGGGATGGGCTTACCAGATGAAAGCCTACTCCCATAGGCTGAAAGAAGAACGAATATTTCAAAGTATGTCGAGGAAAGGAAACTGCTTGGATAATTCTGTAATGGAAAACTTCTTTGGACTGCTCAAGCAAGAAATTTACTACGGTGTTGTTTATTACAGCTACGAGGAATTAAAATCAGAGATAGAACGTTTTATAAAATATTACAATGAGAAACGGATAAAAGAAAAGCTAGGATGGATGAGTCCGGTTCAATACAGGCTCCATCTCCTAGCTGTATAAAGAAAAACGAGACGACCGAAGTCGTCTCGTAAAAAGTCTAACTTTGAGGGGTCACCTCACAGCCGGGGCTTTTTCATTTTATGAAACCTCAAGTTTTATGCACTTTGTGTCGGTTTTAACTTCTTCGAAAGAAAAATCAAGCATTCGCCTTCAAAGAAATTTGTTCCTGCAAGGGAAGATATCCGTGACTACTCTTCTACCGGATCAAATTCCTCATCGAAATCATCTTCGGCGATGTCAAGAGCGTCATCGTCCTCATCTTCATCCATCATAAGAAGTTCATCATCTTCCACAATGTCTGTTTCCTTATCATCCTTTGTGGATTTCTTGCCTTTGCCCTTCTTACCTTTTTCCTCTTCTGTTTCCTTAGGCTCTTCTACCGGTTCCGGTGGCTCAAGGCTGTCAACCAGATCACTGTGAAGGCTGATATTGCGGTAGCGCTTCATACCTGTTCCGGCTGGAATCAATTTACCAAGGATAACATTTTCCTTCAAACCGATCAATGGATCGATCTTTCCTTTGATTGCAGCATCGGTAAGAACCTTTGTAGTCTCCTGGAAGGAAGCTGCAGAGAGGAAGGAATTTGTTGCAAGAGAAGCTTTTGTAATACCGAGAATGATCTGTTTTCCTTCCGGTACCTCTTTGCCCTCTGCCGCAAGTGCTTCCACTTTATCTTCATATTCGAGCGTGTCAACCATCGTTCCCGGAAGGAAGTCAGAATCACCATTGTTCTCGATGCGGACTTTCTTCAGCATCTGGCGGACAATGACCTCGATATGCTTGTCATTGATTTCTACACCCTGAAGACGATATACACGCTGTACT
>CALHKP010000077.1 GCA_938034165.1 uncultured Clostridia bacterium | reverse complement strand
ACATTGGGACATAATCAGTTTCGTTATACTAAGACAATATCACATTTGATACATATTTTGGAGGGAAACATCTTGCAAAAATATTGACATTGCTTGTGAATAACTTTATAATATTTAGACATGTGTGCACTCTTGAAATTTAGAAAGTGCATTTGATTTTACAAAGAGGAGGTAAAAATAATGAAACAGACTTATCAGCCAAAAACTAGACAGAGAATGAAAGAGCATGGCTTCAGAAAAAGAATGAGCACTAAAAACGGCAGAAACGTTCTTAAGAGAAGAAGAGCTAAAGGCAGAAAAAGACTTTCAGCTTAATTTATCATGTTAAAAAAAAATGTTCTTAGAAACGAAAGGGATTTTTCCTCTATATATAATAAGGGAAAATCAGTAGGTGACAGATATATTGTGGTTTTCTACAAAAAAAACAATCTCACCTATAATCGCACTGCTTTTGTTGCAAGCAAAAAAGTAGGCAACAGCGTCGCAAGGAACAGAGCCAGAAGATTAATGAAGGAGAGCTACAGACTTTCCAATCTTAATCTTGTTCAGGGGTACGATATGATAATCATAGCGAGAAATACCATTAACGACGTAAAATGTGCAGATGTCAAGAAGTCTCTTAAATCTGCATTGAAAAGAGCCGGATTAGTCAGGAAGAATGAGATATCTCAGTAGATTTTTCAGTAAAATACTGATTCTTTTTATTAGGTTTTACCAGATCTGCATATCTCCTTTGTTCCCGGCAACCTGTCGGTTCTATCCTACCTGTTCAACATATTTCATTCAGGCTCTTCAGAAATATGGTGTTTTTAAGGGTAGTTACTTAGGAATTAAACGAATTTTGAAGTGTCATCCCGGTAATCCCGGAGGATATGACCCTTTGAAATGACGGAGGAAATTTAATGTTAGGATTTTTAGCTAAACCTTTTGGTTTCCTGCTGCAGTTTCTGTATGGAATTGTAAATGATTACGGTATTGCTATCGTACTTCTTTCTATCATAGTAAGAGGATGCATGTACCCTGTTTACAAAAAACAGATTCTTTCTACAGCAGGTATGGCTGACATGCAGCCTAGAATGCAGGAAATTCAGAGAAAATATGCAAATGACAGAGAGACAATGAATCAGAAGATGGCTGAGTTGTACGAAGAAGAAGGATTCAACCCTATGGCCGGATGTCTTCCTATGGCAATTCAGATGATCGTTATCTCGGGTCTGTTCATGCTGCTCAGAAACCCTATGACATATATAAATGACAGCACAATGGTATTTGCGGTTCATGATCAGTTCTTATGGATTAAGGACCTCAGCCAGCCTGACCTTTGGATACTTCCAATTTTATCAGGTGTTGCAACATTTATATCATTCTGGATGTCTCAGCAGAACAATGCAATGCCACAGCAGGGCGGAAACGCAATGATGATGATTATGAAGTATTTCTTCCCAATCATGATTGTTTGGCTTGCAAGAACATACCCATCCGGTCTTGCTATCTACTGGTTTATCAGCCAGTTTATGCAGATTTTCTTCAACTTGCGTTTCAATAAGTTAAGAAAAGACCTTAAGGAATCTAAGAAAAAGGGTAAGAAAAAGAAAAAATAGTATCTTGTAATCTATTTTGGAGGAATAATATTTATGGATGTTTCTGAAAAATGGGGTACAGATGTCGATACGGCAGTGGACCTCGCATTAGCGGAGCTTAAGGCAACCAGAGAAGAAGTTGACATCACTGTTTTAGAACAGCCTTCAAGAGGATTTTTCGGAATTGGTTCTAAACTTGCTTTGGTAAGGGTTGAAAGAAAGAAACCGGAACCTGTAGAAGTAGAAAAAACTGCAGTCGAAGAAAAGATAGAGAAATCTGAACCGAAAAAAGTTAAGAAGGAAAGAAAAGAACCTAAAAAAGATATCAAAAAAGAAAACAATAAAAAAAAGGCTAAGTCAGAAGTTATTCCAAAAGCTGACGAAAGCAATCTCACTGTTTTAGACGACCATACTGCACTGTCCTTCCTAAGGGAAATCACTGAGCAGATGGGTCTTGATATCGAAGTTTCTGCTAAAACAGATGGTGAGAATATTTATGTTGAGATGGAAGGAAAGGACTCAGGAACCATTATTGGTAAGAGAGGCCAGACCCTTGATGCAATTCAGTATCTGACAAGTCTTGTTGTAAACAAGACAGAAAATGACTATGTAAGAGTAGTTGTTGATGCTGAAAATTACAGATCAAAGAGAGAAAAGACTTTAGAAAAGCTTGCTTTGAGACTAGCTGATAAAGTAGTTAAATCAAAGAGAAGTGTAAGACTTGAACCTATGAATCCTTATGAAAGAAAGGTTATTCATGCTACACTTCAAAATGACAATCGCGTCGTAACAAGAAGCGAAGGTCAGGATCCTTACAGAAGGGTCATCATTGAACTTAAATAATTCTTTGGCCCGCAATATTTTGCGGGCTTATTTATTTATAAATTGGAGATAATTATGGAAGATACAATTGCAGCTATAGCGACACCTGTCGGAGAAGGCGGTATAGGTATAATAAGAATAAGCGGCGAAAATTCAAAGAATATACTTGATAAGTTGTTCGTAACACCGTCAGATAAGGAAATAAAAAACCGTTTTCTTACTTACGGTCATATTGTGGATCCCGAAAGCAAAGAAGTAATTGACGAAGTTCTTGCTGTATATATGAAAGGCCCAAAAACATATACAACAGAAGATGTAGTTGAAATAAACTGCCACGGTGGAGTTATTTCTTTGAAAAAGGTTCTTAACCTTGTACTTTCCCATGGGAGCAGACTTGCTGAACCGGGAGAATTCACAAGAAGAGCTTTTTTGAACGGAAGACTTGATTTATCCCAGGCTGAAGCTGTAATTGATGTAATACATGCAAAGACGGATAAATCATTTGATATTGCAATGAATCAGCTCCAGGGCAAATTCTCGGAAATCATATCCGAAATCAGAAGCAAACTGACGGATATTCTTGTTGATATTACAGTCAACATAGACTATCCTGACGAAGATATAGAAGAAATGACATATGATAAACTGATTTCAGGTCTGGAATCGGTTCTGGAAAAAGTTGACCGAATGATAGAAGGATCCAAAACAGGAAAAATTTTGAGGGAGGGTCTGAATGTTGCTATCATCGGAAAACCAAATGTAGGAAAATCATCTCTGATGAATGCTTTGCTTAGAGAATCGAGAGCTATAGTAACTGAAATTCCGGGAACTACCCGAGATACAATAGAAGAATTTCTGAGCATAAAAGGCGTTCCAATCAAGCTGACAGATACAGCCGGAATAAGAGAAACGGATGATATAATAGAAAAAATCGGTATCGAAAAATCAAAGAAATCCTTCGAAGATGCAGATCTTGTTATTTTTATAATTGATATCAGCAGAAAATTAGAAGACGACGACATACAGATTCTAAGGGAACTCGATAGAAGCAAAGCGTTAATTTTGTTTAACAAAATTGACAAAGAGCAGGTTATTTCTGATGCGGAAATTGAAGAAATTTCAAAGGGTTGCCCTTATATAAAGACGGCTCTCAACGACAGTTCTTATTCTGTGGTTATTGAGGATACGATTTATAACCTTGTTTTTGATGGCAAGGTAAAAGCAGAAGACAGTATGGTGGTATCAAATGCAAGACACGAAGAGGCTTTGCGAAATACCAAGAATTCTCTTGCAGATGCTTTGGATGCGGCAAAGTGCATGCAGCCACTTGAGTTTGTCGAAATTGATGTAAGTTCGGCTTATCAGAGTCTGGGTCTCATAACCGGGGATTCGGTCAGAGAAGATGTCATAGAAGAAGTTTTCAGTAGATTTTGTTTAGGTAAGTAGGAAGTAAAATGGAAAAATATTTAATGGGTGAATATGACATAATTGTTGTAGGTGCAGGTCACGCGGGATGCGAAGCTGCTCTTGCAGCTGCCAGAATGGGCAACAAAACAATTATGTTTTCTATAAATCTTGAGGCAATAGCAATGATGCCTTGTAATCCTTCTATCGGAGGAACAGGAAAAGGTCATCTGGTTAGAGAAATCGACGCTCTTGGCGGTGAGATGGGTATAAATATCGACAAATCGTTTATACAGAGCAGGATGCTGAATACAGCAAAGGGACCTGCGGTACATTCTTTGCGTGCTCAGGCGGATAAGAATCTGTATCATCTTGAGATGAAAAAAACTATCGAAAAACAGGAAAATCTTGTGATGAAGCAGGATGAAGTTGTTGAAATTCTGGTAGAAGACGGCAGAGCATGCGGTGTAATGACAAGAAATCATGCAATCTACAAATCAAAGGCAGTAATTCTTGCAACAGGCACATTCCTGAGAGGGAAAATTTTTATTGGGGACAGTGCTTACTCGGCAGGTCCAAACAACCTTGCGCCTGCAAATGAACTTTCGGCAAATCTCGAAAAAATCGGGCTTAAGCTGAGAAGATTCAAAACAGGCACACCTGCAAGAGCAATGTCATCTACATTTAATTTTGAAAAGATGATTGAGCAAAAAGGTGATGAAAAAATAGTTCCTTTCTCATTTATGAGTGATAAACTGGAAAAAGAACAGATATCATGCTGGCTCACATATACTAACGAAAAAACTCACGAAGTTATAAGAAATAATTTTCACAGAAGTGCTTTGTTCGGTGGGCAGATTGAAGGCATTGGTCCAAGATATTGTCCTTCTATAGAAGACAAAATTAACAGATTTGCTGACAAAGAAAGACACCAGTTGTTTGTTGAACCGGAAGGACTGGATACAGAAGAGATGTATATCCAGGGGATGTCATCATCACTTCCGGAAGATGTTCAGAGAGATTTTTATCATACTATTGCGGGATTGGAAGATATTGTAATTACAAGACCTGCTTATGCTATAGAATATGACTGTATTGATCCTCAGGATCTGAAATTGAATCTCGAAAGCAAAATTGTTGACGGACTGTTTTGTGCCGGACAGTTTAACGGAAGCTCCGGATATGAAGAGGCTGCAGCTCAGGGTCTGATGGCCGGAATAAATGCCTCACTGGAAATTGCTGGAAAATCACCGTTTATTCTTCAGAGAAACGAGGCTTATATTGGCGTTCTCATCGACGATTTGGTAACAAAAGGTACTAATGAACCTTACAGAATTATGACGAGCAGAGCGGAATATAGACTGCTTCTGAGACAAGACAACGCAGATGAGCGTTTGACAGCCAAATCTTATGAGGTTGGACTTGCTTCTGAAGAAAGATATAACAAATATCTGACAAAAAAAGCAAATATAGATAAAGAAAGAGAAAGACTGGCCAACACATACCTGTTCCCAAAAGATGTTAATACATTTTTGGAAAATATTGGAAGTGCGCCATTGCAGAAAAAAATCTCTTTCTCAGAAATTCTGAAGAGACCGGAAATTACATATGATATGCTAAAAGAATTCGATCCGGAAAGACCTGAGCTTTCATCACACGAAGTTACTCAGCTTATAGTCGAAATTAAGTATGAGGGGTATATTAACAAGCAAATTGCCCAGATTGCAAAATTCAAGAAACTGGAAAATAAGCAACTGAGTGAGGATCTTGACTATAGCAGCATAGACGGTCTCAGAATAGAAGCATGGCAGAAGCTGAATCAGGTAAAACCAAAATCTGTGGGTCAGGCATCTAGAATCTCCGGAGTTTCACCGGCTGATATAAATGTACTTCTGGTTTATCTGGAAAAAGAAAGAAGAAGGAATAATTAACTATGGAACTTTTGAAAAGCTACATGGAAAAACTTAATATAGATGTTACAGATGGGATGTTAGTCCAATTCGAAAAATATATGGACGGAATTCTTGAATGGAACAAAAATATAAATCTCACTGCAATAACAGAGAAGGACGAATTTGTCTTGAAACATTATGTGGATTCTGTTTTGGGCGTGAATCTTCCTGAGTACGATACAGCGAAGAAAATTATAGATGTGGGAACCGGGGGCGGATTTCCCGGAATTCCTCTTGCCATTGTAAGCCCTGATAAAAATTTTGTTCTTGCAGATTCTCTTAACAAACGACTTAAAGTCATAAACACTTTGACGGATGAGTGCGGAATTTTAAATGTAGAAACCGTTCATGGAAGGGCAGAGGAATTGGCAAGAAAAAAAGATATGAGAGAGAAATTCGACCTCTGTGTATCGAGAGCAGTTGCTAATATGTCAGTGCTTCTTGAGTACTGTCTGCCTTTTATAAAGACAGGGGGATATCTGTTGGCATACAAAGGTCCCGATGCCGAGAAAGAAATTGAAGCCGCATCAAAAGCTTTAAAAGTTCTCGGAGGAAAAGTAAATCGAATCGAAAAGGTTTCTTTGGACGGATATAATCACAATATAGTAGTGATAGAAAAAATTAAATCCACAGACAAGAAATACCCAAGAAAGGCTGGAACTCCAACGAAAGAGCCTATATAGATTACATAATTAGTGGAATGTTTCACGTGAAACATTCCATTTTTTAATGCAAAACTGTAGTAAAAAAACGTAAAATAGTATATAATAGAAAAACAAACAAAACGTAGGAGGAAGCAAATTGGGTAAGTCAATAGCAATATTTAACCAGAAGGGTGGAGTAGGTAAAACTACAACAAATATTAATCTGGGAGCATGCCTTGCAATAAAAGGAAAGAAAGTGCTAATGCTGGACATTGATCCGCAGGGAAACACAACAAGTGGTATAGGCATTCAAAAGAAAAATCTTGATTATACAGTATATGATTTACTGGTGGAAGATAATTTCGACACAAAAAAAGCAATTCTGCAGACTTCTGTGCCGGGACTCGACATCATTCCTGCAAGTGTTGATTTGGCAGGAGCTGAAATTGAGCTCGTACAAATCGAGGGTAGAGAAAAGAGACTAAAAAAATCAATAGATAAGGTTAGAGATGAGTATGACTATATATTTATAGACTGCCCACCTTCTCTAGGTCTTCTGACTATAAACTCACTGACAGCCGTAGAAAGCGTACTTATCCCTATTCAGTGTGAATTCTATGCACTGGAAGGGGTAAGTCAGTTGGTAAGTACTATAGACCTTGTAAAGAAGAGTCTTAATAAGGATATAGAAATTGAAGGAGTAATTCTGAGTATGTTTGACGGAAGAACAAATCTTTCCGTACAGGTAGTGCAGGAAGTTAAGAAATACTTCGGATCAAAGGTGTATTCAACAGTTATTCCAAGAAACATCAGACTGGCAGAAGCACCAAGCTACGGAATGGCAATAACAGAATATGATCCTAAATCAAAAGGAGCGGAAGCTTATCTTGAATTCGCTGAAGAATTCCTTGAAAGGGAGGAAGAGTAATGGCAGCAAAACAGAAAAACAGAGGCCTGGGAAGAGGCCTGGATGCTCTATTTGCTGACCAAGCCAGTATCGAAAAAGAAGATACAGCTCCTGAAGAAAATATAACGACTGAGAATTCTATAGTATATATCAAATTAAATGATATAAAGCCTAATGAAAATCAGCCGAGAAAGCAGTTTAACGAAGAAAAAATATCAGAACTCGCTGACTCCATACTTGAACACGGAATTATACAACCTCTTGTTGTAAGAAAAAATAAACATGGTTATGAAATAGTTGCAGGTGAAAGAAGATGGCGTGCTGCAAGAAAAGCGGGTCTGAAGGATGTTCCTTGTATCATCAGGGAATTCACTGACGAAGAAAATATGCTCGTTGCAATTATAGAAAATATGCAGAGAGAAGATTTGAATCCTATAGAAGAAGCTGAAGGTCTTAACCAGATGATAAAGACATACGGCATGACACAGGATGAAGTCTCAAAGAGTGTAAGTAAGAGCAGACCTTATATTACAAATTCACTTAGACTGTTAAAGCTTCCTGAAGAAATAAGAACGCTTGTATCAGAAGGGAAGATAACTGCAGGTCACGGAAGAGCTATTATAAATATTTCGGACAAGAAAAAGCAACATGAAATATGCAAAAGAATAATAGAAGAGGGGATGTCTGTAAGAGCGGTCGAAAAGCTCGTTTCTGAAGAAAAGCCTGAGAAACCAAAGAGAAAGCCAAAAGAAAAGAGCTTTGAAATAAGAAGTGTTGAAGATCAGTTGAAGGATATTTACGGCACAAAGGTGAATATCAATCAGAAGGGTAAGAAGGGTAAAATAGAAATTGAATTCTATAACAAAGACGATCTCAATAGACTGATAGACATACTGAAAACAGTGCACTAAAACTTATAAAAAAAGTACAAGAAAAAAGACACACAAAGGGAATATAATTGAAATGAAAAGAGCGACTCTGTCGCTCTTTTGTATTTGTATAAAAAGTGAAATAATACACATAAAATACACAAGGGAAGCCTAAAATGTGATATAATAAAATGTGATTATCATAGGCGTAGTGTAACTATATTTAAAATCTTTTATAAGAGGAATAGTAATGGAGAATAGAATTATTGATAAAAAATCAATATCCAATATTCCGCTTCCGACATGCATAGTGAGCAGAAGCGGCAAAATAATAAGCGTTAACGAGGAAATCGGCCAGGTATTTATCTACAGCGGAATAGAAGAAGGTGATTTCTTTGCTTTGACAGGAATCAAAATGTCGACTCTTTTATCGGAAGAAACCGAGGCAAAGATTAACAGAAACGGCAAATCCTTTAAGTTGGTTTCAAATGCCAAACAGCTGAGCGAAGATGATCCGGAGATTACTGTTTATTTTTATGACATAACAGAATTGGAGCAGCTAAAGGAAAAATACAATGATGAAAAGCTGTGCATATGCAAGATTAATATAGACAACTACGATGAACTTATAGCTAGTGTTGAACCTGAAATTGGAATGACCATATCTACATCTGTAGATAAGATTATCAGAAAATGGGCACAGGGGCTTCAGGGTTCAATCGAGAAAATAAAAGAAACATTATATGTGGTAAATTTTCAGCATTCATATATGTGCAAGCTTGAGGAAAATAAATTCTCAATTCTCGACGATGTGAGAAATATAGAAACAGAAGCTGATTTTCCACTCAGTTTGAGCATAGGAGTCGGCTTTGGTGGGAAGAATCTGATAGAAACATCTGATTATGCCAGCGCAGCTCTTGACCTTGCACTTGGAAGAGGAGGAGATCAGGCCGTAATTAAAAAGAAGAGCAAGATAAGCTATTACGGTGGAAAAACTCAGACAGTCGAAAAAGGTAACAAAGGAAAGTCGAGAATAGTAGGGCATGCATTGAGAAAGCTGATAGAGCAGTCTGATCAGGTATTTATTGTAGGACACAAGAATGCCGACATGGATGCTTTTGGTGCATCGTTGGGAATCTACAGAATGTGCCTTGTGAGTGGGACAGATGCACATATAGTAATAAACGAAGTGAACGATTCTTTGCAGGCAATATACAAGCAGGCAAAGGATACAGATAATTACAGTCTGATTACAACAGAAAAAGCAAAACTTCTGATGGAGAGAGATGCTTTGCTGGTAGTACTTGATACCCACAGGGCAAGTTACATAGAGGAACCGGAACTTCTCAATTTGACAGATAGAGTGGTTGTGATAGACCATCACAGAAGGGCGGAGGACAGCATCGAAAGTCCGACACTTTCATATATAGAGACTTATGCATCTTCGACTTCAGAATTAGTAACGGAAATGCTTCAGTATGCCAGCAGCAGAAAGACGATAGTCAAGCTGGAGGCGGAAGCTTTGCTTGCGGGAATGACAATTGATACAAACCGTTTTGCCGTAAAGACAGGCGTAAGAACATTCGAAGCAGCGGCATGGCTCAGAAGATCCGGTGCGGACACAACAGAAGTTAAGAGATTTTTCCAGACGGATATGGAAACACTCAAAGTCAGAGCCAAGAGTATTGCGGCAGCAGATTTTCATGATAATGGAATTGCTACATCCATATGTGAGGGCATGCATCAAGATGCACAGGTTATCAATTCACAGGTTGCGGATGAACTGCTAAATGTAAAAGGCGTAAAGGCATCGTTTGTTGCAGGAATAAATGACAGGGGTGTGACATGTATCAGTGCGCGTTCTCTCGGAGCTATAAATGTACAGCTTATAACAGAAAAGCTTGGCGGCGGCGGACATCTGACGACGGCGGGTGCTCAGGTAAAGGAAACTCCTGAGGAAGTAATAGCAAAGGTGCTGGAAATAATTGACAAAAAATATGGTGAAAAAGAAGAAAATAGATAGGAGAAAAACATGCAGGTAATATTAAACAAAGACATAAAGGGAACTGGAAAAAAGGGTGACGTTGTCAAAGTAAGTGACGGATATGCAAGAAATATGCTTCTTCCAAGAGGCCTTGCAATAGAAGCAACAAATGCAAACGTTAAGAGCTTGGAAAAGGCAAAGGCTAACGAAGCTCAGAAAAAGGCAGAAGAAAAAGCTCAGGCACAGGCAATTGCAGAAAGTCTGAAGGACAAGAAGGTTGTAATCAAAACAAAATCAGGGGAAGGCGGAAGACTTTTCGGTTCAATCACATCCAAGGATATTGCAGACGCGATTAAGACTCAGTTGTCACTTGATATCGACAAGAAAAAAATCGAACTAAAAAACCCTGTTAAGCAGCTTGGACACTTTGATGTGGAAATCAAACTGTACCCTGAGGTTAAAGGTGTACTTACTGTAGAGATCACAGACTAAGAGGTAAGAAAAATGCCGGAAAAAATTCCACCGCACAATACCGATGCGGAAAAGTCGGCTCTTGGGGCAGCACTGCTGAGCAAAGATGCTATGGCACTAGTTATAGATGCCGTAAGACCCGACGATTTTTACGATGCGGCACACAAGGAAATATTTCAGGTTATGATTGATTTGTTTAGACAGAATATTCCTGTTGATATCGTAACTGTGTGCGAAGAACTGAAAAAGAAAAAAAGCCTTGATATGGTAGGCGGAAGAGCATATGTGGCTTCTTTGTCCGGTGAGGCTATGTCCACTGTAAATGCAGGGGAATACGCAAAGATTGTGGCAGAAAAGTCATCTCTTCGAAAGCTTATCCATTCGGCAGAAGATATAAGGGAAAAGAGCTTCAACGAAAATATTGAGGCTGAGGAAATTTTGGATTATGCCGAAAAGAGCATATTTGAGATTGCACAGCAGAAGCAGACTACTGATTATGCGCCTATCCAGGATGTACTGATGGAAAACATGGCCATGATTGACAAGGCTATTGCTACAAAGGGAAAAGTCGTGGGACTTCCGACAGGATACAAAAAATTCGACGAAGTAACATCAGGTCTTCACCGTTCAGACCTTATAATAGTAGCAGCTAGACCTGCAATGGGAAAGACTGCCTTTGCATTAAATATTGCTCTTAACACAGCAACCAAGGCAAACGCCAGCGTTTTGTTGTTCAGCCTTGAAATGTCAAAGGAACAGCTGGGTCAGAGACTACTTTCCATAGAATCGCGAGTTGAGATGCAGAAACTTAAAACAGGGGAAATGCAGAGAAACGATTGGGAAAAAATCTCAGTTGCAGTGGATAATCTTGCCAAAGCCAAGATTCACATCGATGACACTCCGGGAGTTGGAATTATGGAAATGAAGAACAAGTGCAGAAGGCTAAAAGCCGAAAAGGGACTGGATCTTGTAGTTATAGACTATCTTCAGCTAATGAAAGCGGAAGGTAGAGCCGACAGCCGGCAACAGGAAATCAGTAATCTTTCCAGATATCTCAAGCTTCTGGCAAGAGAAATAGATTGTCCTGTAATCGTACTGTCACAGCTTTCCAGAGCACCTGAAATGAGACAGGATCACAGACCGATTCTTTCGGACCTTCGAGAATCCGGATCTATAGAGCAGGATGCCGATATGGTAATATTCCTCTACAGAGACGATTACTACAATGAAGACAGCGAAAAGGCCGGTACATGTGAAGTTAATATAGCAAAACACAGAAGCGGACCTACAGAAAAAATCGATTTGACGTGGGTTTCAAGGTATACTATGTTCAGCGATGTGGCATGGTAAACGGTTAAGAGAGAAAGGATAACCAGCTATGAAAATCAACGGTAAAACAATAATCGCAGAAATATTGAATTATGATGATAGATGCGAGCAGGTATTCGAAAAGTTCGGGCTGAAATGCAACGAATGCTCGGGAGCGGTTTCGGAAACCATTGATGAAGCTGCAATAGGACATTGCATAGATGTAGAAAAACTAAAAGAAGAACTGGCTGAACTGATTGAACAGATAGAAAAGGAGAAATCAGCCAAATAGAAACAAAGTAGGAATATATATGAATTTTGTAAAAGAGAAAACAAAGAATATTTACCTGCTGGATTCAACACTGGAAAACATGTTCATAGGCGAATTTATGCCTCTGGCTCCGGGAAATTATGTAAAGATATTTATTTATGCTCAGATGTGTTCTGAGCATAAAATTCCTATGACAAACGAAAAAATGGCTACAATACTCGGAATAGAGGAGTCAGAAATTCTGGATGCATGGGAATACTGGGAAGGCATGGATTTGATTAAGAGACACTACCTTGACGGAGACGGTAAGGTGGATTTTACTGTTGAATTCAGGAGAATAAAAGAAGACCTTTACAGCGGACCGGAAAACAGAATAGAAGAAGAAAAACCCCGCGAAGAAAAGAGGGTATTCGGAAATGAGGCTGTTAAGCCGATGTTCAATGATATAGAAAATAAGCTTGGGAGAACTTTGAACCCGACAGAGTCAAGAGAGATAATAAGTTGGCTTGATGACCTCAAGATGACACCTGAGGTAATCAGATTTGCTGTTGACTATTGCCTGCGCAAAGACAAGCCGAGCCTCAGATACATAGCAAAAGTAATAGGAGAATGGGCAAATAATAATTTCAGAACTGTGGAAGAGGTGCAGGATTATTTGGAAGAATATGATCAAAATTTCTACAGACAGAAAAGAATAATGAAAGCTCTTGGATTTAACAGAGTTCCTTCGGAAGAAGAACAACGCATAATGAACAGGTGGTTTGACGAAATGGGATACGGAATGGACAAAATCCTTGCGGCCTGCGCCAAGACATCAGGAATTTCAAGTCCGAACTTTAACTATGTGAACAAGGTACTGGAAAACTGGAAGAAAGAAGCCGATGATGAGGGAAGACCGGTTAACGAAAGTAAGCCTGTATCAAGAGCAATACTTAATAAATACTTCGAGTATCTGAGAGAAAAGGCAGAAAAAGAAGCGGAAGACAGAAGAAGCGAAATCTACAGCAAGCTTCCGGAAATAGAAGCGATAGACGACGAAGTAAGACGTATAGGTTCACAGCTGTCAAAAGCGCTGATTATGAACGATACTCAGACGGACAGCAGAGCTATGAACGAAAAAATGGAATGTCTTACAGAAGAAAGAGCCATCATACTTACAGAGCACAATTACGATATGGATTACACAGACATAAAATATATGTGTGACAAATGTAATGATACCGGAATAACAGATATGGGCGAACGCTGCAGCTGTATAGAGCAGCGAATGGGAGAAGCAAAAATATGGCAAAAGGAAAAGTATATAAAAGAATAACAGACTTTGCGGCAGAACTTGTGGAAAAGAACGACAAGATGCAGATTAAGCTGGCGAAGTTTTGTTCATATATATTGATTTCAATCGGAAATATTGCGGCTGCAAGTGTTAATGCGACGGATAACAATCTGGAGAGAATAAGCAGACTGATTCTGAAACTGAAATACAGATTAGCGAAATACATAGATGAGACGAAGCACAGAATAAAAAAAGCTAATATAAACAAGAGAAAATGGGTCTATAACATAGGAGTGCTGTTTTTGGTTACAATAGCGACAGTTGTGGTCTATAACAGTGCAACATGCTTTGAGTATTCATACAATGACAAGGTTTTGGGATATGTAAAAGACCAGGAGGATGTAAATAGAATTCTGGAGCTTGCCAGCGATGAGCTGTCTAAGGAACATAATCTGAACCTAAAAATAAATTCAGACGAAAACATTTCTTACAAGAGAGTTTCCAAGACAGACAGAACAATGGATTCAGAAGATATGGTTTTGAAAAAATTTACATATCTGTCAGATATCTCAACAACTGCGACAGCAATAAATATAGATGGAAAAGACTTTGTTCTGTGTTCGGATGAGAAGGCTGCAAAGGATGTTCTGAAAAAAGTACAGAAGGAGATTCTCGGTGAAGACGATTTGTCAAAATACAAGAGCGTCAAATTCAAAGAGGATGTTGAACTTAAGGAAGTAAAGACCAGTCTGACAGCGGTAAACAGCGAAAAGCAGGCTGTCGAAAAAGTTTTGAGTGGCGGAATGGAAACAGAAACTTACGAAATCAAAGAAGGCGATACCGTATTTGATTTGTGCAACAAATTTGGCATTACTCAGGAAGAACTGGGAGAAATGAACCCGACGATAGCCGAAACAGGATTTATCGGAGTGGGAGATGTAATAGTTCTTAATAAACCTGCGGCGGCACTTACAGTTGTAACTGTTGAAGTTTCAACATTTGCAGAACCTATAGAATTTGAGACTGAATACAGGGACGACAGCGACCTTTACAAGGGTGATACACGAGTTTACCAGAAGGGTGAAGACGGAAAGAAAAAAGTTAAGGCAAAACTGATAAAAGAAAACGGTAAGACAGTAAAGCGTAAGGATTTGTCTTCAGAAGTTCTTCAGGAACCTGTAAAAGAAATAGTTTTGAGAGGAACAACAGAAAGACCAAAGACTGCGGCTACCGGAAATCTGATATTCCCTGTACCGGGCGGAACAATTACATCTGAATTCGGATACAGATGGGGACGTCTGCACACAGGTCTTGATATTGCAGGATATATAGGACTTCCTATACGAGCAGCAGACGGAGGAACAGTAGTAACTGCAGGATATAGCGGCGGATACGGACTTTGTATCGACATCAATCACGGAAATGGCATGAAGACAAGATATGCACACTGCAGCAGCTTATCGGTTTCTGTGGGCGACAAGGTATATCAGGGTCAGAATATTGGTTATGTCGGAAATACAGGCAACAGTACAGGTCCGCACTGTCATTTTGAGGTTATAATAAACGGAACACAGGTTAATCCAAGAGGTTATGTATAACCAGCGGGGATGAGAGGGATTAGAGATGAGCAGAACGAAAAAGAAAAAAGTAAAAATCGATCCGTTCAGGATGACTATGACGGTAATCATAATCATTATGCTTATTATTGTTGGAATTAGAGTTAAAAAAATAGTAGATCTCCATCTTGAGCAGAATGAACTGCAAAAGCAAAACGAAGCTTTGGAGGACGAAAAAAACAGTCTGAAAAACGAGCTCAAGAACGTAAACGATCTTGATTACATAGAAGAACAGGCTCGTCGTCAGCTTAAGATGATAAAACCGGGTGAAATGCTTTATATTATGGATGACGAAAAATACAAGGCAGATGCGGACAAGTCAGACAGCAGTTCCGACGAAGTGGCAGATGATGATTTATCAGGGGACGAGTAAAGTAATAAAAGGACAAGACGGTATAAAATAATGGAAAAACTCAAAATAAATGAAGTTATTGTAGTTGAGGGAAGGGACGACACTGCAGCTGTCAGCAGAGCAGTGGATGCAGTGACAATCGAGACTCATGGTTTTGGCATGTCAGAAAGTATGTGGAAAAAGATAGATGCCGCATACAAGGCAAAGGGAATCATAGTTTTGACTGACCCTGATTATGCAGGCGAAAACATTAGACGCAAGATTCTTGCTAAGTATCCTGATGCCAAGCAGGCATTTCTGGCAGTTGATAAAGCAACAAAAAAAGGTGATATCGGAATCGAAAACGCAAAACCGGAAGATATTCGCGATGCTCTTCTCAAGGCACATTGCACTGAAGGAAGCGTAAGCGAAGAATTTACAATGAGGGATATGGAAGAGTACGGACTCTGTGGAAATTCCGACTCAAAGGAAAGAAGAATCAAACTAGGTGACATGCTTGGTATAGGATATGGAAACAGCAAAACCTTTCTCAAAAAGCTGAATCAGTTTGGAATAGAAAGAGAAAAGGTTCTTGAAAAAATCAAAGAGCTTTAGAAGGAGTTAATCAATTGATGAAGTTATACTCACCAAAAGTAATTAATGAAATAAAAGAAAACTATGGGTTCAAGCTATCAAAGAGTCTGGGGCAGAACTTTTTGACAGACAAGAATATAATTGACAAGATAGTTGATTCACCTGATATCTGCGAAGATGATCTGGTAATCGAGATAGGTCCCGGAATCGGGGTAATAACTGCGGAAGCAGCACATAGAGCCGGCAAGGTTATTGCAGTTGAAATAGACAAAAATCTGATACCTATTCTCGGGGATACTCTGGGAGAATTTGATAATGTAGAGGTTATCAATCAGGACGTCCTGAAAACAGATATTAACGAGATTATAGAAAAAAACGGCTACAAAACAGCGAAAATAATCGGTAATCTCCCTTATTACATCACAACTCCTATAATAATGTATCTTCTGGAGGGTGGAGTACATGCAGAAAGCATTACCATAATGATGCAAAAGGAAGTAGCTGACAGAATAAAAGCAAAGCCTGGCGGCAAGACCTATGGTGCCATTTCTGTTGCGGTTCAGTATTACTGCGATGTGGAAACGGTGACAAATGTTCCGAAAGAAGTATTTGTACCGGCGCCAAAGGTTGATTCCACTGTGCTCAAGCTTAATATAAGAAAAGAAAAGCCTGTGGAACTTACAGACGAAAAGCTGTTTTTCAGATGCATAAAAGCGGGATTTGGACAGAGAAGAAAAACCCTGTTGAACTCACTTACCGGTCTTGGAGACGTGACAAAAGACGAAATCAGACAGTGCCTTGAAAAGTTGGGTATTGAAGAAAAGAGAAGGGCAGAAACGCTGTCGATAGAAGAGTTTGCCATGATTGCAAACGAATTTGACAGCATGAGTAAGAGGTAAAAACATGGAGAAAATCAAAAATTTTTATCGTAAATATTTTCAGCAGAATAGTTTACGATTTTGCTTTGTGCTGGCATTTATATTAAATCTTGTAATAGAAACACTTGCCAGAAAGGGAGTCGGCGGATTTATGTTCCTGTTCCAGCACCCGATAATATTTATGTATAACGTGCTTGTGATATTTGCAACCCTTTCGGTTGCAACCATATTCAGGCGAAAAGCATTTTTTCTTGTAGTAATAACATCTATATGGCTTGCCATAGGTATTACCAACGGAATTATTCTTCTCGAAAGAATGACACCGTTTACGGTAAAAGACCTGAGCTCTATAACAGACGGCGCAACAATCATGACAAACTACTTTAATCTAGTTCAGCTGGTTCTCATAGCTGCCGGAATCGTAGCGGGGGTGATTGGTCTGGTAGTGCTCTGGATCAAAGCACCTAAGCAGGAAGTAAAAGGCAAGGTCAAGAAGAGCATCGCAATGGTTATTCTGATAATCGCATGCACCTTCGGCGCAACCTTTGGACTTGTCAAAGCAAATGTGCTTGCAACATTCTTCGGAAATCTGGCATATGCATACCAGGATTACGGGGTTCCATATTGCTTTATCAATACATGGCTGAACACAGGAATTCAAAAGCCTGCATCATATTCAGAAGAAACCGTAAAAGCTATATTTGACAAAGACCAGTACGGACCTGACGGAACCATGACTCCTGTGCAGGAAGATGTGGACGAAAAATATCCGAACATCTTGTTCTTGCAGCTGGAATCATTTACAGATCCTGAACTGTTTAACAATATTAAACTTTCACAGGATGCCATTCCAAACTATAGACAGCTGATGAGCGAATGCTCAACAGGAAGTCTGACAGTACCGGCTTGCGGAGCAGGAACTGCAAATACAGAATTTGAGGTTATGACAGGAATTTCCGTAAAATTCTTTGGTCCGGGTGAATATCCATTCAAGTCAGTTCTGAAAGACAGAACAGCCGAAAGTATAGCCACAGACCTCAATAGCATGGGATTCGGAACCCACGCAATTCACAATCATAGAGCTTTGTTCTATAACAGAAATCAGGTATTTAACAATATCGGATATGACACATTCACTTCGGTTGAATATATGAGTGATGTAGCCAAGACTCCAAAGAACTGGGCAAAGGACGAAATCCTTGTTTCTCAGATTATGGACGCACTGAACTCAACAGAAAGCAGAGATTACATATACACAATATCTGTTCAGGGCCACGGGAAATATCCATCGGAGCAGATTATCAGAAACCCTGCAATCACAGTAACAGAGGCACCGACAGAAGAACTTAAGTGGAAGTATGAGTACTACGTGAACCAGGTATACGAAATGGACAAATTCGTAAAGGATTTGACAGATACACTGGCTGCTTACGACGAACCTGTTGTGCTGGTTATGTACGGAGACCATATCCCAGCTCTCGACATAAAAGAAGAAACTTATGACGCAAAAGACCTTTACCAGACACAGTACGTAATCTGGAGCAACTTTGATATGAAAAAGGAAGACAAAGACCTGGCGGCATATCAGCTTGCGGCAGAAGTCTTTGATCGAATCGGCATACACGAGGGAACGGTAATCAAATATCACCAGACCAAGAACCATTCTGACAGCGACTACATGGAAAACCTGAAACTGATAGGATATGACATGTTCTACGGACAGGACTACCTGTACGGCGGCAAGAATCCTTTCGAAAAAGCCGGAATGAAGATGGGCGTGAAGACTGTAAAGATAGACAAGATTGTAAGCATTGCAGGAAAGTATTACATCAAAGGCGAGAATTTTACGGAATACAGTAAGGTAACGCTGGGCGGAGAGACTTTGAACACGATTTATCTGAGTCCGAACCTGCTGGGTTTACTGGAAGAGGTTGATCCATCGTCGGCATCCAAGATGAAGGTAAGTCAGATTGACAAGTCAAGCAAAGAAATTATCAGTACAACTGAGTAAAGGGTGAAAATATGAGAGATATAGTAACAGAGAGAATGATTCTCAAGGAGTACAAACCTGAGTACGCACAGGGACTTTATGATTATGCGAAGGATCCGGAAGTAGGTCCGCCGGCAGGATGGGCGCCTCACAAAAGTGTAGAGGAATCTGAAGAAATAATCAAAGAGCTGTTTATACCTGTAGAGGGATATGCTATCTTTGACAAGGAAGACGGCAGACTTATAGGAACCATAGCCTTGGAATATGACAGATACAGACCTGATGCAAACAGCAGAGAGATTGGTTATTCTCTTGCAAAAGACATGTGGGGAAAAGGTCTAATGACAGAAGCTGCGGCTGCAGTAATGAAGTTCGCATTTGAAGAACTCAAGCTGGACCAGATTGGAATCTGCACAGGTCCAAGTAACAAAAGATCTCAAGGGGTAATCAAAAAGTGCGGTTTCACATACGAGGGAACAGTGAGAAGAGCATATAAGATATATGATGGAAGCTTCAGAGACTCATTGCTTTACTCAATACTAAAAGAAGAATATTTCGAAATGCAGAAGTAATTTAAAAGGGACATTCTGAATCGGAGTTTACCGGTTTGGAATGTCCTTTGCTTTCTAGTTGTTATGCTTCGAGGCATTTTGTTATATATGTTCCGATTTCTGACAGCGGCAGTTTGTAAAGTACGCATTTGCCCAGTGTCTCCGGAACTATGATGGTGATTTTGTCACCTTTTATTTTTTTGTCTGTGGATGTCAGCTTAATCATATCCTGAACAGGGTAGTTCAGTGAAGTGTCGAAGCCGAATGTCTCGAGCACCTCTGCAATCTTTGGAGATATGTCTTCCTTTGTCAGCCCCATTTTGTATGCGGCTCTGGACTCGGCAATCATGCCCTTGGCTATGGCTTGGCCGTGAGAAACAGCAAAGGATGTAAGCTTTTCTATTCCGTGACCTACTGTGTGGCCAAAGCTGAGAAGCTGCCTTAGTCCCAGATCGCGTTCGTCTACTTCTATCAGTGATTTCTTGACGGAGATACATCTTTCGATGATATATTCGTAGTCGCGTTTCAGGATATGTGAAATAAGTCTCTTGTCGTAGATAACTGCACTTTTGATTGCTTCGGCAAAGCCGTCTCTCAGCTTTTCTTCTTCTAAAGAATCAAAAGTCTTATAATCGGAAATCACAAGTGAGGGCTGCCAAAAGGTGCCCGCAAGGTTTTTGCCGCTCATCAGGTTGATGCTTGTTTTGCCGCCGACGCTGGCATCAACAGCCGAAAGTAGGGTAGTTGGAATCTGTATATAGCGGATTCCCCTCATATAAGTTGAAGCGATGAATCCCGTAAGGTCGGAAACCACGCCTCCTCCCAGTGATACGAGGCAGTCGAATCTGGAAAGTCCTTCTGATGCAAGAGCCTCCAGGATGTTGACATATGTAGCCATATTCTTGGAATGCTCACCGGCAGGAAAAACTATCTTGGATGTCTGAAAGCCTGCTTCCATAAGAGAAGTCATGACTACCTGAGAATAGATGCCGTTTACTGTGCTGTCTGTAATCACGCAAACCTTACATGGGTCACTGATAGCCTTGACATATTCACCTGTATTTTTGATGATGTCAGAGCCAATAATCACATCGTAAGGATGGGATGTAGCTACTTGGAATTTTTTCATAATTAAATTATCTCCGATAAAAGAATAGTGAATTGTGAAATTATAAACATAATCTCACAAAGTGTATACAAGACGCCTTTTGGTGTGTTATACTAATTCAGTAATTAGAAAAATTGTATCATATTTCTATGAGATTTGCAAAACAGTTAGGAGACTGGATGAAAATAAAAAAAATCTTAATATGGTTCATCGGTATAATCGTTACAATCTGCGTGATTATCGGTTTTGGTGCCATGATGATTAATAATCATGTGGTAAGCAGCCAGAAGGAAAACCTGATATATCAGCAGGATTCTTCTGAATTTAAACCTTCGAAAGAAGCCGAAAAGCAGATTGAAGATTTTGATGCCGAGTGCATATTAGTTCTGGGCGCGGGTATAAAAGACAGTGAAACCCCTTCGCCAATGCTGAAGGACAGGCTCGATACCGCAATCAGCCTGTATGAGAGCAAAGCAGCACCGAAAATTTTGCTCACAGGCGATAACGGAACGGAGTATCACAACGAAATCCATGTAATGCTTACGTATATGCTAAATGCAGGGATTCCGGAGGATGACATATTCTGTGACCATGCAGGTTTTTCGACATACGACTCGATGTACAGAGCAAAGAATATATTTAAAGTAAGTAAAATGATTGTGGTAACTCAGACTTATCACGAATACAGAGCGCTTTATATAGGTAATAAACTGGATACGAACTGCATAGGTGTAGCGTCCGACCAGGAGAAATACCGCGGGCAGGCTACCCGCGAAATCAGAGAAATAGCAGCAAGAACAAAAGACGTGTTTAAATGTGCCATGAAAAAAGAAAGTTCAGTGGGTGGAACTGAGATTCCTATTTCCGGAACGGGTAAGGAGTCTCACGGCGAATAAGATAATATTAAAGTGAGCATATAATTATACGGAGGGTAAAGACTTGAAACTATTTGAGAACAAAGTGCAGGAAATTAAGTACAAGGTCCTTAGAGAAGTTGCTATCCAGACATGGAAGGGCAATGATGTATTTGCTGAATTTAACGAAATTGCCAGCAAAGTAGTTAACAAGGACGAACCGCCTATCAGATGTTGTATTTACAAAGACAGAGCGGTTATTGCAGAACGTATCAGACTTGCTATTGGTGGAAGCAAGAAAAATCCTAATGTCGTTCAGGTTATTGAAATTGCATGCGATGAATGTCCCGAAGCGGGTTATGTTGTAACAGACCTTTGCAGAGGATGTCTGGCTCACACATGCAGAGAAAGTTGCAAGAGAGGCGCTATTCAGATTGACTCTCACCAGCATGCACATATCGATAAGGCCAAGTGCGTTGAATGCGGAAGATGTGCTCAGGCTTGCCCTTACAGCGCAATACATAACTTCAAGAGACCATGCGAAAATGCTTGCAGCGTAGGCGCTATTTCCATGGGTCCTACAGGAGCTGCAAATATTGATTACGAAAAATGCGTAAGCTGCGGTTCGTGTGTATATCACTGCCCGTTCGGTGCGACAGTAGACGTATCAAGTATAGTTGATGTAATCAGACTTCTGAAGGATAGCGAAGAAGGAAAGAGCCCTAAGGCTATAGCTATCGTTGCACCTGCAATCGGAAGTCAGTTTGAGTATGCATCTGTAGGTCAGGTTATAACAGGAATCAAGAAACTGGGATTCCACAATGTTATGGAAGTTGCAATCGGAGCGGATATGGTTGCGGAAAAGGAAACTCTTGAACTTGCCGAAAAGGGATTCCTAACATCATCATGCTGTCCTGCGTTTGTACAGTGCATAGAAACAAAATTCCCAAATCTTGTGGAACACATTTCACATAACTTCTCGCCAATGGCTGAACTATCCAAGTTCATAAAAGAAAATGATTCGGACTGCAAGATTGTTTTCATCGGACCTTGCATTGCAAAGAAAGCGGAAGCAAGAAAGCCGGAAGTTGCAAAATATGTTGATTATGTAATAACATTCGAAGAGCTTCAGGCTCTGTTCGACAGCAAAAAGATTGATCTTAAGGAACAGGAAGAATCCGAATGGAATCAGGCTTCGTACTACGGCAGAATCTTTGCTCGTGCAGGTGGACTTACAGAAGCTGTTGTTCAGGCCATAAAAGAACTGGGACTCAGCGGTTTTGACTTTGATCCTGTATCTGTTGATGGTCTCGAAAACTGCATCAAGACACTTCGCAAAATTGAGTACGGCGCTCTGAAGAATAACTTTGTTGAAGGAATGGCCTGCAAGGGCGGCTGTGTAGGCGGCAGTGGAAATATGATAAAATATGTTGAAACACCAAAACAAATGAAGAAGCACAGCGAAACAGCAAAGCAGAAAGGCATTATAGAAAATGTCGAACATATCAAGAAAAGCATCAGTATAATGTAATTAATCAGACTCTCGGCGTTTTGCTGAGAGTTTGTTTAACTAAAGGGGGAATAGTGTGGCATCATTAACAAAAAAAGCTATTAAACAATCATTTGTAAAGCTTCTGAATGAACGACCATTTGACAAAATCACCGTCAAAGACATTGTAGAGGATTGCGGAGTAAACAGGAATACCTTCTATTATTACTATCAAGACATATATCAGCTGCTCAGAGATATCTTTGACAGCGAAACTATGGCACTGTCAGAAAACCACGTGGAATACGACAGCTGGGAGGAAGGCATCATAGATGCGGCTCACTTTGCCATGAAAAACAAAAAGCTCATATATCATGTATATAATTCCATAAGCAGGGAGGAGCTTGAGCGTTATCTAAATGCGGCATGCGAATATATCATGGTGCAGCATATCAAAAGAAAAGCGGAAGGGATGGACGTTTCGGAGGATGACGTGGAACTTATAAGTCTCTTTTATAAGCACGCTGTGGTGGGTATAATGGTAGACTGGCTTCAGCACGGAATGAAAAAAGAGCCGGAGGATATAATAAATAGACTGGGGGCTCTCATGGACGGAAATGTCGAGCTTATACTGAAAAAGGCCGAGGAACTTCAGAAAAACTGAGAAGCTTTTCGCAAAAAATATAAAAAACACATACAAAAAATACAGACATTTAACGACCTGTGCCTAAATATTGGGCACAGGTTTTTATTTGTCTGTATCGACGAAAGAATTTTTGGTATAGGATAAGTACTGCAAGGTAAGGAGGAGGTGAGGTTATGAATCTTGTAAAGAAAGCAAAAAACGCATACATTATAGCATCCATAGGGATTGTTTTACTGGGGCTATTTTTGATAATTAACCCTCATGTGTCAGCTATGACATTGTGCTATATAATCGGCATCATGTTTATGGCCTTCGGGGTGGTTAAGCTTGTGGGATTCTTTTCGAAGGATCAGTTCAGACTGGCATTTCAGTTTGACCTGGCGCTGGGAATCTTCTCTATAGTAGCCGGACTTCTTATTACGTTCAAAGCCGCAGAAGTCATTTTGATCTTACAGGTTGTCATAGGCATTGTAATTGTTATCGACGGTGTATTCAAACTGCAAACAGCGATCGACGCAAAACGCTTTGGCATAACTATGTGGCACGGAATAATGATTCTGGCTTTGCTGTCTGTGGCAGCAGGGGTATTTTTGATTGTAAATCCTTATGAAGCAACAAAGGCTGTAATGATTATGACAGGAATAGCATTTCTTGTTGATGGGATTCAGAATCTGTTTGTGGTACTTTGTACTGTCAAATCGGTTCAAGGGGGATATTTTGACGATGAGATATTTTAACTGAGATAGAAAAGAGGTTGAGAAATAGATGAAAAAGTATGGTCAAACTGTAGTTAAGCATCGTGAGCTTATACTGTTAGTTGCTTTGATTCTGCTGGTACCGGCCGTAATCGGAATGGCGCATACAAGAATCAACTACGATATGCTGGAATATCTGCCGGACAGTATGGACACTGTAAAGGGGCAGGACATACTGATGGACGATTTCGGCAAAGGCGCTTTTTCGACGATAATAATCGACGGAATGGACACAAAGGACGTAGCAAAATTAAAGCAGAAAATCGAAAAAATCGATCACGTGGAATCAGTTGTATGGTATGACAATCTGTCAGACATTACAATGCCAATGGAATTTCTGCCTGACGATGTGTATGACGCCTTTAATGAAGGCGATTCTACTGTAATGGCGGTCTTCTTTGATACGTCTACATCGGCAGACGAAACACTGGATGCCGTAAGCGAAATCAGAAGCACTGTCGGAAAGAAATGTTTTGTAACCGGCATGTCTGCAATGGTTACGGACCTTAAGAACCTTTGCGAAAAGGAAGAACCTGTATATGTAGGACTTGCAGTTCTCTTCTCCACAATCGCTATGATGATTCTGATGGATTCTTATCTGATTCCGATAATATTCTTGTTGAGTATCGGTATGGCGATTCTGTGGAATTTGGGAAGTAACGTGTTCCTCGGAGAAATCTCCTACATAACCAAAGCCCTTTCAGCGGTACTGCAGCTGGGTGTTACAATGGACTATTCAATATTCTTGTGGCACAGCTACGAAGAACAAAAGTACTACCATCCGGACGACAATGACACAGCAATGGCAGAAGCCGTTAATGCAACACTGACTTCTGTTGTAGGAAGCTCAATTACTACTGTGGCAGGCTTCATTGCACTTTGCTTTATGACATATACACTTGGTCGTGACCTTGGTATCGTTATGGCTAAAGGTGTAGTACTTGGTGTAATCGGATGCGTTACAACACTACCTTCACTAATACTTCTGTTCGACAAGTACATTGAAAAAACAAGACATAAATCAATTCTACCTGACATGGGAAAATTTGCAAAAGCAATTACCAAGAAACCGGCTATTTTCATTGCAATCTTCTTGATTGTAATCGTTCCTGCGTTTATCGGATACAAGGGAACAGGCCTGTATTATGATCTTGGAGAAGCGCTTCCGAAGGACATGGCTTACGTAGTTGCTAACGAAAAGCTTACAGATGAATTTGGAATGGCAAGCACACACATGGCTCTTATTGATTCTGATATGTCTCAGAAGGATGTAGGAGAAATGATGGAAGAAATAGATCAGGTTAAGGGTGTCAAAGCAACTCTCGGACTTTCCAGTGTTGTAGGACCTATGGTTCCTGATGCAATTCTTCCGGATGCAGCAAGAGAATTGGTTAAGAGCAATAATTACGAGCTTCTGATGATAAGCTCTGAATATAAGGTTGCCAGCGACGAGGTAAACGACCAGATTGTAGCAATCAATGATATCATCAAAAAATATGATCACAACGGAATGCTCATAGGTGAAGCTCCTTGTACAAAGGACCTGATAGATGTAACAAATCACGACTTTAATGTTGTTAATACAATATCCATCCTGGCAATCTTCGTTATCATAGGAATCGTTTTCAAGAGTGCGCTTCTTCCAATTGTTTTGGTTGCGGTTATAGAATTTGCAATCATGATAAACCTTGGAATTCCGTACTACATGGGAACATCGCTACCATTCATCGCACCAATATGTATCAGTACAATTCAGCTAGGTGCAACGGTTGACTACGCAATCTTGATGACAACAAGATACAAACAGGAAAGAATCAACGGAAACGAAAAGAGAAGAGCTATCAATATCGCAACAGCGACAGCAATACCATCGATTATCGTAAGTGCGACAGCATTCTTTGCGGCAACCTTTGGTGTAGCACTTTACTCAGATCTTGATATTATAGGTGCGTTCTGCACACTGCTGGCAAGAGGTGCTGTAATAAGTATGCTTGCAGTAATGTTCATCCTGCCTTCAATGCTGATGCTCTTTGACAAAGCAATCTGCTTCGCAACAAAGGGTATGCACGAAGCAAGGAAAAAAAACGCATGTGCAACGACTGAAATAGGGGGTAACGTTTAAATGACTGACATTAAGAAAAGAGCAAGAAGAACAGTATCTATTGTGCTCATTGTGAGCATGATATTTACTACTGCATGCTTTGCATCATATGCGGCAGGTTCCAAAAAATCCGCTGCAAAGGACAAAGACGGAGAAACACTCTCCACACTGGTTTCCGGTGTTAACTCATCCGGAAAAGACGAAACTGTATATGTAATCGCAGGCGCAGACGGAAGCGCAAAGCAGGTTATCGTAAGTGACTGGCTGAAAAACTCATCAAAAGAAGAAGCAATCCGCGACAACAGCATCCTAGAAGATGTTGAAACAGTAAAAGGCGATGCTCAGTATAAGATGAACAAAGACAACATGATGGTATGGGACGCTGAAGGCGAAGATGTATACTATCAGGGAACTACAGACAAAACACTTCCTGTAGATCTTGGAATCAGCTACACACTCAACGGAAAAAGCATAACAGCTAAGAAACTGGCAGGTAAAAGCGGAAAAGTCACTATGAGAATAGATTACAGAAACAACGAAGCAAGAACTGTCAGCATCAACGGAAAATCAGAAACAATGTACGTTCCGTTTGTAATGCTCAGCGGAATGATGTTGGACAACAAAAACTTCAGTAATGTAACTGTAACTAACGGAAAAGTTGTAAACGACGGAGACAAGAGCATCGTAATGGGTTTTGCTCTTCCGGGAATGCAGGAAAACCTTGGCGTTGCAAAGAGCGACATTGATATTCCTTCTTATGTAGAGGTTACTGCAGACGTAAAAGACTTTGAACTTGAAACAACAATGCACTTTGCAAGCAACGACATCTTCAATGAATTCAATCCGGGCGAAATTGGATCCGTTGATGACCTGATGGCACAGCTAAACAGCTTTGTTGATGCGGCAAATCAGCTCCAGGACGGTTCAAGTGCATTGTATAGCGGACTTTCAACACTCCTTGAAAAATCAGGACTTCTTGTTGAAGGTGTAAACCAGCTATACAACGGTTCAGCTCTTCTGAAAGACGGAACTAACCAGTTTGCTCAGGGCGGACAGCAGCTGGCAGCAGGAATCTCACAGCTTAACGAAGGACTTAAGACTCTGACAGCAAACAGCGGAGCTCTCAACGCAGGTGGAGAAGAAGTATTCAACTCACTGCTTGCAATGGCAGACGGACAGCTTGAACAGGCAGGCCTTACAGACGTGCCAAAACTTACAATCGGAAACTATAATTCTGTTTTAAATGGCGTTCTCGAATCACTGAAACCTGAAAACATAAGACAGACAGCAACTGAAACTGCAAGAAAGCAGGTAACAGAAACTGTTAACGGAATGTCATCAGAAATCAGAGATGCGGTAACTCTCAAAGTTAGAGATCAGGTTCTCGAAGGCGTACTGAAAGCCGCAGGAATGCACATGACAGCAGACCAGTACAACAAAGCAGTTGCAGCAGGACTAATTCCTGAAGCAATCGCAGGAAAAATCAATACAGCACTGGAACAGCAGATGGCATCAGCTGAAATCCAGGCAAAGATTGACCAGATTACACAGCAGACTATTGATTCAAAGATAGAAGAAGCAATGAATTCTGCAGAGGTTCAGAAACAGATAGATGCAGCAGTTGAGAAAGCAAGCGCAGGATCAAAGAGCATCGAAGCTCTGATTGCTCAGCTTGACAAATATAACACATTCTACACAGGACTTCTGGCATACACAGCAGGCGTTGATCAGTTATATGCAGGTTCAACTCAGCTCATGGCAGGTGCAAGCGCTCTCGTAAGCAAAACAGGTGACCTGGCAAAGGGTGCTGCAAATCTGAACGATGGACTGGGAACACTCAAGTCAAGCAGCGGAACTCTTATTGACGGAGTAAAACAGCTGACAGACGGTTCAATGACACTTTCTGACGGAATGAAGAAATTCAACGAAGAAGGCGTAAAGAAAATCGCATCTGTATTTGACGGCGATTTAGGTTCACTTTCTGCAAGACTTCAGGCTCTGTCAGATGTTTCAAAGAGCTACGATAACTTCGCAGGAAAAGCTGACGGAACAAAGAGTGAAGTGAAATTCATGTATAGAACAGAAGGTATCAAAGTAACAAAAGAAAAATAACGATAATTTTACTGCTCCTATGATGGACCCCGGCCGGCGCGAGATAAACTCGCCCGGTCGGGTCTTTTTTTGCCTAGGCAGCCAACCAACCTCGCGTAGGGCGGTTAGTTGACGATTTCAGAATCTTCATTTGGCTACCCGGCAGACTGGTCTTCATGCCGGAGCTGGAAATCGGAGTATTTGAATAAGTACAATTGTGAGAAAATACAAGGTTAGTTGAGGCTTCTTTGTTAAGTGAAACGAAAGTGAAGAAATTCTGTTTGAAATATGTATACAATGCGAAAAATTCAGGAAATTCATATTGACAGAGTTATAACAAACCTGTTACCATTTATGTTGATGCGAATCAACAGTTATTTTTTAGGAAGCACTATGCTAATCTTTTAAGGAGAAAGGAAATGAAAAAAAGACTAGTAAAGGTTGTTGCAGTAATAATGTGTTTCACACTTGCAATGCCACTGGCGGCATTTGCATCTGTAGCAGAAGTTACACATGACACTACAGCATCCGGAGTGTCACTGGCAGGGATTTATCCCGCTTATGATGACATCGAGTTTCAGTACTCACTGACAGAAGAAGCAGAACACGAGGTTACAATTCCAACAGACCTCGAAGAAGACGCTTTGAAAGAAGTTGTTGAAAAACATAACGACGGCTCACAACCAATCGAATTCTCACTTGTAAGAGACAAGGAGAGAGGATATCTGGATCCTGAACTTTATCCATATGCCAAAGATGGCGGTTCAATCGAATCATGGGTAGATAAAGAACAGACACAGGTAATACAGCTAAAAGAAGTTAAGGCAGATGGAAAAAATCTTGTAGCAAAGTTCTTTACACAGGGAACTGAATTTTATTACACAGGAGATGCAGATGCAGAAGCTTCTGTAAAAAAGGTTTATTCTATCGACCATACTACTGGTGGAAAATGGCTTGATAAGTGTGGTTATTTTAACCTAACTGCAGCTGTAGAGGATGCAGCTGTAGGAACAGTACATGCCAAGGTTGTACCTTACGACAAATATCGCACACCATACGAACTGTACGACGAAATCGAAGCGCTGAAGAGCTACAGCGGCAATAGATACGTAGAAGTTGGTTCAATCGGACACACTTCAATCGACGAATACGATCTTCCTTACGTAATCGTTTCAAGTGACAAGAAAGCAGTAAATGACTGGCTTGCTTACACAGAAGAATCAGAAACAAATCCGGAAAAAGTCATCAGCGACATCAAAGCCGGAAAGTATGACAATCTGAAAGTACCTCTATACATCAGTAACTGCCATACAAACGAAAACTCAGCTGTAAACGGAATCATGGAAACAATCCAGGTTCTGACAACAAAGAACGAAATCAGCCTGAAAACATTAGAAGGCTACACTGATGCAGGAAGAGCAAAGCTTGAATCAGAAAAAGCTAACTACGGAACTTCACTTTCAAAAATCTACGGCGAATGGGCTACAGAGCTGGGTCGTCTGAGAGGTGAAAATGGAGACGTAAGAGACGACGATGCATACTATGGATACTCATCAGTCGTTGATTTTGAAAAATATTACAAAACAGGAAAAGACGAGTTCACAATTGATGAACTTCTTGAAGATGTATTCTTTGTTCTTGTTCCAACAATGAACATGGAAGGATATGTTCAGGCAACAAGAGTTACAGGTCTGGGATTTGACCCTAACAGAGACTACGCTAACCAGGTAATGCACGAAAACGCTAACGCTATGGCATTCATGGCTAAGTGGAACCCAATGGTTTACACAGAAATCCACGGAAGAGTAGAAGGTATGCTTGTAGAACCTTGCGGCGCACCTCACAACCCTAACCTGGAATACGACCTGATTGGTGAAAAATTCACTAAGCTTGGAGAAGCTCTGGGTAACGCAGCTATCGCAAATAACGAAAAATTCAACAGTTACGAGCTGCCTGCACGTGACTACATCGAAACTGACCCTAACTCACCTACAGGCGTGCAGTGGGGAACACCATGGGATGACCTTTCAACTAACTTCGGTGCACAGTTCCCTGGATTCTACGGAACTTGCGGAGTTACATGGGAAATGCCGGCATACGACGACATCACTACAGAACAGGTAATTCCAAATGGACTTCTCGGACAGGGAAGATTTGTACAGGCAAACAAAGCTGACCTTCTTGCAAGTCAGGCAGAACTCTTCGCAAGAGGTGTAGCTAACGCAAACACTAACGACAAAGTAGCTAAATACTTTGTTGACCAGTATGACGAACCTTACAAGCAGGCTGACATCATGAGACCTGTAAATGACGGTAAGGGCGAAAACGGAAACTACTATCCTGAATGTTTAATCATCCCAATGGACAAAAACAACCAGAGAAACCTTCAGGATGCTGCAGAAGCAGTAAAATGGATTGTAAGAAACGACATGAAGTATAAGATTGCGAAAAAAGCATTCAAGTATGACGGCGTTGAATATCTGGAAGGTACAATTGTGGCTTCAATGTACCAGGCAAAGAGATCACTGCTCAATGCAAACTACGGCCCTGGAACATTCGTAACGGTATGGAAAGGTCTATATTCAGAAGCTTTCTCACAGCATCCTTATGCAAGAGGCTTTGATATTATAACAGTAACTGAACCTAAGGAATACAAGGCTATCGACGCAGCCTGCACAGATGGTTACGATTATCAGGGAACACTGAACTACCTAGCTGACTTCACTACTCAGTTTAGCGGAGTTGAAGGCGCAGACGTTATCATTTCAAACGCTTCAGAAGATACTGCATTAGCAGTTAACGAACTTCTGGGAGCTGAGAAAAAAGTTGGTATGATTACAGAAGGCGACAAGATGGGCGACTTCATCTGTTCATATGACGATTTCCTGACAATTGCTCAGAAATACGTGCTGAGTGCAGAGGGTGTTTACGGCAAGAACCTCAAGGCTAAGCTGATTAAAAAAGCTCCTCAGGTTTACCTGACAGGAATGACAGGTCCTGCAAATGGCGGAAACATTGAGATCAAGGGCAGAAACAACTACTGCTTCGACCTTTATGCTCTGAAGCAGATGGGCTTTGCTCTTGCAGATACAGTAGACGCTGCAGATGCAGTTGTTGGTACATACTTTGTAGATACAGCAGCAGACGCTGACGCTATGAACGCAGTTACTGCAGGAAAACCATACATGGCATGGGGTTCAGGAGCTGGTCTAAGCGGTATTCTTGAAGGCGTATCAAAAGCAGGCCTAGAACATGGAACTGATGCTCTTGTAAATGTAGAATATCCAAATAGCACACTTGTAAATGCAAACTATGTAATGGATAAAGATGATTTAATTTATGAATATGGAACAAGTTACTTTACATCCATTCCAGAAAAAGCAACTCCAATCGTAAAGAATGCAGGCAAGACTCCAATGGTAGGATGTATTGGTATATTTAGCGATGAAAACCAGGCAGAGTTTGATACATTCAATAATGCAGTAGTTGCATTTGAATATAAAGAAGATGGTTTAGATATCGTTTCATTTGCTAATACTCTAACACACAAAGGACATCCGCAGGATGACTTCAAATACATCGCAAACTTCTTGTTCTCAAGAGCAATGGGCGATGATTCTTACGACGGAGTTAAGGCTCCTGCAGGTGCTGAAACAGGCGGAGCAGGCGAAATAACAAAGCCGGGAACTAAACCTGGTCACAACGGACCAAAGACAGGTGATGATACAAACATCATGATCTGGGTACTGATTGCAGTAGTAGGAACTGCAGCAGGAACAACTGTAGTAATCAGAAGAAAGAACTCCTCAAAATAGAGATTTGGAGAGTTTGAGAGAGGATATTAAATAGAAGAAAAGCAGCCGTGCCAGCGGGATAAACCCGTTGCAGGCTGCTTTTTCGATACTTCTGTCGTGTTTATAAGGTTATTTCGTCAATGCCTATGTTAGCCAGCTCGTCGGCGCGGTTGTTCATGGATACGACGTAAAGGAAGTCATCATATGAGAAGCGGCTTCCGTTCCATTCGACGAATTGCTGATAGAGCTTATCAAAGTTAGTCTGGCTACTGTTTAGGTTGATGTGTCCTTTTACTCTGTAAAATGTTATCTTGTGCTTTGAGGCGAGGGCCAGCAGTTCTTTCCAGAGCTCAACATTTTCGACAGGTTTTTTGGCAGCTGTTTTCCACCCGTTTTTCTGCCAGTTCACGTACCATTTTTTTCTGAAGCAGTCGGATACGTAGGCGCTGTCAGAATAAACTTCGATTATCTGATTGTCTTTTTTCAGTGCCTTGAGGCCTTCAATTACAGCGGTAAGCTCCATTCTGTTGTTGGTTGTATCGGATTCACTGCCATGGAGCTCTTTTTTGTGCTCCCCATATTCCAGTATACATCCCCAGCCTCCGAGATTGGTGGAGCACTGATTACCGCGGCATCCGCCGTCGGTATACATCTTCAATATAGTCATAAGTTATCCTCCGGATTAGTATAGTTTCATAGATTTTGGTTGCCGCCCGGCATGCTTTAGTTTGCTTGGCATTGGCCGGCGGCTTTGTACTTCATTATACCATACGGGCTGCGGGATTCGTACATATTGACCATATTTTGTATAAGTTATATAATTAATCTCAGTTCTGCGAAAATCATCTAGAAAGGGAAAAATAAATGGAATTGGAAATTTGTTCATTTGCCAGCGGAAGCTCAGGCAATTGTTATCTTATAAGAGGGGGAAATACCAGTCTTTTGCTGGATGTAGGTATTTCCGGCAAGAAAATCTTTGAAGCATTGGCTATTTGCGATTTGACAATCGAAGACATAAACGGAGTTCTCATAACCCACGAACACATCGACCACATGAAAAGCATCAAAATGATAAGCAAAAAAGCGCAGGATGCAAAGGTTTATGCCTCTGCGGGAACTATGAATTGCATAGATGACAAGGTGGAACCCGGCAAAAAAGTAATTGTCTGCAGCGGCCAGGAATTCGAAATAGGCGATATTTCTGTCAGAACCTTTAACCTATCCCACGACGCATCAGAACCGCTGGGATACTCGTTTTCATATGGGGCCAAAACCGCTACGGTGGTTACGGATACGGGCTGCATAACCGAAGAAATCTTTGAAAACATGGTTGAGTCTGACCTGATAGTCCTGGAAGCAAATCACGAAGTCAACATTTTGAAAGTCGGAAGATACCCTTACAAAACTAAGCTGAGAATTCTCGGCGACAGCGGACACCTTTCAAACGAGGCTTGCGGCCATTGCATAGGCAGACTAATTAAAGAAAGAGAAAATAAGACTCTTCCGAAGATTGCTCTTGCCCATATCAGCAGGGAGCATAACTCACCGGAACAGGCGAAGCTGACAATAAAAAATATATTGTTTGAGGAAGATATCTTTGTTGGGAAACAGCTTGAAATGGATGTTTTGAGCAGGGATGAATTGACTTTTGTGGGAGAAATCTAAGATGAATATAACGGTAGTTTGCATAGGGAAATTGAAGGAAAAGTACTGGGTTGACGCAGTAAAGGAGTATTCCAAGAGGCTTGGCGGATATTGCAATCTTGAGATTGTGGAGCTGAAGGAGGCAAGACTTACAGGGAGCAGTGCTGCAGAGGAGGCGGCTGTAAAAAAAGCCGAAGGCCAGGAAATTCTCAAGAAGATAAAAGACAATCAGTATGTTGTTACGCTGGAAATCGGCGGCAAGAAACTTTCGTCGGAGAAGCTGGCGGAAAAAATCGATACGCTTTCCATAAATGGGGACAGCAATATTGCCTTTGTTATCGGAGGAAGTCTTGGACTTGACGAGGCGGTAAGCAAGAGGTCTGACTTCAAGCTTTCGTTTTCTGATATGACTTTTCCGCACCAGATGATGCGCGTTATTTTGCTTGAGCAGGTGTACAGAAGTTTCAAGATAATAAGGAACGAGACTTATCATAAATAGTTATCCTAAATAATAACAAAATTAATCCACACCCTGTGGATAATATATTTTTGTAAAAAAGACGAGAGACCGGCTGCATAGAAACAGTTTAGCCTCTCGTTTTTGGTTTTTGTTCAGGGATCGTTGCGGGGCGCTACCGGTTTATGCGGCGTGCTTTGGACCGCTGCCTCCATGGTTTGCTGCGGGAAAAACTGTGCAGCTCCAACTGCGGGGCTTTGTCGTTGCCACGCCGTGCTTAGATTACTGAATATTTTTTTGTGTTGTCGATATATCTCATGAGCATGCCCAAGTTGGCATAGTAGTATGTAAACTTGTTCTGTTTCTTGGTTTCTACAAGTCCTGATTTTACCAGTTTTTGCATGTGCTGCGAAATTGTTGCTTGTGCGTAACCGAATTCTTTTACCAGATCGCCGTTACATACGTTTTGCATAGTTCTGTTTGACTGCATGATGTGTCTGAATAATTTGAGCCTGACAGGGTGCGCCAAAGCATCCGAAACCGTTGCAATTATCTCAATATCGGCTTCATCAATACCTAAATCTTCTTTTCTGATTCTCATTTTTTGTCCTGCGGCAAAGTTGCCTACCTTTCTAAAAAATTGTCAAATACCAATATACAATACAAAATTGATTTAATCAAGAGGTGGGAGAAAGGTTTTCGGTAGTTTTTGCTATCTGATATGGCAGTAGACGAACTCGATGGCGAAGCAGATGCAAAAAAAATTGCACTCGAAGCGGTTTTGGTGTAAAATACAGTTGTATGGAGGCAAAAGAATGGAAGAAAAAGCATATAAATTGATAATTCAGGAGCTTATAAACCTGTTGGATGAAGGAATTTACGTTGTAGATGACGAGGGCAAAGGCGTTTTTTACAACAAAGCCATGTCTGCAATGGAGCAAATCGGCGCAGATGAAGTCCTTGGGAAAGAGTTTCACAGAGCCTTTCCGGGGGTGAAACTGTCTGACAGCACCATGTTTCAGGCACTGAAAAAGGGCGTAGCAACTCAGAATAAACAGCAGACATATAAGAATCTGTACGGAAGAGAAATCACTACTATTAACAGTACTGTTCCTGTTATGGATAACGGCAAAATAGTTGCGGCAATAGAAGTGGCAAAGGATATAACAAACATCAAGTCCATGAGCAATACAATCCTTGATCTGCAGGAGGAAAAAAGATCCCCAAATAAAGCAGTACCAAAGGTCAGACGCTATACATTTGACAGCATAATCGGCAAAAACAAAGAATTTGCAGCTGTAATTGAGCGTGCAAAAAGAGCGGCAACCAACGGTGCTTCGGTATTCATTTATGGTGAAACCGGAACCGGTAAAGAGCTGTTTTCTCAGAGTATTCACTATGCCAGTGACAGAAAAAACAAGCCTTTTCTTGCGCAGAACTGTGCGGCACTGCCACCGGCTTTGTTGGAAGGAATTTTGTTCGGTACTGCAAAGGGTGGATTTACCGGAGCTGTGGATCGTGCCGGGTTGTTTGAACAGGCTAGTGGAGGGACTTTACTCTTAGACGAGGTAAGTGCAATGCCTTACGACCTTCAGAGTAAGCTGCTTCGAGTGCTTCAAGAGGATTATGTAAGACGTGTCGGTGGAACCAAGGATATACCGGTTGATACGAGAATTATTGCAACTGTAAACGAAAGACCGCAAAAGCTGATGGATGAAGGAAAGCTGCGAAAGGACCTTTATTACAGATTAAATGTAGTAAATATAGCGATACCGCCGCTGCGGGACAGAATAGATGATGTACCACTTCTTGTGGAGGCTTTTCTTGCGAAGTACAATGAGAAGTATGACAAGCAGCTTTGGATGGTTGCGGACTCTGTACTTGAAAAGCTAATGGAGTACGACTATCCCGGTAACGTGCGAGAGCTTGATAATATAATTGTCCAGGCGGTTTCTATGGCCGGAGGCGAGCATATTCTTACGGAAAAGCTGCTTCAGATGCCGATGAATACGGAAATAATTGAGGACGACATTGAAAAATGGGACAGACGAGGCGCTCTTGATGAATACCTTGCAAACCTAGAGAAGGAAATTATCAGAAAAACTATGATTGAAACCGGAGGAAATGTGACAAAATCGGCGGAAATTCTGAAAATGAAGAGGCAAACCCTTCAACACAAGCTGAAAAAGTACGGAATTAAAGAATAGTGCAAAATAATTTGCATTAAAATAGCAAAAAAATTTGCACTAAAGCCGTTTTTTGGAAGCGAAATCTGATTAACAAAATGGATAAACATTCTGAAAACTTAATAATGTTCGAAAAAAGCATTGAAAAATGGACGTCGATTATTCAGAATGAAAATCTTGCATACAAGAATCGGTTTGGCATAGAATTTGCTTTTAATTATGGCAACACGATAATGGTAGCGTGAGAAAATATTCTACGTGCCGTTATGGAGTAGTTATATTTTTTATAAAAAGTTTTTTAACAAAAGGAGAGAAAAGCAATGGAAAATGTAAAAGTAATTATCTGGGGTCTTGGCGCTATGGGTGGCGGAATGGCTGACATGCTGCTTTCAAAGAAAGGTGTAGACATCGTAGGAGCAGTAGGTAGAGGCAAGAAGATCGGTACTTCAATGTACGATTACATCAAGACTGAAAGAGGCGACAGACCTGACGTTATCATTCAGGACTACAAAGATGCTATCAAACCGGGTGCTGCTGACATCGTTCTTCTTTGCACAGACTCATTCACAAAGAATGCATTTGACAAATTAAAGTACATCATGGAACAGAAGATCAACGTTATCACTTCAGCTGAAGAAATGGCTTACCCTGCTGCACAGGAACCAGAACTAGCTGCTGAACTTGACAAGATCGCTAAAGAAAACGGCGTATCATGCCTAGGAACTGGTATCAACCCAGGACACATCATGGACCTTCTTGTTCTTGTTATGACAGGATGCATGGTAGACGTAGAACACATCCTTTCAAGAAGAGTTAACTCACTGTCACCATTCGGTAAGGCTGTAATGGAAGAACAGGGAATCGGTATCTCAGTTGAAGAATTCCTCGAAAGAAAAGCTAACGGAACAATGGCTGGACACGTTGGATTCGCTGAATCAGTAGGAATGATCGCTGAAGGTCTTGGACTATCAGTTGATAAGTTCGCTCAGGACATGAACCCAATCACAACTGACGTTGACAGAAAGTCACCTCACGGATTCGCTGCAGCTGGATCATGCGCAGGTGTTGCTATGACTGCTGATGCTACTCTAAGCAACGGTATGGAAGTTAGAATGGAACACCCACAGCAGATCGAACCTGAACAGGTTGGCGTTCAGACTGGTGACTATGTAATCATCAAGGGAACTCCAAACGTAAACATGGTTAACAGCCCAGAAGTTGAAGGTGGTCTTGGAACAATCGCTATGTGCGTAAACATGATTCCACAGGTTATCAATGCTGAAGCTGGTCTGAAGACAATGATTGACCTTCCAGTTCCAAGAGCTCTTATGGGAGACCTGAGAGACAGAATCTGCCCAGACAAGAAAATCGTAAAATAATAGGACAGAAAATAATTATTAAAAAGAAAATAGACGCAGGAGGGGGATGGAAACAATCCACTCCCGCGTTTGTTAATGTTATAAGGAGTGCTATAAAATGGTTAAAAAAGGTGAATGGGTTCGTATTCATTCAGTTGTTTTAAAAGCTGAAGAAAGAACTGCTAAAATTCCAGCAGATACACAGAAATGTGACTTAGAAATGTGGACAAAAGGATTCCTGCAGGAAGATGCAGAAATCGGTGATGTTGTTACAATTAAGACAGCAGCAAATCGTCTTGAAAAGGGTACATTAATCGAAGTAAACCCATATTATACTCATAGCTATGGTAAATTTGTCCCTGAAATCGTTCAGATTGACAAGCAGCTTAGAGAAATCATGTTCGGAGGTGACAAATAATGGCATTAGCAAAAGATTACGATTCCGTAATGGGAAGATCAAATGACATTATGAAAGAAGCGTTAGGTTTAGACTACGCAGATTTTGAATCAGGTTCAGTTGCATTTGATTACGAAGCATTAATGAAGTCAACAGGATACACTCTTGACGAAGTAGCAAAAATTCAGGCAAGAACAGCTGTAGGTAACACTCCGCTTATCGAGTTAAGAAACCTTTCAGCTCTTTCAAGAAAATATGCTAAACCTGGATACGGTGCTAGAATCTTCGCAAAGGACGAAGCAGCAAACGCATCAGGAAGCTTCAAGGCTAGAAGAGCTGCATGTGCAGTTGCTCACGCTAAGAAATTAGGATACAAAGGTGTTATCGCAGCTACATCAGGTAACTACGGTGCTGCAGTAGCTTCACAGGCTGCTATGCAGGGTCTTGAATGTATCATCGTTCAGGAATGCTATGACTCACACGGAGTTGGACAGCCTGAAATCGTTGAAAAAGCAAGAAAATGCGAAGCTTACGGCGCAGAAGTAATTCAGCTTACAGTAGGACCTGAATTATTCTATACATTCCTTTCAGTATTAGAAGATACTCACTACTTCAACGCATCACTGTACTCACCATTTGGTATCGCAGGTGTAGAAACACTTGGTTACGAAATCGCTATGCAGTGTCGTGAATTAGTAGGAAAAGATCCTGAAATGGTAGTTTGCACAAACGCTGGTGGCGGTATGATGACTGGTACTGCTCGTGGTCTGATCAAGGCTGGCGCTACAAACACAGAAATGGTTTCAGCTTCAATCGACCTTACAGGTCTTCACATGGCTTCAGACGAACAGTTCAACAAGAAATCATGCACAACAGGACATACTGGATTTGGTGTTCCTTATGCAACAGACCCAGACCACTCAGACGTTCCAAGAAGTGCTGCTAGACCACTTCGTTACATGGATAGATACGTTACAGTTACACAGGGTGAAGTTATGTACATGACAGAAGCTCTTGCTAACTTAGAAGGTATCGAAAGAGGTCCTGCAGGAAACACTGCTCTTGCAGCAGCATTCTCACTTGCTCGTGAATTACCTGAAGATGCAGTTATCGTAATCAGTGAAACTGAATACACTGGAGCAGGAAAGCACATCCAGCCACAGCTTTCATTTGCTAGAGATAACGGAATCGATATCAGATTCGGTAACCCACAGGAAGAAGACAAACCGGGTGAAAACATCATCCTTCCTGAAAACCCAGGATTCGTTCAGCACAAAGAAGCTGACATCGAACACTTCAGAAAGTCACTTATCAAGAAGGCTGTTAAGAAGGCAGGCGTTGAAGTTCCAACAGAAGCTGACTTAGAATTCTTAGCAGTAGAAACTAAGACTAACGTTGATTTCGTAAAGGAAACTTTAGGACTTTAATAATTAGAAACTTAAGAAATTAAGGAGAAAAAGAATGAGAAGAGAAGACGATTTCGAACAGAGAAGAAAGCATATAGCTAATCTTACAGATGAAGAACTGTATGACAGATTCTGGGAATTAACAGAACAGGTAGTAGCACCTTTACTTGAACTGGGAAGAAAGAATACTACTCCATCTGTTGAAAGATCAGTACTTTTAAGAATGGGTGTTTCATCCCTTGACACTCAGAAAATTGTTGACGGTTGTATGGACAGAGGTCTCATGGGACACGGTGCAGGCCACGTTGTTTACAAAGTCGCAAAAGATAAAGATATGTCAATCAGAGACGCAAGCATTGCATTAGCTAACGGTGAATACTGGGATGATGCAGTTGCACTATTCAAGGGAGGTAAATAAGAATGGCAGATATGATCTTAAAGCATAACGAAAAGCTTGATGTTAGAGAAATCATAAAAGACCTCGACAAATATGAGCCAAAAAGACGTGGTTGGACTTGGAGAACTCCAGCTCCTGGAATCAAAATGGGACCTTTCGAATACAAGGATTGTTCAGAACCTCTAAAGCAGAGTGTTCCACTACCTCCTGCTAAGTATTTCGGAGACATCGACCCACAGCCACTTCCAGTAATCACAACTGAAATCGCTTCAGGTAGATTTGAAGACGATATCAGAAGAATGAGAATGGCAGCTTGGCATGGCGCTGACCATATCATGGTTATCAGACACATGGGCCAGTCACATATCGATGGTCTTATGGAAGGTACTCCACAGGGTATCGGTGGTATTCCTGTAACAAGAAAACAGGTTAGAGCACAGAGAAAGGCCCTCGACCTTATCGAAGAAGAAGTAGGACGTCCAATCAACTACCATTCATATGTATCAGGTGTAGCTGGTCCTGACGTTGCTGTAATGTTCGCTGAAGAAGGTATTGCCGGTGCTCACCAGGACCCTCAGTACAACGTACTATACAGAGATATCAACTGCGTAAGATCATTCGTTGACGCTTGCGAATCAAAGAAAATCCTTGCTTGGGCAGGAATTCTTCAGATTGACGGTGCTCACAATGCTAACGCTACAGCTAGAGAAGCTTGGAAGGTAATGCCTGAACTTATCGTTCAGCACGCTATCAACTCACTGTTCTCAGAAAGAGTTGGTATCAAGCCAGACCATATCGCTCTGTCAACTGTACCTCCAACAGCAACTCCGGCTCCATGTATGTATCTTGACCTTCCTTATGCAGTAGCTCTTAGAGACATCTGCGGAAGATACAAGATGAGAGCTCAGCAGAACACAAAATACATCTGCTCATCAGTAAGAGAAGCTACAGTTACACATGTAATGAACATGTTCATTTCAAAACTGACAAGCGCAGACATTCAGTCAACAATCACTCCTGACGAAGGAAGAAACGTTCCATGGCACATCTATAACATGGAAGCTTGCGACAATGCTAAACAGGCATTAATCGGTATGGACGGTCTGATGGAAATGATCGAACTCAAGAAGGATGGTCCTTTAAGAGAAAATGCTAGAGACATCAAAGAAAGAGCTTGCCTGTTCATGGAAGAAATCATCGAAGTTGGTGGATACTTCCAGGCTGTACAGGAAGGATTCTTCGTTGACTCAGCTAAATATCCTGAAAGAAACGGAGACGGTATCGCAAGAAAGATCGAAGGTGGCGTAGGCTACGGTTACATCTTCGAAAGAGAAGAAGACTACATGGCTCCTGTAACTGCTCACTACGGATATAACAACGTAGAACAGTACGGCGGAGATCCTGAAAATCCATCAGCTCTTATCGGCGGATGTACATTTGAAGACAGAAGCAAAATCGTATTCATCGACGAACTTAACGAAGATGACTGCGTAGACCGCAGATTAGAAAAAGTTACTAAGTACTTAGACGGCGATGCAATCAAACCTGAAATGGAATGGTGCGGAGACGGCGTAGTTCTTATGACAATGATGATTCCTGCAAATACAAGAACTGCAGAAGCTGCTGCTCTTGAAATCGGTAGAAAACTTGGACTTGAAAACCCAGAAGTTACAAGTAAAGAAGTAATGCAGGAAGCAGAAGGTACAAGAATTGAAATGAAGGGTAAAGTTAACTTTGACGTAGACCCATCAACTCTTGAAATTCCACCTGAACCACATCACCTTGATGACGCAACTTTATACAAGGAATTCGAAGAACATCCAATGGTAGTAGTTTGCGGTACAGTTGGTGAAGACGAACACTCAGTAGGTCTTCGTGAAATCATCAACATCAAGCACGGCGGAATCGAAAAATGGGGTATCAAAGTAAACTACCTCGGAACATCAGTTCCTGTAGAAAAACTTGTTGACGCTGCAGTAGAATTAAATGCTAATGCTATCATGGCATCAACTATCATTTCTCACGATAACATCCACTACAAGAACATGAAGAGAATTCACGAACTTGCAGTAGAAAAAGGTATCAGAGACAAAGTTATTATCTGTGCAGGCGGTACTCAGGTAATTCCTGAAGATGCTAGAGCAACAGGTATTGACGAAGGATTCGGAAGAGATTCTCACGGTATCGATGTAGCTACATTCTTAGCAGAAGAAGCTATGAGAAGAAGAGGAGAACTCTAATATAAAAAGTATAACTACGTAGCACTAATAGTTAGACAGACATTTGGGGCGGGCATTAGCCCGCCCCATTTGTTAATAAAATTAAATTTGAAAACAACAGCGAAACGCGATAACATAGACGCAAAGGTAAGTTAAATAATACGGAGAAAGGAAAAAGTATGAAGGTAGATGTATTAGTAGCGGAAATAGGTTCTACGACGACAGTAGTAAATGCTTTCAAAGATCTTGACACAGAAAATCCGATTTTCTGGGCTCAGGGTCAGGCACCTACATCTGTTATGGATGGAGATGTTAGAATCGGTCTTCAGGGAGCAATCGACGACCTGTGCAAAAAAATGGGCATTGACAGTCTCGAATATGATGAAATGCTTGCAACTTCATCTGCTGCCGGCGGTCTCAAGATGACTGTACACGGACTTGTGTATGACATGACAGCAAAAGCAGCAAAAGAGGCAGCTCTTGGAGCAGGCGGAATTATTCACTATGTAACATCCGGAAGACTCAGAAGGACTGATATAGCAAAGATTAAAGAAATCAATCCTAACCTGATTCTTATTGCAGGCGGTGTTGACTACGGCGAAAGAGATACAGCTCTTGATAATGCCGAAATGATAAGAAACATGGGACTTAAGATTCCTGTAATTTATGCCGGAAATATCGAAAACCAGGAAGAAATGAAACTCATCTTTGATGAGGAAAGCGGACAGCAGCTCTACAACGTAGAAAACGTATATCCAAAGATTGACGATTTGAATGTTGAACCTTGTCGAAAGGTAATTCAGGATGCCTTTGAGCAACACATCACACATGCACCGGGAATGGAACACGTAAGAGAAATGGTTAACGGTCCAATCATTCCTACACCGGGAGCTGTAATGGAATGTACCAAACTTCTCTATGACTGTCTTGGCGATTTGATTGTTCTCGACGTAGGCGGAGCGACTACAGACCTTCACTCAGTTGCAACAGAATCCGATAAGATTGCAAGAATCATGATTTCACCTGAACCAAAGGCAAAGAGAACCGTAGAAGGTGACCTTGGTGTTTACGTTAACAGAATGAAGGTAATCGAATCAATCGGCGAAGAAAAGCTGAGAGAAGAATGTGTCAAGATGGGAATCGACCTTGACGAGACACTCGAAAGCTATGTTGCAATTCCAAAGACAGAAGCAGAATTTAAGCTGGTTGAAAGACTGACAAAAGAAGCTGTACTTAAGGCAGTTGAACGTCATGCAGGACAGATCAGATACATTTACGGACCATCCGGAAGAAGTACTGTTGCAGAAGGAAAGGACCTGACACAGGTTAAATATATAGTCGGAACAGGCGGAGCTTTGACAAGACTTCCTCACAGAGTTGAAATCATGAAGAGCATCCCTGCCCACAACGAAACAGGAATGCTGCTGTTCCCTACAGACCATGCGGAAATTCTTGTAGATAACGACTATATCATGGCATCTCTTGGCGTTCTGTCAAAGAGACACAGAGAAGCGGCAATCAGACTTCTGGAAAAGAGTCTCCGTTTCAAGTTCCCTGAGAAAAAAGAAGAAGTATCATATGTGTTCAAATCAAAGGCATTAGAAGAAGCCGAAAAGCAGACAAATGCAATGGACGCAAAGGAAGAAGAATACCAGCAGCACATCAAAGAGATGGAAGACATGGGATACGACATGTCCGCATGCAAGGAAGAAGAGGCTATCGGCGGAGCATCTGCTGAAGAAGTTGAAGCAGAAAAGAAAAAGGGCTACCGCGGACAGAAGGCTGGCCTTGTTGAAGGAGACGGAGTTCAGGGCAAATGGGTTCAGAACATGGGTGACTGCACTCACGACTGCAAGACTTGCAGCAGAATTCACTGCCAGAACAGAAACACAAACTACTAAACTTTGATAGAAGAATTTAATCATTTATTTGTTTACAAGGAGGAGAACATGTATCCTAAACTGACAATCAATTTGAAAAAACTCGAAGACAACCTTAACGCTGTGGGTAAAATCACAAAAGACGACGGCGGATGCAGCATGATGATCGTAACCAAGGGACTTTGTGCTGACCACGAAATGGTAAAGATGGTAGCAGCAAATCCTTATGTTGATTTTGTTGCTGACTCAAGAGTAAAGAATATCAAAACATTTGCGGATGTAGTGAGAGGCGAAGGCAAAAAGACTGTTCTTCTTAGAATTCCAATGCATTGTGAAGTTGAAGATGTTGTAAAATACGTTGACCTTTCCTTCAACTCAGAGCTTTCAACTATAAGAATGCTGAATGAAGAAGCAAAGAAAATCGATGTTATGCACAATATTCTTCTAATGATTGACTTAGGCGACCTGAGAGAAGGTATTTTCTTCAAGAATCGCGACCTGATTGACGAAGCAGTTGCAGAAATTAAAGAAATGAGCAATATCAACCTGTACGGAATCGGTGTAAACCTGACTTGCTACGGTGCAATCATTCCAAAGAATGATAACCTTTCACAGCTTGTGGAAATCGCTCACGAAATCGAAGCAAAACATGGAATTAAACTCGAAATGGTTTCCGGAGGAAACTCAAGCTCAATCTATCTGATCGGAAAGGGCGAACTTCCTAAAGGAATCAACAACCTCAGACTGGGTGAATCATTCCTGCTGGGTAATGATACAGCATATGAAACAAAACTTCCGGGAACTGTAAGCGATGCTTTGATTCTTGAAGCTCAGATTGTTGAACTGAAAGAAAAACCATCACTTCCAATCGGTGAAGTAGGTGTTGATGCGTTTGGTGAAAAACCATACTACGAAGACAGAGGAATGATGAAGAGAGCAATCATTGCAATCGGTAAACAGGATATCGACCTTGGAAGCATGACTCCTTGCGATGAAAAAATCGAAATCATGGGCGGAAGCTCAGACCATATCATTCTCGATGTAACACATACAGATAAAGAATACAAAGTCGGCGATGTTGTAAGTTTTGAACTTGGCTACGGCGGAATGTTAAAGGCTGCAACAAGCGCATATGTAGAAAGAAAATACGTAAAATAAGAGTCAAAAAATTGAAAAACAAGTGATGAAAACATCTGCTGTAAATGTGTGCGGCAGGTGTTTTTTTGTGGAAACAAGAGAACCTGTACTTTCTTATTTATATGCAAAAATGACGGATTGTGAATGAATTGTGAAGGGATTATCAGATTGACTACAAAATACGGGTAGGCCATAGTGAAAGAACACAATATATTGATAAAAAGCCACCATATTCAAGCGTTATAAAGCAAGAACCCGAATATGGTAGTTTTGTAATAAATTTCTGAGTATTCTGTGTTGCAAAAGACTTCAAAATGAGTTAGAATTACAACATGACAGATGTATATCCATTATAGAAAAGGAGAGAAGGCTTATGGGTAAAGAAGCTAAGGTAAAGGAACCTCGCACACCTTATTTATGGGAAGCGATTGTATCCTTTTTAGGACTCGTTATTGTAATGGCTATCGGTATCGCAGTATTTGGAGTAGATCCACATATTCCAATGTTTATTGGTGTAATTATTGCGGCACTTATGGCTCTCAGACTTGGATACAAGTGGGAATCAGTAGAAGAAATGATGATCACTGGTATTTCAAGAGCTATGCAGGCAATTCTGATTCTTGCAATTGTCGGCATGATGGTAGGAACATGGCTTGTATCAGGTACAATTCCTACAATGATTTATTACGGACTTAAATTATTATCACCATCAATCTTCTTGATTGCAACAGTTCTTGTATGTTCCGTTACTTCACTGGCAACAGGTTCATCATGGGGAACAATGGGAACTATGGGTCTTGCACTTGTAGGTATCGCAAACGGTCTTGGAATGCCAATGGGACCAACTTGCGGAGCTATCATGGCAGGTGCATACTTTGGAGATAAATTATCACCATTATCAGATACTACAAACTTAGCTCCAGCTATGGCTGGTACAGACGTATTTACACACGTTAAATACATGATTAAAGCAACAGTTGTTGCATATGTAATCGCATTAGTATTCTTCGGAGTATATGGAATGAAGCATGCAGCATCAGGAAACGTTGATACTTCACAGGTTCAGGTTCTTATGGACGGAATCCAGGCTACATTCAATGTTAACCCAATCCTGTTACTGCCACCAGTAGTAGTTATACTTGCTATTGCATTTAAGGTTCCTGCTATCCCTGGTATCACACTTGGATTGATTGCAGGTGCTATCCTTGCTCCAATCTTCCAGGGAGATTTAGCAATCTTCAACGAAGACTTAGAATTAATGCACCACGGCGTTACATTCGGTGATTGGTTAACAATCGCAAGAAATGGATTTATCTGCAACACAGATATTGAAGCTCTTAACGATCTGTTAACTAACGGTGGACTTATGAACATGGCTTCATCAATTCTGATGACAATCATCGCTATGATGTTTGGTGGAATCATGGAAGGTACAGGACAGTTAGAAGTAATCATCAACAAGATTACTAAGGTTATCAAGAGCGGTCCTGCTCTTATCGGTGCAACAGAACTTACTTGTATCGCTTCAAACATCGCTATGCCTGAACAGTACATCTCAATCCTCGTTCCAGGTAGAATGTATGCAGACGCTTACAGAGCAGCAGGTCTCCACCCTAAATGCTTATCAAATGCTTTGGAATCAGCAGGTACAGTTACATCATGCTTAGTTCCTTGGAACACTTGCGGTATGTACATCTACGCTACACTTGGCGTAACAGCTGCAACATATGCTCCATGGGCAGTATTCAACTGGTCAATGCCTATCGTAACATTCATATTAGCATTTGCTGGTATCACTTGCACAAAGATGACTCCAGAAGAACAGGCAAAGGCAGACGCTGGAGAATTAGTATAAAAAGAATAACTATATACGTTTATACATCTGAACTTAATCACATTCAATGTGACAGAAGGCCGCACTTTATGTGCGGCTTTCGTTTTATCAAAAACGAAACAAATTTCGTATGAAATTTCAATAAGAATCCGCGTTATCGCGTGACAAACATAAAAAAATGGTATAGAATGAGAATTAGGACGTTTTGTCCGGACAATTGAATAAGGTATGCTAAAAAATTGTTATAAGTAGGAGAAAAGGAGAAAAATTTATGACAATGATTAAGAATCAGAAAGCAATCGATTGGGTTAACGAAATGGCGGCTATGACTAAGCCTGCAGAAATCGTATGGGTTGATGGCAGTGAAGAGCAGCTTGCAGAAATCAGAAAAGATGCGCTCGCAACTGGTGAAATGATTGAACTCAACAAGGAAAAACTGCCAGGATGTCTATACTACCGCACTAAACCAAAAGATGTAGCAAGAGACGAAAAGAGAACTGTAATCTGCACAAGAACCAAAGAAGGTGCAGGTCCAACAAACAACTGGGTTGACCCAAAAGAAATGTATGCAAAGATGGGCAAACTCTTTGATGGTTCAATGGAAGGCCGTAAGATGTACGTAATTCCATTCTCAATGGGAGTTGTAGGAACAGACTTTGCTAAAATCGGAATCGAAATTACCGACTCTATTTATGTAGTACTCAGCATGGCAATCATGACAAGAGTAAACGGAGACGTAATCGAAGCCCTAAATAATGGTGCAGACTTCACTAAGTGCCTGCATTCAAAGGCTCAGATTAACGAAGAAGAAAAATACATTGCACACTTCCCAGAAGATAATACAATCTGGTCCATTAACTCAGCTTATGGCGGAAACGTATTACTTGGAAAGAAATGTCTGGCTCTCAGAATAGGTTCATTCCTAGGAAAACAAGAGGGTTGGATGGCAGAGCATATGCTTATTCTAAAAATTGAAAAACCGGACGGAGATGTCAAATACGTTTGCGGTGCATTCCCAAGTGCATGCGGCAAAACAAATCTGGCAATGCTGACACCACCTGACTACCTCAAGAAGCAGGGATACAAAGTGTCAACAATCGGAGATGATATTTCATGGCTCAGAATTGGTGAAGACGGAAGACTGTACGCAGTTAATCCGGAAAACGGATTCTTTGGTGTTGCACCGGGAACAAATGAAAAATCAAATCCTAATGCATTGGCTACAACACACAGAGACACTATCTTCACAAACGTTGCAAGAAATCTGGATGACAACACTGTATGGTGGGAAAAACTCGACAAGAACCCTCCTGAAAACGGAGAAGACTGGCTTGGAAGACCATGGAACGGAAAAGAATCAGAAGAAAAGGGTGCACATCCTAACTCAAGATTCACAGCACCTGCAAAGAATTGCCCTACAATTGCGAAGGAATTCTCAACAGGAGAAGGCGTTCCTATTTCAGCTATTATCTTCGGCGGAAGAAGAGCAAAGGCAGAACCGCTTGTACATCAGTCAAGAGACTGGAACCACGGTGTATTCCTAGGTTCATCAATGGCATCTGAAACAACAGCTGCTGCTAACGGTCAGGTTGGTGTCGTAAGACATGACCCTATGGCTATGCTTCCATTCTGTGGATATGATATGGCAGAATACTTCCAGCACTGGATTGATATGGGTAAGAAGATGACTAACCCTCCAAAAATCTTCCATGTAAACTGGTTCAGAACTGACGAAAACGGTGACTTCATGTGGCCTGGATTCGGAGACAATCTGAGAGTATTACTATGGATGATCGACAGATGTGACGGAAAAGCAGACGCAGTTGAAACAGCAGTAGGATACGAACCAAGACCTGAAGATCTTAATACAGAAGGACTTGATATCGACAGAGAAACTCTCGAAAGATTGCTTTCACTGGACAAAGCAACATGGGAAGAAGAAGTAAAGGGAATCGAAGAATTCTACGAAAAATTCGACAATCTTCCTAAAGAAATTGTAGAAAACTTCAATACTCTGAAGAAAAACGTTGCAGCAATGTAACCGGAAAAGCAAAAACTTAATATGGTAATTACACAGGCGCGGAAAGTAAAATTTCCGCGTCTGATTTTTGCACAAATCACGTAAGGCATCGCAACCATGGTTGGCTAGCGTGATTTTTTTATGAAGTTAAAAAGCTTTTGTTTATATTTTGCACAAAATATGGTATCATGATTATATATGCACAAACTAGGGAATAGCGTGAGTTACAAGGAGAGTCAGTATGTTTGCAAAAAAGCGTAATAAATATATATTTGCAAAACCAAAGAAAAGCGAAATCATAATGAAAGGCGTTTTGGTAGTTTTGCTAGTGGCGGCTATCGCAGTTGTCGGTATGTTCATCTATTTTAATCTTTTCGGAACGGCATCTAAGGTTCATCTTGTAGAAAAGGTCGAGGCAGAGATTAACAGCGAGGTTGATGCATCTTCCTTCATTGAGCGCATAGATGATGGCGGCGTCATTTATTCGGAATCCAAGATTGACACATCCAAGCTGGGAAAAACAGAATGCGAGGTTATGCTCAAGTTTGGAGATAAGACGAGAGAATACACCTTTGATGTTACGATTGTTGACACAACAGCGCCTGTAATTCAGTGTGACGAAAGCTTTAACATACTCAAGGACAGCAAGGTTGACCTGGTTAAACTGACTTCAGCAAGTGATAACTCGGGAGAAAAAATCAAGGTTAGCGCAGATGGCAAGATTGATTCGAGTAAGAAGGGAACATATGATGTTACTTTGAGCTCCAAAGATTCATCCGGAAACGAAACCAAGAAGAAGGTAAGCGTTACTGTTATTGAACCGAAGGATTTGAAGGACGGGGACAAATTCTATACAGAGAAAGGATTTGTTGCAGAACGCAAAGACGGAGTTGTGATGATTGACGGTCAGCCGATTATCAACAAGTCGTTTGAGGCTGACTCGGGTTATGCACCGGGAGTAAACGAAGACGGATACAAGGCATTTAACGAAATGCTAGATGCAGCTGATAAGGCAGGCAGATTTATAGAAATTCTGAGCACCTACAGATCTTACGGTGCGCAGAGCTCAAGATATTATAGCAAGGTTAGGGAACTGGGAGAAGAGAAGGCTCTGACAGCTGAACCAAAGGCAGGTTTCTCTGAACACCAGAGCGGATACGCATATGATGTGAATAAGACATCGGCAGATTTTGCGGATTCAGAAGACGGCAAATGGATTCTGAGCAACTGTTACAAGTACGGATTCATCGTAAGATATCCAAGCGGTAAGGAATCCGTAACAGGATATGATTACTCTCCATGGCACCTGAGATATGTAGGAAAGGATTTGGCAGCAAAACTGTATAACAACGGTGACTGGATTACATTAGAAGAGTATTACGGAATTCCAAGTGTTTACGCAGAAGGCGCCGGAGAAGAGTAGGCGGCGAAAGCTGAACAAATTTAAAATGATTGCTAAAGAGATGGGACTGTAGCATAACAGGTTTATGCGGCAGTTCCCTTTTTTTATTATTTTAGAGTAATAAAGAGCCGATTTCTATAGACTATAAATGATAAACCAAAAACAGTGCATATTCTAATAGTCGCAATCTGCACTGTCATTTTCAGAGCTTGACTAAGCGCAGATTGCCA
>CALHKP010000076.1 GCA_938034165.1 uncultured Clostridia bacterium | reverse complement strand
ACAATACTGCATCATTATCACGCACTCAACATGCACCGTCATCGGAAATAAATCAACTCCTACTGCCCTTTTCATCTCGTATCCTTTCTTTGTCAGGTATTTAAGATCTCTCGCAAGGGTTTCGGGATTGCAGGAAACATAGACTACACGGTCAGGCTGCAGCTTCACAAGTGAAGACAGGAACTTCTCATCACTGCCGCTTCGTGGCGGATCCATGAACACAACATCAACCTTTTCTTGTTTGTCTGCAAGCTCTACCATGAACTCACCGGCATCCCGATTATAAAAGCGGATGTTGTGAATATCATTCTGCTTGGCATTGATAATTGCATCTTTTACGGCATCTTTATTTAATTCCACTCCAATGACGGACTGCGCCTGTCTGGCTGCTACCATACCGATTGTGCCGGTTCCACAGTAAGCATCCAATACCTTTTCTTTCCCAGTCAGACCTGCATATTCCATTGCTTTTCGGTATAACTTTTCCGTCTGTTCCGGATTTACCTGATAAAATGACTTGGGTGAAATTTTAAAAGTAAGCCCACACAGGCGATCCTGAATATAGCCTGGACCATATATTACCTGCTCTTTTTCTCCAAGAACTATGCTTGTCTTCCTGTCATTTACATTTACAACGACTGTTGAAATCTCCGGATGCTCTTTACGAAGTGCTTTAACAAAGTTATTCTTGGAAGGCAGAATGGGCGATCCTAATACCAGAATTACCATGATCTGTCCTGTTGCATGTCCTACACGAATCAGCACATGACGCAGCAGTCCATAACCGGTATCTTCATCATAGGTTTTAATCCGAAAAGAAGGCAGCAGCATCTTAATGGTCTGGATAATTGCACTGGCTTTTTCGTTTTCGATCAGGCAGCCTTCTGTAGAAACCACCTGATGCGTATTTTCCTGATAAGCACCTGCCAGGATATTTCCCTTACGGTCACGATCAAATACCGCATGCACCTTATGACGGTAATGATAGGGATTTTCCATTCCAATGATTCCCTCAACCTTGCCAAAGGGACGTAATAACTGCTCTAAGTCCTGCTGTTTCTTCTTAAGCTGTTTATCGTAATCCACAGAAAGATAATTGCAGGCTCCGCATTTCTTTTCAACCGGACACATGAGAGATGCACTTGGTTGTTGCATCGGTGACTGATGTTGAATTTGATTTCTGACTTGCAATTTTTTCTTTTCTCGAATTTCTTTTTTCTCTTGCACTTCATTCTTATCTAAATGCATGCGGTTATCTTTTCCATTCACTGCTTCTTTCTTATATATTTCCTGCCTGTTACCTGTTTTTTGTTTCTTACCTGTCTTATATTTCTGATCTGCTTCCTGACTCTTATCTGCCTTATACCTCTTATCTGTTTCCTGACTCTTATCTGCCTTATATCTCTTATCTGTTTCCTGACTCTTACCTGTCTTATATTTTTTATTTGTCTCTTGACTTTTACCTGTCTTTTGTTTCTTATCTGTTTCTTGCTTCCTATCTGTCTTTTGTTTCCTATCTGTCGCTTGCTTCTTATCATTCTTCTGCTTGTTATTTTGATGTTTCCTATGTTCCATACTCATGACCGTTTTCTCATACTCTCCTTCTTTATTTGTGGAAATTCATTCAATTATATTTTTGTGGGTATAGAAAACTTTTTCATCATCTTGTCCTCATGATTTTTATTGCGAGGGTATCGTAAACTCTTTTTCTATTTTATACCCACGCCTACCAACTGCTCTGGGTATTTTATTCCATTTTCTTTTTCTATACCCCGACTCAAGCCCAAGAAATCTCCAATATAACTTCTGCACTAAGTTCAGCCTTCGCCTTCGGCTTGGCTTCACTAAGCTCTGCTTGTTCCTCTCACTAAACTCCTGCTTCGCCTTCAGCTCGCACTCGTTAAGTGTTCCGAACTGGCTCGCACTAAGTTCAGCCTTCGCCTTCGGCTTGGCTTCACTAAGTGCTCTGCACAAAGAAAACGGGTGCCCATTGAGCACCCGATAACTTATCTTTCATTCTCTTTCTTTTTGCGGATTTTCACGGAGTCAATTCCATTGACAAGCTCGGTTGCCTTTTCAATGTCGGCTTCATTAATTCGAATTGTAAAAATATTCTTTCCTTTTTCATTCTTTCCAAATATGCGGGAGAATAAGGAACGATCCTGCCATTCAATAAAGTAAGAAATCCGATTCCTTAAAAATAATTTTTCAAGCTGTTCCTTCGCTTCCATACTATAGGCTCTGCAGAAATCCACCTCTCTGCTGACCATTCTTCCTGTTCCATTCTGTGTTGCCATCAAACCTCTCCCTCACTTATTGTAAACTTATGTTAACTATTATATTCCTGTCGCTTTCATTTTTCAATCATAAAATGTAACAGTTCAGCCATGCAGAAATGATTGTGTAAGATGACCGTGGGAGCTTG
>CALHKP010000075.1 GCA_938034165.1 uncultured Clostridia bacterium | reverse complement strand
TAAATCAAACTAAAGATAAGACGACCTGTGGGGAAGACCTGCAGGTCGTTTTTTGGTATGACGGGCATGCCGTCAGTCTGTGGTGAAAGTCCACAAAGGGCGTAGTTGCCGACGAACCTGAAAGCGATTCCCAAGGTTCATATCGCGAGGTATGGGCGAGAAGAAGGGATAGCGAAATCGTAGCCTGACGAACAGGAACCTGATACCAAGGCTTGCATGGCGGATAAGTGAGCCAAAAGTCACGAAGTCCAAAAGGCAACCGTAACCCATGCAGGTAAATCAGGCAGGTAGACGAGGAAAGACTGGCGAGCTTACCCCGTGAGACCTCATAGGCAGATAAAACTGTAGTAACAACGAACTATGAGGAGTCAGCAGAAGCCATAGTAGTGAGGAAGTTCTTGTAATGAGAGTGGAGCGAAGGGCCGAACGATTCAAGTCAAATGGACTTGTAAAAGTAAGTATCCATATCCGACGAGGAAGATAGTAGCAAAGACGTAACGGAGCGAAACTTCCACAGAATGTAGGGGAAAGGATACGAAGCATAGCAGAGAAAGGAGACGTGATCCATGTCGCAGTTGCTTGAGGAAATCTTGAGTAGAGAGAATATGCTGCTTGCCTACAAAAGGGTAAAAGCCAATAAAGGGGCAGGTGGAGTCGATGGAATCACAATAGAGGAAGTCGATAAGTATCTCAAAGAAAACTGGATAGATATCCGGGACAAGATCCGGAGGAGAAAGTACAAGCCAAAGCCGGTGAAGAGAGTAGAGATACCAAAACCAAATGGAGGAGTGCGAAACCTCGGGATACCAACAGTGGTAGACAGAATCATAGAACAGGCAATAGCGCAGAGGCTGACGCCAATAGTTGAACCACACTTTAGTGAGAACAGCTATGGCTTCAGACCGGGACGCAGAGCACAGCAGGCAGTGATAAAACTATTGGAATACTTCAATGATGGCTACACATATGTAGTGGATATCGACCTGGAGAAATTCTTCGACAATGTGCCACAGGATAAACTCATGACGCTTGTACACAAACTCATAGATGACCCTGATACAGAGTCCCTGATAAGGAAATACCTCAATGCAGGGGTAATGATAAAGGGAAGATATGAGGAGACAGGCAAGGGGACACCACAAGGAGGAAACCTCTCACCGCTGTTAAGCAATATCATGCTCAATGAGCTTGATAAGGAACTTGAGAGACGAGGACTGCACTTTGTCAGGTATGCAGATGACTGTGTGATAGCAGTAGGAAGCAGTGCAGCAGCAAACAGAGTGATGCACACAGTAACGAGCTGGATAGAGAGAAAGCTTGGGCTTAAAGTGAACATGACAAAGACGAAAGTCACGAAACCGGGCAGACTCAAATACCTCGGATTCGGGTTCTGGAAAGACGCGGAGGGGTGGAAGGCAAGACCGCATCAGGACTCTGTCTTGAAATTCAAAAGAGCGTTGAAACAGCTGACAAAGAGAAGCTGGCCTGTAAGCATGGACTACAGGATAGAGAGACTGAATCAGGTGATACGAGGGTGGATAAACTATTTCAGGATAGGAAGCATGAAAACAGCACTACAGAAAATAGACGAGCATTTACGAACCCGCATGAGGATAGTCATATGGAAACAATGGAAGAAGGCAACTAAACGATACTGGGGGCTTAGAAAACTCGGAGCTCCGGAGTGGATGGCAAAGCAGTCCGTGGGATTTGGAGACCATTACCAAGCGGTAGCTAAAACTACAGGACTGCACCTCATAAGCAAAGAAATCCTCGCGAGGCGAGGACTTCTAAGTTGCATGGATTATTATTTGAATTGAACCGCCGTATGCCGAACGGCACGTACGGTGGTGTGAGAGGGGCTACCTGTTAGCTCCTACTCGATTTTGAGATTATGGCTTGAATTCCCCAAACTATGGCTGTAGAATTTTTTTACAGAGAAACTTGAGGGGAGGGAAAAGCAAAATGTTTAAGTCTGTAACAACACCTGAGGAACTGATTCTGAAGTGTAGAAATATAGCTTTTATAGACCTTGGAACGGGAGAATTCAGTGCTTTGTATGCTTCCTCCTTTGCACTTTATATTGCCGATATGGGGCACAAGGTATGCTATACGGAGTGCGGAGTTCCCAGACAGAAAAGAGCTCTTCTTTATGACAGTATGGCGGCTGACAGTCGGTTCAAAAGAACCGGATTTACCGACTTCTACGAAATGGCAAGAGATGACCAAAAGCTTTATGGCGATGATAATACAGATGAGGGAGTGAACTGGAGAATTATAACTCCGCATGACGTCAGGACTGATATTGTTCTTACTGCTGCACAGATGGGAAGGCTGATATTTTCTGCCAGAGGAGACTTGTGCATTTATGATTTCGGGTGTTGCGATATGTATGATGTTTTCTTTGAGGATATGGATGCTTTGATATTTCTGGTAGATCCTTTGCCTTCGCGGATAATCAGAGCTTCTGAACGAATTCCCAAAATGCAGAGGCTTGCTGCAAACAACCGGAATCATCTGTGGGTTATCTACAATGTAAATCCCGGAGTGAGCAAAAGACAGGTCAAGTCCATAGTGAGGGATAGTGCCATAACCTGGCTTGAACATATAGAGGATTCTTTGATTTATGCTGCTGAATACAGGGGTTCATACCTTTGGGAAACGGCTGAAATACGGGAAATTCTGACAGATTCCTTCGGCTGAAAAAAATACAGAATAATCGCAACAACGGGCGCCGAATCACAAAAAAAACACAATTAATAGTGGTGGCACGGTTTAAAAAAGGCTTATTTTGTAGTATACTATTCTATAGCAATACTCAGAAAGGATTTTTATGATAACACTTGAAAATGTAACAAAAACGTACAGTGGCAACATTGGACTGGAAAATGCAAGTATTCATATTGACAGGGGGGATTTTGTCTTTCTGGTAGGCCCGAGCGGAGCAGGTAAATCTACTTTTATCAAACTGCTGATGAAGGAGATTAATGCAGACAGCGGTAGGATTATCGTTGACGGCAAGGATGTTACCCAGTTAAGTAACAGAGAGATTCCTGCACTCAGGAGAAAAATAGGAATTGTTTTTCAGGACTTTAGATTGCTGCCGAAGAAAACAGTATATGAAAATGTGGCTTTTGCCATGGAAATACATCACAGAACTATGCGTCAGATTAGAAAACGCGTTCCACAGGCTCTTGAGCTTGTAGGCATCAGTGACAAGGTGGACAAGTACCCTAATGAGCTATCAGCAGGAGAACAACAGAGAGTTGCAATTGCAAGAGCAATAATCAACAATCCGTCTCTTCTGATTGCAGATGAACCTACAGGAAACCTTGACCCGCAGACTGCAGCTGACATTATGGATCTTCTGGAACAGATTAACGATGCAGGAACTACAGTTGTTATGGTTACGCATGCAAAGGATATCGTAGACAGAATGCAAAAGCGTGTAGTTGCTATTGAAGACGGTCATATTGTAAGAGATGGAGAGGGTGCTTACGGGTTTCACGAGAGAACTCTCACAGATCTGATGAGGGAGGGTTTGTATGGTTAATCGTATAGGCTATAATATTAAACAGGCTCTCACGCAGCTGAAGAGAAACAGAGGTATGACGCTGGCATCGGTTTTTGCAATTACAGCAATGATGCTGATTCTGGGACTCTTTTTTGTACTCTCGGTTAACATGAACCTGTTTTCCGAAATGATAAAATCGGACTACGATGAGGTTGAGCTTTTCTTAAAAGACGATGTTACTGCAGAGCAGGCTCAGGCTGTAATGGATGAGGTTGACAAGATCGATGGCGTTGATGAGGCGCTTTATAGAACCAAGGATGATGCAATGGACATAATGAAGAAGAGATGGGGTGAAAACGGATACCTTCTCGATTCATTGGGAGAAAATCCTCTTCCTAATTCGGTTCTGGTAAAGGTAAAGGATATCGATGCGGCAAATGTTGTAATTGATGAATCCGCAAAGATAAACGGAGTCGAGGACGTAAGATATTACAAGGAAACAGTGGAAAAGCTGACTAAGGTGACAAACTCTATTCAGGTAGGGGCACTTATTCTGATGGCTTTTTTGGTAGTTGTTTCTATAGTGGTAGTTGCAAATACAATCAAGCTTACAGTTCTTGCAAGAGCAAAAGAAATAGAAATAATGAAGTATGTGGGAGCGACGAACTGGTTTATCAGAGGTCCTTTCCTCGTAGAAGGAATAATAATAGGTGTTATTTCCTCACTTATATCCGCGGGAATCACTTTCGGAATATACAGCAGAGTGGTTGCTTCGGTGGGGCTTCAGGTAATGACCATGTTTTCATCGCCGCTTGTTCCGGCAGGATATCTGTCACTTAACCTGATAGTGATATTCCTTGCAATGGGAGTAAGCGTAGGCGCATGCGGAAGTATAATTTCAATGAGACGTTTCTTAGACACATAAACATTAACGGGGGAAAATAATGAAAAAAAGTGGAAAGAAAATATTCAGCACAATACTGATTCTTGCGCTGGTACTAGGAACCATAAGCTGGGCTTACGGTGATGAACTGAGTGATATTAGAAATCAGCAGAGTCAAGTGAAGAGCGATTTATCAGAGCTTCAGGACAGCATACTCAGCCAGAAGGAAGAGGTAGCGGCTATCCAGAAGGAAGTCGATGCTCAACAGGCAAAGATAGACGAATCAGAAGCAAAGATTGCAGAAACAGAAGCTGAAATCCAGCAGATGCAGGATGATATAGATAACCAGAAAGACAACCTAGGCAAGAGACTCAGAAATATGTACAAGAACGGTTCTGTAGGATTTGTGGATGTAATACTGGGTTCAGGAAGCTTTTCGGAGTTGATTTCAAACATTTCAATGCTTCAGAAGATTTATGCCAGCGACCAGGATACACTAGATTATCTGGAAGAGCAGCACAAGAAAATGGAAGAAAAGAAAAAGGTTCTTGCTGCAGAAAATGAAAACCTGAAATCAATCAAAAAAACTCTTGATGAGAAGAAACAGGAAGCCCAGAAGAAGACTGATGCAATGCAGGATGAAATCAATCAGTTGCAGGCAAAGCTTGAACAGCTCAATGCTGATGCCGAGAAGCTGACAGGTGTAATCATAGGCAGCCAAGATTCCAACAAAGAATACGAAGGCGGCGGCAACGGAGCCATGGGATGGCCTACTGATTCAAGATATATTACATCTCCTTTCGGATGGAGAATACATCCTGTTACAGGAATCGGCACAGGACATACAGGAGTTGATATCGGAGCGGGATATGGAACAAACGTATATGCTGCGGAATCCGGAACTGTAATTCTGTCACAGGTATATGGCGGATACGGAAACGCAGTTATCATTGATCACGGTGGCGGAATTAGTACTCTGTACGGACATAACAGCAGTCTGCTTGTTTCAGTTGGACAGCACGTATCGAGAGGTCAGGTAATTGCATTGTGTGGTTCTACAGGTATTTCTACAGGTCCTCATGTTCACTTTGAGGTTCGTATAAACGGAAATCCGGTAGATCCGATGGGATATCTATAAAGAAGAGAAAAATATGAATTTAAATCCAATAATCAAACAAATACTCGCTGACAGAGGAATCGAGTCAGAGGAGGCTATTAGCGAGTTTATCTCAGATAAACCAAAAAAGACTTATGATCCATTCCTTCTCCCAAACATGGGAGCGGGAGTGGATTTAATATTGTCTGCAATAGAAGAAGAAAAGAAAATATGTATCTATGGAGATTATGATGCGGATGGAGTTACATCCGTAACACTTCTTACAGATGTTTTGAGGCACCTTACAGATGAGGTGTCATATTACATTCCTTCGAGATTTGACGAAGGATACGGTCTTAACTGTGATGCTCTTGACAAGATTAAGGAAAGCGGTGCAGACCTTGTAATCACAGTAGACTGCGGAAGTATTTCATACATCGAAGTAAAATACGCAAAGCGCATAGGGCTTGATATAATTGTCACTGACCACCATACAATGGGTGATATAATTCCTGACTGCATAGTTATAAATCCTATGCATCCGGAAAACAAATATCCTTTTAGATATCTTGCGGGCGTAGGCGTTGCGTTCAAGCTTGCCCAGGCTCTTGTGGATGTTACGGGACTTCCAAAGTCAGTAATCACAAGAAATCTTGACCTTGTGGGAATAGGAACCATAGGAGATGTTGTTCCTCTGATAGATGAGAACAGAACTCTTGCAAAGTTCGGTCTGAGGGCAATCAATATAACTCAGCGAAAAGGTCTGGTAGCCTTGATGGAAAAAAACAATCTGAAAAAAGGCGAAATAGTATCCGAGAATATATCCTTTAATATCGTTCCATGCATAAATGCATCCGGAAGAATGGCAGATGCTGCAGGAGCTGTGAAGCTTTTGAGTACGGCAGATAGCAGCGAAGCACTGGAATATTCAGGCAAGCTACTGGAATATAACATGCTGAGAAAAGAGAAGCAGAATGATCTTTTCAGAGAATGCTGTGAAATCGTAGAAGCAAAATACAAGGGTGATAACTTTATCTTTCTAGAGCTTGAGGATGCTCACGAAGGAATAACAGGTATTGTAGCAGGAAAGCTGAAGGATAATTACAATGTGCCTGCTATAATTGCGACGAATATCGGAGACGGTTTTTACAAGGGAACATGCAGAACTCTTGATGGAATCAATATACATCAGGTACTGAAAAAATCCGAAAAGCTTTTTACAAAATTCGGTGGACACAAGGCGGCCTGCGGGTTTACAATCGAAAAGAAAAGACTGGGAGAGCTGAGACAGAATATTTCTGACGAACTTGACAGACTTATGGCAGAAAATCCGGAGAGTTTTGATGTTACAGGAAGAGCTGATGCGATAGTAGATGCAGCTAATGTAAATGACGAGCTGATTTCTCAGATTGATCTGCTTGAACCTTTCGGAAGCTGCAACAGCAGACCTTTGTTTAAGCTAGAGGTTAAACCTCAATTTGTGGAAAGAATGGGAAAAGAAGGACAGTACCTCAGATTTAAAGGCAGACTCAGCGATGAACGAATGATAAAATGCATTTGCTTCAATCACTGCGATGAGATTGAGGACAGGTTGAATCACACAGGTGGAACGGCAAAAATTACAGGAACACTTGAGAATAAGGAATGGAACGGAACCCGCTCTCTTGAAATGAATGTTTCGGAGGTTGAAAAACAGGGTTAGCGGTAGATAATATGGACGAAAACAAGAAACCGAAAAAACTACATAAGATATTTGAGCTGATTATTATGGTACTTGTCATAACTGCACTGATTCTGGGCTCAATCAGACTTATGGGTTACAGAATCGTATCAGGGGAACAATTCAAAAGATACACAGGTATAGAAAAAACTTTTGGCAAGCTTTATGACATGAAGACTGCTGCTGACGAAACTTTTTTGTGGGATTTCAGCAAAAACGATCAGATGAATGCGCTGTACACTGCTTTGATGGACAGCTACGGAGACAAATACACTAAGTACCTTGACGAAGATGCAGTAAAAGAACTAAAGGAACATCTGAACAGTAGTTTTTACGGCATCGGAATTCAGTTCAAGGATTCCGGTGACGGCAAATTCGAAATCGTGGAAGTCGTAAAAGAAGGTCCTGCAGATGTTGCAGGAATAAAAAAGGGCGACCTGATAAAGAAGGTGGATGGAGTTTCTTATACAGATTCTGATAAGCTAAAAGAAGCTATAAGAGGAAAACTTGGAAGCAATGTGAAGCTTGTTATTGAGCGTGAAGGTAAAGAAAAAGAATTCAATGTTACCCGGGGTGAAGTCAGCGAAGCTACAATAGACAGCGGTATTTTGCAGGGGAATATAGGATATATCAGAATTCGCTCCTTTGGTGAGAACACTTCCAAAGAATTCGATGATGCAATTTCTTACATGGAAAAGAAAGCTCTTAAAGGCGTAATAATCGACCTCAGAAACAATCCGGGGGGACTTTTCGAATCGGGAATAGACGTTGCAGACTCCCTTCTTCCGGAATGCAATATAACATATACCAAGACAAAAGCTAAAAAGAAAGAAAACTATAATTCTGATGAGAAGCATACGTCTCTGAAATATGTACTTCTTGTAAACGAAAATACTGCAAGCAGCGCTGAGGTTTTGACTGCAGCCATAAAGGCAAACAAAGGCGGAAGCATTGTCGGAACTAAGACTTTCGGAAAAGGAATTGTTCAGGAAACAAGACTTTTCAAGGATGGCACAGGTATAAGCGTGACTACAAGAGAGTATTATGCTCCGGACGGAAGTAAAATTCACAAAAAAGGTATAACCCCTGATGTAGAAGTTAATCTGACATCAGACGACAAAGAAGATGTTCAGCTGCTGAAGGCTATTAGCCTCTTTTCTTAGGAATCAGAGAAAGAGTTTTGAAGAATTTTAGGCGGGATCTCTTCTGACAGTTCACGTTGACTTTAACACGACAAAGTGTTATAATGAGTTCACTAATGCGATGGTGTAACAGAAAGGAGAGGGGATATGGCCTACGATTCTAAATTACAGAGAGATGATATAGATGAACTCTTTGACGGAATCCTGACTTTAAAAGACAGAGAAGATTGTTATCGTTTTTTTGAAGATATATGTACAATAAACGAGATACATGCTATAACTCAGAGGTTTCAGGTTGCTAAGCTTCTGACTCAGAAGAAGACTTACAGCGAAATCGAAAAGGAAACCAAAGCATCAACTGCAACAATAAGCAGAATTAACAAATGCATTGTTTACGGTGCAGACGGTTACAAGCGTGTACTGGAAAGATTGGCAGAAGAAAAGTAAGAGTGCAGTTTTGCACTCTTTTTTTATAGACAGCGCCGGCGGGCGTTTGGGCATATGAAAGGAAGACTAATGACAGAAATATATATTTACGAGGGCGAATTTGAGCATGGCGAAAAAGGCTATGATATGATAAAAAGAGGCTTATATAATTACATGCTGAGCAAAGGAAACGAGCTTACAGAGCTTCCGGAAATAAAAAAAGAAGAAGGCGGAAAGCCGTATTTTGTGGATTCATGTGCTGAATTTTCTCTTTCCCACAGCGGTCAGATGTGGATGTGTGCATACAGCGATATGCCATGCGGGCTTGATGTTCAGATTATGAAAGAAAATACTAAGTGGGAAAAAATCAGCGAAAGACATTATGGTGAAAATGAAAAGGCATATGTGAACCTCTGGGGGATTGACGGCTTTTTCACTGTATGGGCGGCGAAGGAAGCTTTTGGAAAAATGACAGGCAGAGGCTTTTTTGATGACATGCCGGAAATGATAGATAATCATCACGAATTAATCAAAAAAATTGTGTATAATGATAAAATATTTTATATGACAGAGATTGAAATAGCACATGATGTGAAGTGCTTTCTGTGCACGACTGACGAAAGCCACAGCATCAAACTTTTGGCATAAAAAAGTATTGCAAACAGTTCGGGGGTACCTGAGAATATGGACATAAGGGACGCTGCGGCGCGAGCATTGGCAACGAGAAACCGCAGCAAAAAAGAATTGAAAGATTACCTGCTTAAAAAAGGCTTCAGCTGTGATGATACAGATGAAGTTATTTTCTGTTTTGAAGAAGCAGGTTACCTGTCAGACAGAGAGTATGCGATTCAGTTTTTTAGATACGGATTCAGGAAAGGATGGGGAAAATCCAGGATTTTTCGAGAGCTTTCTAAGAGAGGAGTGGATTCATCGCTTATTGGCGATGCATATGATGAGCATATGGAAAACTGTATGGATGAAAATTTACCCGGTGGTTTCTTTGAATCAACTGAAACTAAGTACATGGAATATGACAGGGCACTGGCAGTTGCAGAAAAAATGTGCGCAGGCGAACACTTTGATGGTGGAAAAATAAGTGAAAAATTTAAGGCGAGGGTCGCAAGGCGGCTGTCGTCCTATGGATATGAATCTTCTGTAATATACAGAGTTATAAATAATTTGGACAGAACGGAGAATTTTGATGACTGAATATAATCCGGAAGTGAGAAATTCCAGAACGGTGGGGCTGACAGGAGAAGATGCTTTTGAACTTATCAGAAGTGCTTCGGTGCTTGTATTCGGCCTTGGAGGCGTCGGAAGTTATGTATGTGAAGGCCTTGCAAGGGCAGGCGTCGGAAGACTGGGTCTTGTGGACAGCGATGTTGTGTCCGAGAGCAATATAAACAGGCAGCTGGTTGCAGATTATGAGACCTTGGGTCGACTAAAGGTGGATGTGGAGGAAGAGAGAATTCGCAAGGTGACGCCGGATTGCAAAGTGGACAAATATAATCTGTTTTATCTGCCGGACAGCGAAGAAGCAAAGCAGATAGATTTTTCTAAATATGATTATGTGGTTGATGCAATTGATACTGTATCGGCAAAGCTTGATATAATTCAGCGTGCGAAAGAGGCGGAGGTCAAGGTGATTTCCTCCATGGGAACGGGAAACAAACTTGATAATACTAGGTTTGAAGTATGTGATATAAGTAAGACCAGCGTATGTCCTCTGGCAAAGGTAATGCGAAAAGAGCTGAGAAACAGAGGCATCAAGGACGTAAAAGTCGTATATTCCAAGGAAGAGTCTGTTAAATGCATGGAAGACGGCGGCAAAAGAGTTCCTGCAAGCATCAGTTTTGTTCCGTCGGTTGCCGGACTTATAATCGCAGGCGAAATAATAAAAGATATTATGGGAAATGAGGAGTGATAAAATGAAAAAGTATATTTCTGAATTTATAGGTACAGCCATGATGATGGTGGTAGGCTGTCTTACATCTGTAGCGGTGAATATTATGGTTACGGCCATCGGATTTTCGATTCCTATGGCTCTTACAACCACGACTTGCGCTTTGGCATTCGGTCTTGGAACTATGGCAGCGTATTACTGTTTCAGCGACATTTCCGGTGCACATCTTAATCCTGCGGTTTCACTGGCGAATCTCATTGCAGGTTCCCTTTCCGTAAAGAAATTCTTCGGATATGTTGCGGCTCAGCTTCTGGGAGCACTTATGGGGGTTGGAATCACAGCACTTGTGCTGGGCGACAGAACTACTTTGTTTGCCAGCGGATATGATAGCTACAGTACATTCGGATCATCTGTTGTGGCAGCAGCTGCAATTGAGGTTGTAATGACATTTGTGTTTGTATATGTTTTTCTTGCAGTATCAAGAAAAGAAGAACTGAAGACTGTTTCGGGGTTAATCATAGGACTTGCATTTGCAATGACTTATATGGTTGAAATTCCTATTACAGGCGGCGGAGCAAACCCGGCAAAGTCATTTGCTACAGCACTTTTGCAGAGCAATTCAGAGAGTCTTACTCAGCTGTGGATTTTTATCATAGCACCGCTCCTAGGAGCAGCAGTTGCGGCTCTTGTATATATTTTCTTAAACAGTGATGATTCAAAAGAAGAAATCAAAGAGTCAGATGAAGATGATGAAGAAACTGATGAAGCAGAGGAATCAGAAGACGAAACTGAGGATGCAGGTTCAGATGTGGAGTCGGCAGAGACTACTGAAATTGTTGAGGAAACACCGGAGGAAGAATAAATGAAAAGTGTAACTGAACTTAAGGAAAAACTTGAAAATTCAAGACCGGAAGAATGGTCGATGATTCCGGATTTAGATCTTTATATGGATCAGATTATAGCATATATGAAAAGGCAGCATATAGGTCTTGAGGATGAACACGATGAGAATCTCACTCCCGCAATGATTAACAATTACATTAAGAGTGGGCTTCTTCCGAGAGCAAAGGGAAAGAAATACAATCGTGAGCACATCGGATATATGACTTTTATCTGTCTTCTAAAACAGATTTTGACTGTAAGCGAAAGCGGAGTACTTCTTTCGGAAATGATGCAGCATCAGGATATGCAGACCGCATACGAAAACTATAAGGAAGTTGTTGACAGGGAGTTCAGCAATACGGCAGAGTGCCTTTCTGAGCCTGCAAGTCGTGAGGAAATCAGCCAGATGGCACTGGAACTGGCAGTTTCGAGTTATGTACAGAAGTACGCATGTCACAAGCTGATTCAGATGCTGGAGGAATCGGAGGAAGAGGAGAAAAAGTGAAAAATTCATCAGGAAAACTAAAGTATTATATTTCGGTTGTTTCGGCGATTTTACTCTGGAGCAGCTCATATATAATAACAAAGTACGCTTACACAACTTTTCCACCAATTACACTTGGAGCTGCAAGGACTGTTGTTGCTGCAATTATTTTGTTCATAATAATTAAAGCCGGGAAAAAATCAGAACCTATAGAAAAAGGTGACATGAAGTTCCTCGTATTTGCGGGACTTTTCGGAGTGACACTGTATTTCGCTCTTCAGAATATGGGCATAGCATATACCACATCTTCTTCAGCTGCGCTTATCAGCGGAGGATATCCTGCAATTATTGCAATTATGGAATTTATGATATACAAGAGGATTCCGGGCAAGAAGACAGCCCTGGGGCTGGTTCTTGCAATTATAGGTGTGTACCTGCTATCAACATCCGGAGGAGGAGAGATCGCATCAAATCCGCTTCTGGGAAATGCTCTGATGCTTATTGCAGGAATTGCATGGGGTGCATATAACTTCATTGCAAAGAATATAAATCACAAATATACGCCGCTGACTATAACTTTTTATCAGATGGTTTTCGGTGGAATTTTCTTTGTTCCGCTGGCATTTACAGAAATGCATCAGTGGGTAAAACCTACAGCAATATCCCTTGGAGCGCTTTTGTTTCTTGCAGTTGGATGCTCAATACTGGCATTTTTGCTGTATAATTTCGGACTTAAGGGTCTGTCAGCAACTGCAACTGCATCAATGATAAACGTAATGCCTGTAGCTGGACTTGTTCTGGGGGTTGTGGTTATGCATGACCCGCTGCTTCTCAAGCAGATTGCAGGCGGAGCAATAGTTATTCTTGGTGTAACAATGAGCTCAGAAAGTGGAGGCGAGGAAACTGCCGTATAAAAATCAAAGAAGCTAAAATCAAAAGGACTATCGCAATTGATAGCCCTTTTTCTATATGTAAATATCACAAATTTTTTATTGTTTTTCTTTGGTATCTGCTTTTTTTGCAAGCAGGAATATTGTAAGAAGGATAAATATAAATCCTACCAGTTCTACAGGATGCAGGGATACCTTGAGCCATACCACCATGAATACTGTAGCGGAAACCGGTTCAATACTTGCAATCATGCTGCCCTTTACGGCGCCGCACATGGAAAGTCCCTTGAGATACATGGTGAAAGGAATTACTGTTCCGAAAATAACAATTCCCAAAACTGCAAGGGCACATCTTACATCGTGGATTATCGGAGCGTTCCAAAGACCGCAGTAAACCGAAAGGCAAATTCCGCCAATGAACATTCCGTAGCCTGTAACAGGAATGCTGCCATGTCTTTTTATGATTCTTGCCGGAAGCATTGAATACAGCATAAGAGCAAAGGCGGATGCAATACCCCAAGAAAGGCCTTTTGGGGTAATCATAAGTTCGTGAATATTTCCGTGGGTGGCAATCAGGAATGTACCGATGAGAACCATAACTACAGCCAAAGTTTCCTTTGGGGTTGGAAATCTTTTGCTTAGGATGCAGTTTGTAATCATTACCAGTACAGGTCCCATGTATTGCAAAATTGTTGCAGTTCCGGAGTTTGAGTTTGCGATTGCCTGCATATACGAAATCTGGCAGAATGTGAGTCCAGCTATTGCAAAGATTATAAGCTGGCTTACAGAAGAACGGTATTTCCAGATGTCAACCATGTTTTCTCTGCATGTGATAAAGCCTGCTATAACCAGAATGAGCCCGGAAGACAAAAGTCTTGCAGCTGTGAGATATTCGGGATTAGCTCCGAAGTTTTCGAATATATATTGTCCGCAGGTTCCCGAAAATCCCCAGAGAACGCCTGCGAGAAGTGTTAAGATAATGCCTTTGTTTTCTTGTTTTTTGTCCATTTAATATATATCCGTAATCGCCTTTAGACGATATGGATAGTTCTCCTTCCTTCTTTTATTTACCTAATCGTCAGGTTGACAAAAAGGTCATTAATGAATATTATATAGATATTGTAGGAAAAAATAAAGAGAAATTTCTTTTTTGAAAAAAATTTTTCGCAGTGTGATTTTGCAAAAATTCAGTAAGAAAAATATGAGAAATCCGGCGAATTTAAAGATTGGAGAACAGGATGGAAAAATTAACATTTGCAGCGGCTTTTATGCGAATATATGACAGAAAAATCGCTTCAGGCGAAATATCCTTCAGCAGAATAGGCATGCCGAAGGATGATTTTACAAGACTTTGCATAGACAGCAGTTATGTACCCGAAGGAGAGCTTATCGAAAAACTGTGTATCACCATGAAGCTTTCTGATGACGAATGTGAACTTTTCAGAAGTTATATAGAAGCATAGAATTCTAAAACCTAGCAGGGAAATAATCTAAAAATCAAAAAGTGGCATCTTTTTCTGAGCCGGCGGTATTGAAACCGAGCAAAGAGAAGATGCCACTTATTTTTTTACATAATCAGTGAACCGATGTTGTAAACCAGGAAGGAAACAACCCAAGCTGTTGCAAGCTGAAATACAGCAGCAGTTACAGTCTGCTTCCAGCTGCCTGATTCTTTTTTGATTGTTGCTATTGTTGCAGCACACGGAATGTAGAGAAGTGAGAATACCATCAGGCAAACTGCATTCAGTGAGCCGAAGCCCAAGCTTGCCAGACTTGCTGACAGTTCACTCATTCCGGCTGCGGAGTTGATGCTTGAGATTCCAAACAGAACAGCACAACTTGATACTACAACTTCCTTTGCTGATATTCCTGCAATCAGTGCAACTGCAATCTGCCAGAATCCAAGTCCTACAGGAGCAAAGAAAGGAACAAGAACATGTCCAATGGATGCTGCAAAGCTTTCTGACATATTTGTTGTATATCCGCCAAAACCGAAGTTCAGTAAAATCCAAAGTATGATGGAAGCGATAAAGATAGTCGTACCTGCCTTTGTCAGGTAGTCTTTTACCTTTTCCCATACATAAATTGCAACAGTTCTGGCACTTGGAGCTTTGTAATCCGGAAGCTCTATAAGCAGGTAGTTAGGGCTGCTTTTTTTGTCAGTTACCTTCATTACCGCAAGGGAGATTATTGCAACTGCAATTCCAAGGATATACATGGAATAAGCAGCAATCATAGCTTTGCTTCCGAAGAAGATTTCCGAAAACAGAAGGTAAATCGGAAGTCTTGCACTGCAACTCATAAATGGTGTAACCAGCATTATTTTTCGGCGGTCATGAACATTTTCCAGTGCTCTCGACGCCATTATGGCAGGAACCGTACATCCGAATCCCAAAATCATAGGGATAAACGCTCTTCCGGAAACCCCTAGCTTACTCATTATATTTTCCATTACATATGCAACTCGGGACATATATCCGCTGTCTTCGAGAAATGCGAGGGCAAGGAACAGAATGAATATATTTGGAAGGAATGTTAGAATTCCCCCTACACCTGCTACGATACCGTCAATTACAAGAGAGTGAACTATGTCGCCTGCTCCGGCAAAGGTAAGCAGGTTCGAAATGGCATCGGAGATAAAGCCTATCCCCATTTCCATATAACCCTTGAGCCAGTCCCCTATAAAGAATGTAAAGAAGAATACCAGAGCCATTATCAGCAGAAATGTTGGAAGTCCCCATACTTTGCTTGTAAGGACGGAATCGACTTTTTCTGTAAATTCCTCACGTGAAGATCTATTAACTACAACTTCGTCTATGATTTCCTGAATAAAGTCATATTTTTGGTTGATTATTTCTGACTCATAATTTTTGTCCAGTACATCCGGACGGTCAACAGGATACTTAGCCATTATTTCCTGATCCTGCTCCAGCAGCTTGATTGCATGCCAGCGTGGATTCTGAATCTCTGGATACTTTGCCAGTAACTCTGCCATAAGAAGGTCAATCTTGTCCTCAATTTTGTCGCTGTAAACCATTGCAAATTCTTTGTGGTGGTCGTGAACGTGTCCTGACGTGTATTTGTGTTCATGAATCAAAACGTCCGGTGAGTTTGCACCCTTGTGATGTTCAGCCGCATGAAGAAGTATCTGAAGTCCTGTTCTTTTTCTTGCGGAAATAGGAATTACAGGAACGCCCAGCATTTCCGGAAGTCTGTGAAGGTCAATTTCCATACCGCGTTTTTTGACAATATCCATCATGTTAAGACCTATTACTACAGGTTTGCCCAGCTCCAGAAGCTGCAGCGTCAAATAAAGATTTCTCTCAAGAACCGAAGCGTCAATTACGTCGATTATTACATCAACATCATCACTCAGTATAAACTGTCTTGAGACCTGCTCTTCCATAGTATACGATGTAAGGCTGTAAGTTCCCGGTAAATCCACGAGATGAACTGTGATATCTCCGTCTTTCATGGAGCCTTCAACTTTTTCGACAGTTACACCGGGCCAGTTTGCAACCTTCAGGTTGGCACCGGTATATGCATTGAATAAAGTAGTTTTGCCGCAGTTTGGATTACCGATAAAGCCTATTGTTAAATCCTGCTTCATGACAAGTCCTCCTTAACTGTGATATTTCGGGTAATGTTTTCTCCCAGAGCGAGTCTTGTACCTCGGACTGAGATAATAAGGATGCCCTTTCCTTTTTTGTTTATTATATTAATCTGCGTGCCATATGTCATTCCCAGCACCTCTAGCCTCTTAGCAAGGTTTTGGGGAAGTGAAATTTCGGACACTGAATACTGTTTGCCGGGATATCCGTCACATAATTTCATAAAGTAATCTCCTTAAACACAAAATCCTAATATATTATTATACCAAAAAAAGGAATAAATAAACAGATAAAATTGTGAATTTGTGGTATAATAGCATGTATTGCGAAAAGGATTAAATTTAAATCAAAAATTAATATATTTCAGTAGGGAGATGATTTGAAATGACAAAGGTAGATATTTTTTCAGGGTTCCTGGGAGCCGGAAAAACAACTCTTATCAAAAAGCTTATAGAAGAGGCCTATGTAGGAGAAGAAGTAGTTCTTATAGAAAACGAATTTGGTGAAATCGGAATCGACGGCGGATTCCTTCAGGATTCAGGCGTTAAGATTAACGAAATGAATTCCGGATGTATTTGCTGCAGTCTTGTGGGAGACTTCGGAAAAGCTCTCGACAGAGTTATAGAAGAGTACAAGCCTGACAGAATTTTGATTGAACCATCAGGAGTAGGTAAACTCAGTGATGTTATCACAGCAGTTGTAAACTTGCACAATGAGAACATAATGCTGAACGGATTTACAACAGTTGTAGATGCAAAGAAGTGCAAGATGTACATGAAGAACTTCGGCGAATTCTTTAACAACCAGATTGAGCATGCAAGCTCAATTATTCTGAGCCATACAGATTCACTTGCAGAAGAAAAACTTGACAAATGCGTTGAACTTATTAGAGAACATAACAAGACTGCTTCAATTGTAACAACTCCATGGGATCAGCTGGATGGCAAGCAGATTCTTGATACTATGGAATCAAAGAATATGATAGAAGCAGAACTTGAGCATCTCGAAAAAGAAGCTCATGAGCATGAACATCATCATGACCATCACGACCATCATGAACACCATGAACACCATGAAGAGTGCGGATGCGGCCACGACCATGAACATCATGCTCACGAGCATCACCACCACGATGAATGCAGTTGCGGCCATGACCACGAACATGAGCACCACCATCATGACCATGAACATCACGAGAATCACGAACACGAGCATCATCACCATCACGACCATGACCACGGCGAATGCAGCTGCGGATGCGGACATGACCATCATGATCATCACCATGCAGACGAGGTCTTCACAAGCATTGGTCTTGAAACTTCACACAAATTCTCCGAAAAACAGATTGAAGAGGCTCTTACGAACCTTCAGAACGAAAAAGAATTTGGTCAGGTTCTCAGAGCAAAAGGTATCGTAGAAGGTGAAGATGGAAAGTGGATTCACTTTGATTATGTTCCGGGAGAACCGGATGTAAGAACAGGCAGTGCTTCTGTTACAGGAATGATTTGTGTAATCGGCGCAGAAATCAACGAAGAAAAAATCAGAGAATTATTCGGTCTATAGAATATATGAGGGGGATTGAACAATGGAAATACCGGTTTATCTTTTTACAGGATTTCTCGAAAGCGGAAAAACGACCTTCATCCAGGAAGTGATGGAAGGCGATGATTTTAATGCAGGGGAAAGAACTTTGCTCCTGCTTTGCGAAGAAGGTGAAGAGGAGCTTTACCCAAAGAGATTCTTTAACGGCGGCAAGAATGTATTTATAGAGACAATCGATTCTGAAGAAGAACTTACTCGCGAAAGACTTGAATCACTTCAGAGGGAACACAAGATAGAAAGAGTCGTAGTGGAATACAACGGAATGTGGATGATGGACAGACTTGCACAGAATTGTCCGCCTGAATGGATTGTTTATCAGGAAATGATGTTCGCAGATGCGAGAACTTTCCTTACATATAACCAGAATATGAGACAGCTCATGTTCGACAAGATGAGTACTGCAGATTTAATCGTATTTAACCGATGCGAAAGAGATATCCCAAAGGAAGAGTTTCATAAGACTGTAAGAATAGCAAACAGAAAAGCTCAGATTTTATACGAGTATGGTCCTGACGATGTTGAAATGGATAATATAGAAGATCCTCTTCCTTATGATATGGACGCAGATACAATTGAAATCAAAGATGAATGGTTTGCAGAATGGTATAGAGATATAAACGAAAATGCAGCTGATTACGAAGGAAAGACTTTGACTGTTAAGGGCAGAAGCGTTCTCGGCGGAGGACTTGACAAGGATTCTTTTGTATTCGGAAGACATATTATGACATGCTGTGTGGAGGATATTCAGTTCGGCGGGCTGGTATGCAGATGGAAAGATGCAGAATCCAAGCTGGAACACGGCGGCTGGGTGATGATAACTGCAGTAGTCAGAAATGAATATCACGAAATGTACGGCGAAGAAGGTCCGGTACTTTGCTGCACAAGCGTAGAACCTGCCCAGGAGGCAAATCCGGAAGTAGCAGAATTTTAAGGGAGTAGAGATAATGAATGCATATGGGGAAAATTATACTGTCACCTCCCACGACGTTGATATAAATAACAATATCAGACCGTCTATTGTTTCCAGAATTATGCAGGAAACAGCCAACCACCACATGAGAGACCGAAAACCGTCTTATTACGATTTGTTCTTTCAGGGCAAATCATTCATTGTGACGAGAATGGCTATTGAGATGACAGGGGACATAAACCAGTATGATGAGCTGAATTCATACACATGGAGATGTCCGGAAAAAGCGGCAACTTTTATAAGGTGCTTTGTTTTGACAAAAGGGGATACTGTGGTGGCAAAGGCCTACAGCGAGTGGGCTGCTGCAAACAGGTTCACAGGCAAGCTCTGCAAAGCAAGCGAAGTGGATATTTCTAACTACGAGACAGACGAGCCTCTGAAAATCAGCAATCCGGTAAAGTTTAGAATTCCAAAGGATCTGGAGTTTGAATACTGCGGAACAAAAAAAGTAATGTACAGCGATGTGGACATGAATCTGCACATGAACAATACATATTATCAGGATATGCTCTGGAACTACATGCCGGATGTACCAAACAAGAAGATGACGTCATTTAGCATGAGATTCATGGCAGAAGCACCTTTTGACAGCGAAGTGGAAATATATAGAGCAAAGGCGAAAACGCCAGTAGCCGACAGCATGGGAGCGACGGAAACATATTATTTCTACAGCAAAGTCAACGGAAGAACCAATGTAGAGGCGATTGTCAGCGCAACAAAGGCCAAAAGGCAGGAGCTGAAAAAACCAGAGGATATGGAATAACGGTGAAAAGATGGAACTGAACAAAATCACTTTCAAGAAACTGCTTATACTGATTTTCGCAGGGATTTTATTTTACCTAGGACTGAACAATCTCGGGGTTGTGTTAGACAAAATAGGCGTACTTTTTGATGTTATTTTTCCATTTATTTTGGGGGCATGCCTTGCTTTTATAATTAATGTTCCCATGAGCAGAATAGAAAAGACGCTTTTCGAAAAGACGAATATCAAGAAGGGGAAACGTGCTATTTCCTTTGTTCTGACACTGGCTCTTCTGATTGGTGTGATAGCGGTTGCACTGAATATAATAATTCCGCAGGTTGCGGCAACATTGTATGCTATAGCCAGGGAACTTCCTGAAGCAGCTGATTCTTTCCAGAACTGGATTGTGGAGCGCACAGGCACCTGGGCTACACTTTACAGCATACTGGAAAACTTCTCCATTGACTGGGGCGAAATAGCGTCCGGGCTTTCGGAGGTGATGAAAAAACTCGGAACCACTATGGTTAACTCCGGAATAGGAGCAGTGACAAACATAATCGGGATGATAGTAAGCTTTTTCATCGGCCTTATATTTTCCGTATACATTCTGATGTCAAAGGAAAAACTGGGACAAGAGGGAAAACAGATTTTATTCGCTCTGTTCAGTGAAAAGAATGCAAAGAAGATTCTCTATGTGTTTGAACTGTCAAGCAGAACTTTTTCGAGATTTATCTCAGGACAGTGTCTTGAGGCATGTATTCTGGGTCTGATGTTTTTCGTGACTATGTCAATAATCAGGCTGCCTTATGGGATGCTGATTGCGGTTATGATTTCTCTGACAGCACTGATTCCAATAGTTGGAGCTTTTATAGGATGCGCTTTTGGAGCACTGTTTATCCTTATTGAAAGCCCGGTTCAGGCGCTGATATTCATAATAGTATTTCTGGTGCTTCAGCAGATTGAAGGAAATCTCGTTTATCCTCATGTAGTTGGAAACTCAGTGGGACTGCCTTCTATGTGGGTGCTGTTTGCAGTAACAGTCGGCGGAAAGCTTATGGGCGTATTTGGAATGATTCTGTTCATTCCAATCTGCTCAGTGGTATATGCACTGTTTAGACTGTATATAAAAGACAGACTGAAGAAAAAAGCAGTGCCACCGGAGCTGTGGAACAAACCACTGAAACTCGATGAAGGTGTAATGACATCAGAGAATACAAAACAATAGAGGGTTATAGGCAGTGGTAGTGATAAACTCTGCTTTTTAGGGCAGTTAGCCAGGAATAACAGGTTGATTAGTGTGGTTAGCTACAGCTAACTCAGCGCATATTACAAAAGTGCTGAGTTGCGCTTACATTTTTCGCTTGTGATTAAGCGTGATTTTACATAATTGAAATTTGTACTGTTCCAAAGGCCTAATTTTCAACAAAAATCCTCGATTTTTGTGTCCTTATACTCAGATAGAGGAGAATTTTGGCGATAAAAATAAGCGTGATTTTGCAGAACTTAAATCTGCGCTTATTTGGAAGCCAAAATTTACAGTACAATTTGAAGATGTGGCAATCTGCGC
>CALHKP010000074.1 GCA_938034165.1 uncultured Clostridia bacterium | reverse complement strand
AACCGGTGCTAATGTTTAAAAATTTTCGGGACATTTTCAGAATCCCTTGACACACCTATTTGATTAATATATATTTTCCAATTGCTTCGGAAATTTGCATGAAGGCCATACATCTTCCTGCTGCATAGCTATCCAGTCTTTCAACGTGGATTTTGAATCCGTCATTTTCGTTGGAATCATCAAAGAAATGAGCATTCTGTCTTTCTTTTGTCAGCTGAGCCAGCGAACCGTCTTCTGAGCATCCTTCGAAAAAAGGAGTCATTATATCGGAAAATCCTTCGTCTGTTCCCACGAGAACATCAAAGAATCCTTCGCCGGATTTCAGTCTCGCCTCATCCTTTGGCATAAAATATGTCCTTCTGGCTGTATTTCTGTCCTCATCAAAGGCCTCAAGCCATGTCATAAGATCTTCGAATTCCTTCTGCCAGTACTGAAGACGTACTTCCTTTGCACCTTCTTCTTTTTCGAATTCAGCTTCTAAAAATCCATAAACTGAAGCGTCAATATCCCAGTCAGGAGCTGATACAACCTCGTAAAATCCCTGCAGATAAGCTTCTATATCCCCACCCTTGACTATTACAGGAAGAATTACCGCAGCAGTATTTGCAAGGTACATAGGATCTGTATCGTCCACCAGCCATACCAACGGATAATCGTTTTCTGCGCAGTCTCTTTCGATTAGTTCACTCTTTTTGCTTACTATGCCATATACTCTGTCAACCTGTTCTGCCGCTCTGTTGTTATCAAATACCAGTTTCTTGACTATCGCATAGGCTCCTGCCAGAGCAACACTTTCCTTTTCGGTAGCAACTGCAATCATGCTGGCTTTTTTGTCTGTCATTTTTTCGATAAGACATCCGTAATCTTCCGTAGCAAGAGTGTCCCCAAAAACAATTACTTCCGGCGCCTCGTCTCCCGCATCTATCATTGACAGTGCGGCTCTTATGCTTTTGGCTGTTTTGCCTTCACATACAATTATTACAAGGTCGCTGTTTGAAGCAATCTGGTCCGCATAACTCGAAATTTCTTCTGCCAGCTTGCTGTCGTTGTGGCTGATGCTTGCGTTAATCCAGTAACTCTTCCACAACTCGTCCAACGCCGGTCCAGCCGCTGCTGTCGCATCCTTAACCTTAGAAGCCCCAATGGCTTTTCTATTCAAAATATTTATCTCCATAGCTTTCATCCTCCTAAAGTATAATTTTAAGCCTATGCAGATAACAAATCAACAGTGAAATCGCTTATTTCCTCGAATTCGTAAAAGCCTTCAATATAGCCGAGGCAGTCTGAAGGTCTTCTGTACTCAACCTGCTCAGTTCTCCCCTAATATCTTTGATGATATCATTTCTCAAAGCATCCTCTTCCGCCGGATATCCGATGTCCAGGTCAAGAAGATAATCTGCGCTCGTTCTAAGTGTGAGGGCTACATAATATAACTTTTCCAACCTCATAAGCTTTTTGCCGGATTCCACTTCTGCAAGAAAAACTGTTGAACAGTCAATCTGTTCTGCCAAGGTTTCTCTTGTAAGTCCTCGCTCTAATCTTTTATTTTGCAGTCTTTCACCAAAATTCTTTTTATTTATGCCATTTTCCATTTTACAGTCTCCTAAACCTTTATTATCAACAGTTTAGAAGTTACACGCCGCCTTTTAAATAAGCCCAAGGCATAACCGGCTTATGCTTCAGGCTTATTCTTTGGTTTGTATTTTCGTGTCATATTTTATGTATCATAGTAGCTTTCGTCTGCCTGATGTAAGGGGGAGATTCAATATATGCACTACAGAACAATCATGCGCACTATAAGCAGAAACCTCAGGTATCTTCGCAGCGTAAGCAATCTGACACAGACAGAACTAGCTCTGTTATCCAATGTAAGCCGTTCTTCTTATGCTGCTTATGAACGCGGAACCCAGCTTCCAAGCATAATAACTCTAAAAATAATTGCAGATTTCTATAATATTTCTCTGGATTTGCTTTTGGATGAGAAGCTAACAACCATATTAAGCAACATTATCTACTGAAACCCCGGGTATTTTCGGATGATATATAAATCCGTTTCTACTCCACTTATAACTTTCATCTATATTATATATGTGCGTATATATAGTTCACGGTTAGCGAAAGCTATTATGAAAAGTCAAAAGTTCTATTTCCTTTCCATATCCTGCCAAATTCTCCTGAGGAGTTTCTAGAATACATGGAAGCCCCTTGAGCTTCGGATGATTTATTACATTTCTTATGGCATCAAGACCTATGTATCCTTCTCCTATGACCTCATGTCTGTCCTTATGCGCCCCTAACGGATTCTTGCTGTCATTTATATGTAGCGCTTTCAGTTTCTCCAGTCCGACTATCCCATCAAATTCTTCCAGCACACCATCAAAGTTTCCAACCACATCGTATCCACCATCATTTATATGACAGGTATCCATGCAAACTCCGATTTTTTCTTTGTAATTAACCTTATCTATTATAGCAGCGATTTCCTCAAAGTTCCTTCCTACTTCAGAACCTTTTCCGGCCATTGTCTCCAGCAAAATAACAGTAGACTGGTCTTCCTTTATAATTCTGTTAAGAAGATCTGCAATCATGGCAATTCCCACTTCGCTACCTTGACCTACATGGCTTCCCGGATGGAAGTTATAGTAGTTTCCCGGTAGGTATTCCATTCTCTTCATGTCATCTTCCATAGCTATAAAGGCAAAATCTCTGACTTTTGCATCCTTTGAACATGGGTTTAAAGTATAAGGCGCATGCGCAACCAGTGGCCCAAATCCGTTTTCTTTCATAAGTATTCTCAATTTCTCAGCATCCTCCGGATCTACAGGCTTTGCTTTTCCGCCCCTTGGGTTACGGGTAAAAAAAGCAAAAGTATCTGCATTTATCGACAACGCGCTTTTGCCCATAGCCTCAAAGCCTCCAGCCGATGAAAGGTGACATCCCAGATATACATTACGTTTTTCCATTCTATATTCTCCTTGTATTTTAGCTAATAAATATACAGACTTTTCTAACATTCCCTTACAAATGACAAAAAAATCCTTCTAAAACTAATTGTACCACCAAACACCACAAAAAAATCACTGTTTTCGAAAAGAAATCCATAAAAACTTCAACCGGTCAAAATCATTGATATTTCAACATCGCAAAGCATTCATGCATATTCTTTTTGCCGTATTTTTATAACTTTTCTTGAATATTTACAAAAAACACTTGCATATATATTACAATGTTTGTATAATTAACCCATCGAAAGAAAAAAAGGAAAACAATCGACCGACGAGATTGAATCCAAAAAACAAAATTTAACGGAGGAAAGAAAAATGAAAAAGACAACTAAAATCATCTCACTTGTTTGTGCACTCGCACTCATGACAACATTGTTCGCAGGCTGCGGCGACAAAAAAGAGGAAAAGAGCGAGGAACCACATTACATCGCAGCTACAGAACCAACCTTTGCACCATTTGATACAGTCGACGAAGACGGAAATATCGTTGGCTTTGATATGGATCTTATGAATGCTATCGCAGAAGACCAGGGCTTCACAGTAGAATACAAATCATTCGAATTTGACGCTCTGATTCCTGCAGTAAACGCAGGTAACGCCGACATGATCACAGCCGGAATGAACGCAGAGGACCCAAAGAGAGCCGAAAAAGTTGACTTTTCAGATACATATTATGACAGCGGATTGGTAGTTCTTGTTAAAGAAGACAACAACACAATCAAAGGAATCGACACACTGACTTCAGACATGAAGGTAGCAAGCCAGACAGGTACTACAGGAGCTGACGAAGCCAACAAACTTAAAGAAGAAGGAAAAATCGCTGAAGCGGTTATCAACAACGGTTTTGATACTTGCATCATGCAGCTTTCAAACGGAGACGTTGATGCAGTTATCATCGACAAACCTGTAGCTGAAAATGCAATTTCAAAGACAAAAGGTCTTAAGACTGTCGGAGATGTACTCAACGCAGAATCTTACGGATTTGCAGTTGCAAAAGGAAACAAAGAACTTCTTGAAAAAATCAACACAGGTCTTAAGCACGTAAAAGAAAACGGAACTTATGACAAACTTTACGAAAAATGGTTCGGAGGAAATAACTAATGCAAACCTACTTTGAAGGTTTCTTAATAGCTTTAAAAGGCGCTCCTATTACGATAGGAGTCAGCCTTTTTGCTTTGCTGTTGGGAATCACATTTGGACTTATCATTGCGCTTATGCGTACATCAACCGTGAAAATTCCGGTTATAATATCAAAAATTTATATCGAAATCATTCGTGGCACACCAATGGTGGTTCAGGCTCTGATTATGGCCTACGGTATCCCTGTTTTACTTCAGCAAAACGGCGTGGCATTCAAATGGACCAACCTTATAATTCCTGCCATGATTGTCTGCGGACTCAACAGTGCGGCGTACATGGCAGAAGTTATCCGTGGGGGAATCCAGGCAGTGGACAAAGGCCAGCTTGAGGCAGCTCAGTCACTGGGAATGAACAAAAGACAGATAAATACTCTGATAGTTCTTCCTCAGGCAATCAGGATTGCAATCCCTGCATTCGGTAATGAGTTCGTTTCTCTGATCAAAGAGACTGCGGTTCTTTCCTATGTAGGTGTTGTAGAAACTTTGAGAAGTGCGACTTTGTGGAGTTCAGCAACTTATAACGTATTCCCTGCTTATATCGGTGCAGCACTGGTTTATCTGATGATGACATTCCCACTGTCGAAGGTTGTAGCAAGAATTGAAAAGAAAATGAACCAGGGAGGCATGGCATAAAATGATAGAAGTTAAAAATCTTGTAAAAAAATTTAATGACTGTCTTGCGGTTGACAACGTGAGCTTTGAAGTTCCAGACGGAAAAGTTGTGTCTATCATAGGCTCCTCCGGTTCCGGAAAAAGTACAGTTTTGCGTTGCATAAACCATCTGGAGACCCCTGACGGGGGAAGCATCTTTGTCGACGGTGAAGAAGTAAATGAAAAAAATCTTCAGGACATCCGCACGAAGACTGCAATGGTTTTTCAAAATTTCAATCTCTTTGACCATATGACAGTCCTTGACAACATAACAACAGCTCCGATTCACGTGAAAAAGGTACCAAAAGAAGAGGCCCAGAAAAAGGCCTTGGAGCTTCTTGAAATCGTAGGTCTTTCCGACAAGAAAAACGCGTATCCGAAGAAGCTTTCGGGTGGTCAGAAACAGCGTGTTGCAATCGCTCGCGCCTTGGCTATGGATCCTGAAATAATACTTTTTGATGAGCCCACATCAGCTCTCGACCCGGAAATGGTCGGAGAAGTTCTCGATGTAATGAAAAAACTCGCCGGTCAGGGTCTGACAATGGTTATCGTTACACACGAAATGGGCTTTGCAAAAGAAATCTCAGACGAAGTAATTTTTATGACCAACGGAAAAATAGTTGAAAAGGGAACATCCGACGAAATCTTCAACAATCCAACACACGAAAGAACAAAAGCTTTCGTAAACAGTTTCCTTAAGTAGCGCCCTGGGCAATACTTTTGATCAGCAATTTCCAATAGCTTTTATATGAAAGTCACATGTGTGAAAATCTTCATAGGTTTTCCCTTGTGACTTTTCTTTTTCTCTGATATTATCTAAAACAAAGGCAATCCGCCGGCCCGGGCGCTGAGAACCGTTTTGCGCCCGAACGCCGCCCGCCGCCGTCACAAGCAGGCGAGCGGCCGCCCTTACACCATACAAGCATCACAAGTTCAGGGCGTGGCCGGCAACACACCATAAATACCGCCGCCAAAAGCACGGACTCTAACGTACAGCCGGCGGTAAATTCTTCAAACTGTTCGACGGAGGTAAAAATTGGATAAGAAAACAAAAAGAATTATCGCATTAGTTATAGCTGTACTGATTGGATTCATATCATTTCTCGGTTTATCAAAACCTGCAACAAATCCCGAAACATACAAAAATACAATTCAGACAATAGATGAAACTCAGGACACCGTAACCGGTTTGACCGCCGCAGGAATAGGCGTTTCAACCGTTCTTGCCGCAATTCCCGGCGAAGCCACAACACCTATGGCAAACAAGGTTATGGATGTTACCGGCTACCTGTTTGCTGTTCTTTGCGTAGTAACTCTGGAAAAATACATGCTCACACTGACAGGAGCTCTTGTTTTCAAGATAATGGTTCCCTTAGCCTGCGCACTTGCCTGCGCCTATATATTCACTCACATGGATGTTTTCAGAGCACTTGCTGCCAGATTCCTGATTTTCAGCATTCTGCTCTATGCGCTGGTTCCCACAAGCGTGTACGTGTCTTCGCTGATTGCAGACACATACGAAGATTCCAAGGAATACTCCGTAGAAAGAATGGAAGAAGAATTCTCCAAAATTGAAAAAAACACAGAAGAAAAAGACCAGAGCTTCTGGAAAAAATTCAAAGACACAGTTTCAACAACAGGAAATCATATTATCTCTAAAGCAGAAAACAGCATTAACAACTTCATCGAATATGTTGCTGTCCTGATGGTAATAAATATAGGAATTCCAATCCTTACAGTATTCCTGTTCCTGTGGTTGGCAAAGCTGTTTTTCGGCCTCTCGGGACCTGTGCAGATATCAGGGTTGAACACTCCCGCCCGCATTGCTACATTAGCAAGAAAGAACCGCGACTAAAACTTTTTTAGTCAACAAGTTAGAGACTACACATATAAATTAGCGAAAGGGGATTAACATGAGACAAAAAAATCGCGAACTAAAAAACTTCAACGAACTAATTGAGGTAATGAAAAACTGCGACGTGTGCAGGCTTGCATTGAACGATGACGGATACCCTTACATTCTTCCGCTGAACTTCGGACTAGACATATCAGGCGAAAAAATCACATTGTTGTTTCACAGCGCACTTGAGGGCCATAAGGTTGCTCTGATAAAAAAAGACAACAGAGCATCTTTCGAGATGGACTGCAAACATAAGCTCCAATACTTTAAAGACAAGGGCTACTGCACTATGGCCTACGAAAGTATAATTGGCCGCGGCAAAATCAAAATCCTTGACGAAAAGGAAAAAATGGACGCTCTTAAAAAGTTGATGAATCACTATCATCCCGGGGAAAATGCATATTTTAACCCCGCAGCAATACCAAGAACCCTGGTCTACGCACTAGAAGTAGAAGCGATGACAGGTAAAAGAAAACTGCCGAAATAGAACTTTAAATCTAAACTAAAAGCCCTGAACTCACTGAAATACCAGCGTTTTCAAGGCTTTTTTCTTTGGTGTCCCTGAGAAGATTCGAACTCCCGACGCACGGTTTAGGAAGTCGGTCTGTAACCGCTAAATTTCAACGATTACGGCTTTAGGTGAGCCAAAAGGTGATACTTTTTATTCTTTTTCCGCTATATCTTTTCTTATCAATTCCTTGATATAGCCTTGCTTGTTGCCGACCTTCTCGAGCTGTTCCAGGATGTCAGCATCTGTTTTTAGATTGAGTTTTAAAACAATTTGCTTTGTATTTTTTGCATCATATTTTGCCTGTGCTTTACTTTGTGAGTTCACTGTGCAGCCTCCTTAAAATATGCTTTTGTAAAGAATGTAGCATAATCCTATGAAAATTAAAATGTTGCCTATCAGCTTAAATATTTCTTTCTTCATGTTGCAATTTGATTGGAATTGATTTATATTATTGGTAGGGTATGTGGTTTATACCCTACCAATTAATTTTAGATAAATAAGCTTATCAAGTATTTAGTTAAATGGGTTAGTATTACTAAATTGATGAATAACTTGTTTATCTCGCTCAACATTTCGTTGAGCTTTTTTATTTTCTCATCCAACCTCTTCCTCCTTTCTTATATCTCCTCTGAACTAACTTACAAGTATATTATATCATAGGTATATACCTATGTCAACAGTTTTAGCAATCTTTTTTCCATTTTTTACCAAATGCTTTACATAAAAAAATAGGACAGCACAGGTGCTCCCCTATATAAAACTTTCGTTTTTGTATTGCATATATAGATTATCATTTTTTGTTGATTTTTCAATATTTTTTCTCAAAAACTGTTGACTTTTGTCATGACATAATGTATAATAAAGATACAGTTAAGGAAGAGCTTAACAAGTAAGACAGGCAAGTAGTCAGAAAGGAGTTAAAAATGCAAGAAGGTATGACAAACGAACAGTTCAATACAGTGTTAAAGATGATTATAGAAATCATCAAAAGTAGCGAATCTAAAGAAGACGCTATTAAAAAAATAGAAGCCTTAACTAAATAGTTAAAGCTTCAAAACAAAAACTTAGGCGGTACTTGCCACCGCCTATACCATTTTCATCGTACCACGAAAATGGCAAAACGGCAAGAGAAAGATAGGTGATTAAAATCGAAAAGAAATTAGGAAGACCTACAGATGCACCGAAGAGCCATCGCGAAAGCTTTAGGCTCTCAGAAGATGACATGAACAAAATCGCTTTTTGCATGGAAAAGCTGCAGCTCAGCAAAACAGATGTTATACGTGCCGGAATAAACGAATTATATAATAAGCTCAACGACAAATAAAAAGAGCCCCAGAGCATTTGCTCTGGGGTTTGTTGTTAGCCTGTTATTTAATCAGCTGTAGGAATGTATCTCTGCCTGCAATTCTATCGTTAGTAAGATTGCTGTGATCCATCTGATATGCCAGCACACATTGACCTAATCCACTGCCGAACTGTCCTGGGATTTCAACTCCGTGAGGGTTGTAACCGTTCATCAGTAACAGGACCTCAAGGGCTGTAACCATGTACTGCGTCTCGCCCTGGCGAACTGTATGATATCCTAACGCGCCTCTTGTGTCTGTGCCTTCCTTGCCGTCAACTGCGATGCCTACAAAGTAATCTTTGTTCATCGCCCACTGCATCATTCTGACCCTGTTCGCCCTTGTGTCAGGTCCATCAATACCGTCTTCCGCAATATTAGTGCCTAGGATGATATTTGATATTGCCTGGCCTGCCTTCACCGCCTGTTTTGCCGTCAGCGGTGTTTTCGGGTTGTAAACATCTGCTATGGCTCTGCTTGGCTTTTTAGATGCCACGGGCTTAGGTGCAGATGTTGGCTTGTTCAGTTCATATTTGCCAGTCTTGTACAACTCTGTTGCCTTCTGCTGAATATATCCCAGTTTGCTATAATACTTGCCCGGGCATGCAGTTGAAGCGATATCTCTGTGACCAACAACAGGAAGGACGCCGTATATTTTATACAGATTTGCAATAAGCTCAATCAGTGTATTCACATCCCCGTCTGTACATTCCGGTCTACATTCAATTCCGATTGATTCGGTATTGTGTTTTCTGCTTCCTGCGTGCCAAGCCGGTTCATCGAGATTAACTATGCAAGCAACTTTTCCGTCTTCTAGCACAAAATGTGCTGACACCTGAGAGCGAGGATCGCAGAGCCAATTTAACACGCCCGTAAATTTTTGTCCTTCCTCGCCCCAGTGATGCACAACGATTTCCCTTGGGTGGTTCTTCACCCCGAAGCCGCCGTGATTAGGGCTATCGTACTTTGTTATGTATTCGTATGCCATATAATTTCCTCCCTATTTATCTATCAGATATTCTTGTAATTCATTTCTTACCTCTTTTAGTTTGTCAATTCCATTGCCTGTGATGTCGTGATTAATTATGACCAATAGCGACTTCAAAATCATTTTGTTTGACTCTTCCATCTCGTTTAATCTCGTCATGTCATTAGCAAGATATTCTTTATGTTTTTCAACTTCGGCCTTTAGTGTTGTACTCGGTTTTTTCAGCTCGACTATAATCTTGTAAAGCCCGTACAGCGCTGTCGCAAGCGCGCAAAATCCGAGTATCTGACTTGATGTGATTGCGAATTCCATACTTACTCCTTGTTGATGTCGTTTTTATATTTGCTATTGCTGATTTTCAATACTGCACCAAGCAATGTGTCTACCGCTAAAATTGTTGCAGGGATTTCCACCTCAAACGGAAGTCCCCAGATTGATGCAATCGTCGCGTAGAATGCACCTAGCGCAGGAAGTACAATCTGCGCAATCCATACTAGGATGTCATATGTTTTGTTTGATAGCTTCATAATTTACCTCTCTTTCATTAATAAAAAAACAGCTTATTGCTGCTAATAACTATTTCCATTTGCCCTCTACTTCGAGATATATTTCGAAACCATCTCGAGAAGAGTTTCGCGTTGTCCAACAACAAAAGTTTATCTTCGATAGCGTGGACTTAGGGTCAACGGTAATACCTCCTATCCAATCACTTCTGAGTTCGCCTTGTATATTATCAATGCTTGTTAGTGCGATTGATGTAGGCAAATCGTATCCATGCTTGGAATAATACGCTGAACCTGTAGCTGACACATTGTTGTTCGATAATCGAACTTTTGTCGTAAGTTTGATTTTGCCACTGTTCCATTTGGTATATTCCCATGTACCGCTTGTGTCTTTTTCGACTACCCAATCTACACCTAACCTGTCAGCTATAAACGAGAGAATCTTATCCAACATGGACAACACCCCCTCTCAAGAAGTTGACTAGTCTAGTACCCCCCCCAATTTTCTCAAATGGGTATAAATACAGAGTTACTTTGCTTACATTTGCAATATCAAATATACTGTAAGTCGCACCTTTCACCATTGGAATGCACTGAGTCACATTATTGCCCGCAGGAGTGAATAGATACGCCATACCGAATCCGCCCGCTGTTTCGGGAGCGTTAGCGTGTTTATAATCCACATAGCAGTACGAGTTTACACCACTCGCCGTGGGTGCCATCCTAATAACCATCATGCCATCTTCTGTCGCAGTCCATTTAGCACCTTTGCTAGGACTGAGTGTTGTTGACTCAATCGGTTTATAGGTTATTGACTTACTCAATCTGTCCGCAATAAAATCAAGTATCTTATCTAGCATTCAAACACACCCCCTTTGCAGAAACCGCGTCTGAAATTCTGCGTTTTACAGAACCCCCCCCCAGCCTGTCGGCGTAGTGTATTTATATTTTCTGTTATTCGACACGTTCTCCATCTCTACCGAATATGTATGCCCTTTGATTGCGATACACTGTCCCATCAGCGGGAAAGATGTTCCCTCGTTCATCTGCGCGATTACTTCAATGCCGTCTGTCGTATCGGTTACAACCAACTTGCTTACACCCGACTGCACAGGTGTAACAGATATGGTCATTATGCCTGTTTTCTTAGGTGTAAAGCTTGTTCCCGTCCACCGTATATCCTCAGTTTTGTACTCGTCTTTACCTAACTTAGAGTTGATATCTGACAACATATCAGATATAAAGTTTAGTATTTTGTCTAGCATGGTTTCCTCCTATTTCATTCCGAGAGTTTTATACTTATTTATCGTTGTAGTGGATATTGAGATGTCTGTTTTGATTCCTCTGATATCAGTCTTATTCTGACTTACATCAGAACTCATAGCAATTACGCCTTTTTTAGCTCACTGACATCTGACTGTAATATCCCAACTGCCCCGTTAGTGGTGTCCAAATCGACCGAGTCAGCTTTAACGCTGATTAATGCTTTAATTTTTTTAAGCGTGTAAGTAAGCCCTGTTTTGTTCAACGTCTCTTTCATTTTCGACTCTCCTACTGTGCGAATATGGTATCGATTTCGGCGTTAGTTATCTCGTGAATGTCTGTTTCTTTGATGTAGCCGGTTAAATCCACGGCCGTTGTTCCAATGAATTCCCATTTGTTATTGATCCATAGATACTCATCGTAAGACTGGTTAGTTCCTGTTGTTTTAGATGCCACAAAGTAAATAGTACCTTTTACCCCTGTTGTAGGCAGACTTGTTACTACTTTAGTCTCAAAGCTTGTGATTTTGCCTACAGCGTTTGATATTGCTGTAGCTACCTGTGATGATGTCTGATAACCATTATCATTGGTAAACTGAGACAGTTTAGTAGGCATATCAGTGATATCTGCTTTCACATGTGTATGTGTAGCGTTCGCTTTTCCGTCAATCGCTTTCTGCAGTTCCGTTTTTGCAGTTGTGATAGCAGATGATACTTGTGTAGAAGTCTGATAATTGCTATCGTTAGTAAGCTGTGATGTTTTGGCCGGAATTTCGCTTTTGGTAGCGTAGTCACCTTTTTGCTGAATTCCTAGTGCTGTTAATGTCAGGTCTCCGTCGATTTCGACGCTATTGATTTTAGGTTTGCCTATGAGTGATGCGTACACACCATCGAATGTCGAGTCGCCCGCATTAAGTATCTTTTTCTTTAGCTCATCTGTAAGGTCGTTAGTTGATAACCCTTTGCCCTCGACTTTATCAACCTTGTTTGCTAACAATAGTTTGATTTTCTGCCATACATACAGTAAGCCGTCCTTGTTAAGTGTTTCTCTCATTTTTTCGTCCTTTCTACTTGAGTAACTCTTCTAGCTCTTCATTGCTTAAAAAGCGTATTCCTATATCCTCGAGTGCCATACCCTCTTTCAGTTCTGCTCCCTCGATATCCGGCTTGTGTTCTAGAGGCCTGTAATCGTTTTCGTATATAACTTCTTTGTCTTCGATTTTGACATCAAGCGTTTCGTCTCCTGTGATTTCACAATTAATGTTGATTGCTTCTACAACCTCGCCGCTATATATCATTGTTGACCACCTTTGTTATTTCCAGTGTGCCCACGATCGGCGTGCTGACTACTGACTTATCAGGATTGTATATCCTAACGTCAAACACATATTCGCCATAGCCTAGATTAACAGTGTCTTCATGCGCTATTTTAACAATGCCATTAACAACTTCTTTCTGGATTAATGCCGGGTCATTAGCGTTGTATGTTTTCTTCACAGTCAATACGATTTTTTCGGTTGTCGGAACAAAGGGCTGTCCGTTTTGCGTAATGCTTATTTTTAAATCTTTAGTATCGCCTCTGACTATTTGTATCATGTGAATCTCCTATCTTACGAAGCCCAGTGCCTCGAATTTCTTTAAGGTGACTTCGCTGACTTTTGTATAATCTTCGAGAGCTGTTTCTCTTTTTTCTAACGCTGCCATTCTGCTCTGCAGGTCGCCTGCTGTTGTTTCATCCAGCGCGGATTCAACTAAGTCAATCGAATCTTTGATTTGCTTCCACAATTCTTCGAACTCGGGCTGATACGGTATTGCAGGAACTACGAGGCCGCATACTGAACTATCGAGTCGCCTATCTGTGATGTTTGCGTTTGTGATCTGCGTTGCTCCTGCCGGCACCCTGATATCTGCTAATACTATCTCGTACAGGTTTGGCTGCTGGATGATCTCCGGTGGGTTCGGGTTCGTTGCAGCAATACCTTCTTTGAGATAGATTTCAATGTTTCGCTTGCTTTCGGATGTATCAAACCTTGCTACCACTCTGTGAATTGTTGGAAGTGATGCATTAGCTGCAGGTATCGGAATTGTTCTAATTGACTTTTCGACCGCTCTGGCGCCCTCTATATGGCATCCTCCCGGATTGATCGCTATAGTCATACCCGACTGAGCCTCCGCCATCAGACCATTTGCCGGAACTGCAAACACACCGTTTGTCCAGCAGGCCTTGTTGAAGTCTCGCTCATTTTCGGCCGTGATTGCTCTATCCCAGACCGGCGCGGATGTTGTTCCGGTATTTTTACTTTCGAATGGGAATGATATCATTTAACCACCTTCCTTTTTCTCGCTGTGCCGAGGACAATTTGAACCTCGACTTTGTTACTTCTGTGAACCTCGTTAATTTCGATGATTTGTGCTGAATAAAGCTCTCCTGTCTCAAGAACAACTGAACAGTTATCTCCTAGGTCGTAATCACGAAGATAATAGAATCTGTTCTGAATCACATCAACTGCAACGGTCTCGACTCTGTAATGATTAAGCATATCAAGTCTGAGTTGTTCTATCATCTGCGAGCGGACTGTTTGCTCATTATCCTCGTTGACTTCTGATACACTTGTTGATATGCATCTTAATGCGCTGCATTCGCCCAAATCCGTCGGCCTATTTTTAGGTTCATTGAATGTCTCATAGATTACATTCTGCCACTTGCCATCAATGTAGACTGGTTTCATATTGCTATATTTGATTCCTTCCGGAACAATCTGCATCGCGACAAAAAAGCTTTTAACCCCGCTATCATCAAATGCAGTCTGTACATTACTCACATTGTCATATTCAGAACCGAAAAAAATATCCTTGGTCAGATTTCTTCCGTTAATCGTTTCGATCTCGATGCCTAAGAGCGGCTCTGTATCTTTCTTGCTTGGGTTAAACTTCGGCTTTGCGGTATATCCGATGTTATTGCTCTTATAGAAATCATACAAAGTAGCTCCGAACGGTTCTCCCGGTTCGAATGTGATAATGCAGTCTGCCGGATACTTTGCGCCAGCTTTGAGTGTCGTTTCATAAAAGCACGTCTGTGCAAACTGGTCCGGCGCAAGCACACCCCACGAAAGTTTGTCTATCGAATTTTTCAAGTTCTCTGTGGCTTGCTTGAAGCAGTTATATAACAGAATCTTGATACCTTCTTCGGCTGCAGCACTCGACTTTGCCCCTGTTGCGTCCATAATCTGAGTAGTGGTGAACGCGCCCATGTCGAGCAGTTTCTCGATAAAAAAGCCGGACAAGGTTATGAACTTGCCTCGGCTTGTTTCTTCAAATTCAACTTTTTGCACTATTCCGGTTTCCGGTCTGTCTTCGTTCTGAATATATTTAATTCTTGGGTTGTAATGCTCAGCGGCCATGTACAACACAAACGAGCCTGCCTCGTAAAGCTTTCTGTTCCACTGCAACTCTATGAAATCTGTGTAATTCAGTTCATCGCCGAATTTATCAAAATATCTAATCATCAGATTCCTCCGTATCTACCGACATAGTTAACGGTTGCTGTATATGCCGTGCTGTCACTCTTAACTTCGACGATATTGTCACCATAATTCAGGACCATATTAGCTAAATCCCTCGGGTTGTACTCTGACAAGGGAACTTCGGTTCCGTTCTTTCGAACTGTACGGGCGCCCGTATCAATAATAAGTGTATCTGCGTTATTCAGCACTGTTGCGATCTTGGTTTTCGCGTTATTTATTTTGAAGTCGATTTCGTTAACCAGTCCGGTTGCTTCAATTTCAATTGTTACCGGTGCTGGTTCCGAACCTAGATAATTAATCACCTTTTGCGTTGTTTTGACAATTTCGCCAAATGCAAGCTTTTCACCTGCCGCGTAGTGCCTTGTAACATGCCAGAGTGGACTGCTTGTGACGAATGATGTTTTATCGGTCGAATCTGCGAACAAATCAGCCTCAGGCGATGTAAACATAAGAGACAGCGTCGGATTGTCGTATTTCCTTGCTGTCGGGTAATGTGCTTCGCTCAGCACACAATCTTTTGCAATTCTTGTAATTCCGAGATAAGTTATTTCAACGTCATAACGGTAATTCGAATTGTGAAATCCGATTATCTTCTGTCTGTCCTGTGTATAGGTTTTCAGGTTTTTTAGTGTTGCAGTGATTGATAGCTCTCTGCTCTTTTTTCTTATGCCCGTGATGATATCACCATGCCCAAACCCTTTCGCTTCTTTCGATACTTCAATTTCGGGAAAATCGGCTCCCTCAACCGCCAAAACCTTAATCGTATCACTGTTATAATTGAAATAGAACCCATCTGAGCGAATCACAGTAATTGAATATTCATTAGCCAATTTCATCACCTGCCAGCCCTAGTTTGATAGATTCTCTTCTCAGTGCTCTTGCAACATCTGCGGGAGACTGATAAGGCTCGTTGAATATAAACGTCTGATTGATGTTTCTGGCACTTTCGCTCTGCGTTCCTGGATGCATATCACTGATTTGTGCTTTTCGCATGTCTGAATTGAATCGAACTACCGGTGTAATATCAAACGATGTAGGTAGCGACTTCTCCATGTCAGCAATAACGCCGGGCATCCCATCACTAAATCCAACGCCGATACCCTCTGCAAGGTATTTTCCGACTTCGTCTCGCATGATTCTTGACGGGGAGTGTATCCCAAAGAACTTCTTCATGCTCTTCACTACAGACTTAGTGAATCCACCGATTTTACTTATAATCCAGTCTTTCACACTCGCAATTCCTTGCCAGAGTCCTTTGACGAGATTGATGCCGATCGAAATCATTTCGGCTCTGCCAACCATGAATCCTCCGACTATTGAGGCTAACATTCCGGGAATCTGTGCAAGCAAGGTTGGAAGTTGTCTGAGTAATCCAATGCCAAGCTGAATTATCAGCTTGCCTCCTGTCAAAATGATATCCGGGAAGTGTTGTGCGATTGTTGATATTATCGTAGTTATTAAGTTGACTGCACCGTTTACGATTGCCGGCAAATTATCAATAAAGCTCTGCACTAATGTCAGTATCAGTGTTTTTCCAGTTTCCAAAATGTCAGGAATCCTTTCCAAAAATCCGCTAATCAAACTTTGCGTTAATGTAGAAGCTCCGCTCAATACTTGTGGCAATGCATTAATTAGTCCGCTTACGAATTTGCCTATTGATTCAAAGCCCATAATAATCAGATCTGGAAATTGCCGAGTTACAAACGTTGTAAGGCTATTGAATACCTTTTGAACATATTTGCCAATTTCGCCATTTGAGCTTGATCCAAGCAATGTAAATATTGCAGTCACTAGACCTGTTGCTAAATTGCCAATCATCGGAAGCGCATTGTTAAATACAAAGTTGGCCGTTGTGCTAATTAAACTCATTAGAGCCTCAGACAGCGACATACTTGCTTTGTCACCAAGTGTTAGTGCCGCAAGAAAGTTGTTAAGTGATGCTTTCATAGAATTAAACGAACCTTCAAAGGTTTCTTCCGCTTCTTTTGCCGTTGTTCCTGTAACGCCAAGCTCTTGCTGAATGACGTGAACTGCTTCGTACACATCTGATAGATTGTTTATATCGTATTTAACGCCTGATATTTTTTCAGCATCGGTGAGCAGCCTTTCCATCTCAGTTTTGGTACCACCGTAGCCCAACTTAAGGTTGTCCAGCATCGTGTAGTTCTGCTTCGCGAAACCTTGATAGGCGTGCTGAATGTCTTCAATGTTCGTACCGAATTTATTTGCATTGTCCGCCATATCGCGCATTGCCATATCGGCAACATTGGCAGCTTTATCCGTATCACCGCCAAGTGACTGAAGGAGTGAAGCCGAAAAGCTTGTTACCTGTTCCATATACTGATTGGCGCTGAGTCCTGCTGTTTTATATGCCTGGTTGGCGAACGAAATCATCTTGTCATACGAATCTTTGAACATCGTCTCGATTCCGCCCATTGACTGCTCCATTGCGCCACCTTCGGTTAATGCTTTTTTTATGGTTGCCCCAATCGCCGCAGTGCCTATTATTTTTTTAATCGTTCCGACAAGCTGCCCTCCTAATTTTCCGCCGGAGGATTTGCCTGCGCTATCCGCTTCAGGATCAAGTATGCTTCTGATACTTCCCGCTATGCCTTGCGCGGATGGAACTATCTGAACATATGCTTTCGCTAATTCTGTACCCATTGCTTAACCTCCTTTTATTATTCTTTCCCTTGCCTGTTCGAATTCTTCAGGAGAGTTAAATGCGACATTGTTTGATTCGGATTTCTCTTTTTCGCCCAGCAAGAAAGATACTATACTTTTAGGTCTGTTTCGTCCTTTCTCTGCGTCTTTAGTCTTGCTCCATGAGATGAAATTCAGACTGTCTGCTATTGAAGCAAGCAGCAGAGTGTCACGCGGAATAGTCACGTCTGACTGAGCTAGTTTAACCCGGCTGTATTCCGGCAGACCATCCGCCAGCACTGCGACATATACGGCCGATAACTGCCTATAGTCATATATCCTATAATATTGTGCAAAGTCGCATATTAACTCATTCTCAAAATCTGTAATAATTCGGGCAAGGGTTATAAGTTTTTTAGTTTTGCGTCATTAAGGATTTCGCTAAGCTCATCTTTGAATTTCTTGATTGGGACATTTCCTTTTTCTGTTCTTAGGTGATTGTACAGCCTTTCTTTTTGCTCTTTACCGAGCAACATTTCAATTGCGCGTATAAAAGCAATTGCGTCTCCTGCATCGGCTTTCGCAAATTCTTCGATTAGTTCAAAGTTATCAAGTGCGGAATCTTCAATGCTGTATTCGAAGCCGCTTTTTGTCTTGCCTGTAATCATGTGCTACCTCCTAAACTGCTTCCTGGATGTACTCATAGTGAGTGTTTCCTTTTGCATCCGGCGTTGCTGTGAGTGTAACTTCGTAACCTATTGCGTCATCTTCGACATATGCAATCTCGCCAATTTCAGTTATTGCTGCCTGTGGGATGACGATTCTTTTCAGTACTCCGCCCTTCATTATCGTCTCAACAACCCACGCCGACTCTTCCATTTCTCTACTTCCAACTTCAACCTTGATTCCAGCTTTAATTGTTCCGGTTACTTTCTTGTCTCCGTAAACAGCTTTGAGTACATCGACGTTCATAGCTTCAATTAATGTAAACTTGAATGTGTCCGCACTGCCTTTCGAGTAGTTGAGCACTACGTCACCGCCCCACGCTTTGACTGAGTCAGATTCTGGGCTGTTTGAGTTTGTAAGGCCATCTTCGGACGTATAGCCGAGTGACTTAAACGCAACATTGAGCGCAGTCTTTGCGTCAGTTGGCAATTCTGTGCCCAGCGGTGCGTTATGTATTGCTCCGCCGACTTTCGGCTTTGCGGCCGTTACTAATTTTGCATCTGCCATATTAATTCTCCTTCCTAGTAATGAAAAATATCGAACAAAGCCTGATATCTGTATCTCTTGCGAGTTACGTCAGGATAGTTGTAATCTGAGTTGATTTGGCATCCTGTAATATCATCCAGTTTGATAATGTCTCTCATTATTTCTTTTACTTTTTCGTTTAACGCTGCAGTCTTATATAGAGTTGACGAGAAAGACTGAATCGCGATAAGTGAACTTTGAATATGGTTGCTTTCATCACTTCCAAGTTTCTCGATCAAGACAAAGCTCTCCGGCATGTCTCCAGTTTCTTCCATATAAGCTTTAACGCCTTTTTCCTTTAAAAAATTTAGAATTGTTTTTTCTACCATTTTTCTTCATCGCTTTCACTAAGCCGTTTCGGCCATCGTCGCCTTTGACTCTCGCAATTGCTCGAGTCGGTGCAGTATTGATAACAAATTCTCCGCCTGCGCGGTCTGCAATCGCTTTCGCATGCTCTGCGAGAATGTCTTTCATTTCGTGGGACTTGAGCATCTTGCCGACGGCTTTGTAATTAAGTTTAATTTTTACATTACCCATACAGTTCCACCATCCAAATGTCATTCCATTCAAGTGGCAGCATATCATCAATGCCTCTCTGTGGAAATCCGATTACTTGCCACGTTGAACCGAAAAACTTGACTTGTTTATCTTTCCACTCGTGTTTGTCATTCTTGGGAATTGCGATTTTGTAAACCGCTTTTTTCCCGGAAAAATCAAAATCACTCGGTAGATCATCCGTTGTTGCAGGAGCAACTAAAACGTTTTCCACTTTGTATTCGGTTTCGTCATAAATCGGTGCACCGAACTCGTCTTCTCCTGTTTTTCTTTTATCTACAAGAGTTACCGTAATTCCTCTAAGCTTCATCATTTCCTCCCATCAGGTCAATCTGTCTTTTCCTTTGCCTTTTAAGGCCAAGCCTTGCTAATTCACTTTTCTTAATGAATAACCCTCCACCCGGAACGAGATATGTTCCAGACGAAGTATAGCCTAATGCGGATTCGCTGAACTGACTGAGGGGCTCCTGATTGGTGGATGTCATTAAAGTTCTTGCAGCAACATCGACGGTGACCGATTTCGCAACGCTTTCGAGCGCCGGCTTAGTATTTATCATTTCGTCGAGGTCTTGACCTACTTTGTCGGCTTCCAATCTGAGTGAATCAGATATAATCGGGAGTAGAGCTTCCGCTCTCTCTCTTTCATCCAATGTCAACGGGCGCCATAAAGCAGATAAGTCTTCGACGGTTGCGAAGCTCTTATTCATGATTTATCACTTTCCTTTTGTAGCTGCTTTTCTAGGTTTTCTTGCAGTTTTTTCCTCTGCAGCCTCTTCTGCAGATGCCTCTGCAAGCTGTTCTGCGGATTCCTCTACTAATTCAATTTCAGTACCGCTGATTTCTGAATCACTGTTGAACATCAACCTGGTTCTGATATTTCTATACAGCATAATGTCCTCCTACGCTTCTACGACTCTTGCGAACCATTCAGGCACAAGGATTCCCCAACCTAGATATATCTCTACACGAATATAGATCTGATTGTAACCTTTCAGGTCCTTTCCGGAATTATCAGGGTCTCCGTACTGAATAATCTCAAGTGGAATTTCTTTAGAAAATCCCCATTTAAACGCATTAGCAAAATCACCAACAACGGCATGGTCTTTTGTGGTTGCGTTGTATACCGTTGTGTTAACATCACAAGCCATTCCTCCAAGATTTGCAGGAGATGCTCCGAATCTGAATTCAGGATACTGTCTTACGCCGTTTTCTTTGACTTTTGCCATGTCGGATCCGAACGTAGTTGATAGTGCCATACCTGTTACGTCTCCGTCTGCAGCGTGAATGCTTGCAATTGCGCTATCAAGATTCTCGTCAGGAGTGCCTGATGCGTATGTGACAGTAGTTGTTACAGCCTTATCAAAGTTATTGTTACCAATAACAGTTGAAGCTTCACCTGTTCTTGGGTTGATTCCATGTAGAGCCGCAAGATCAAGACCTTTAGCAACTTTCTTTGCAAATCCGTCATTGAACGCTGCCAAGATGTCAATCTGTTCTTCTTCTGTTGCGAACATAAATTCGTCTGATACTCTTGCGCCGTATTCGAATTTAACAGGCACGATTTTAACAGGTGTGAAGGTAATTCCGCCTTCTGTCTTTTTGCCGTTTTCGGCTACAATGTCAATTTCCTTGTCCATAGTAAATATGAACTCTTTCAGGCCTTTGAACGGAATTGGTGTCTGAGCCGATAGTTTTGCGAGGGATGATTTTCCTCTTACTTTAGTAAGTAAATCTTTAACCAGTACTTCGCTGTATAGTGTGTTTGTTTCAGGTATTGCCATTTTTACTCTCCTTTCACGCCTTTAAGTAAGGCTTTCATTGCAGTCGTCTTTTCATCATCAGGTTTTCCTTCAGGATTAAATCCTGGGTATTTGTCATTTTTCTTGATGAATCCTGCTAAAGTGTCTGCGTCTTTTTTCATTTCTTCCTCCGTTGTCCCGGAGATTTTGTTTGCCAACTCATAAGGAATGCCTGCATCCATTGCCACTTTTACTCTCTTTGATGCAATTTCGTATTCACTTATCTTCTTGTCTTTTGCTGCCGCCTCGTCAGGTGACAAAAATCCCTCGTACTTTTCCTGTACATCTTCCGGTGACATGAAACCTGAATACTTCTTTTCTACATCTTCCGGTGACATGAAACCTTCGAATTCTTTTCTTACCGTATTTCTTTCCCTCTCGAGCCTAGGCCTCATACGTTCTTCGAATTCTTCCTGTGTTTTGATTTCAATAAACTGTTCTGACATTTTTTCCTCTCTTTCTCCCACATTAACCGGGTGGTATCCGTAATTTGAGTTGTTTTGGTATATTAAAAAAGCAAGCCAGTTTTGACTTGCCTATAATATCTATTTAGCTTAGTATCTCGCTACTTGTTTTCTTTTTTCTTTGGCTTCTGAACACTGCCAGTAAGCAAGGATAACACTGTCAAGCAGTGATATTTCTATTTCTTCTTGCATGCCTTTGTATCCGAAGCCGCCATTTGAGCCAATTGCTCTTTTTTCGCAATTGCTTACTGTTTTAGTTAGTGATGGTTGATTATAATGACATATGTCCGCTTGATACAGTCCTTGTTCAAATGTCGCATTGGCCGCAATGATTTGCTTTACGGTCGGTAGTATCGGCGCTTTCATTCCTGCTTCTCGCATTTCTTTAGCAAGCAGTAACTGCCCGTTTGCTCCATCCACGACAACGACTCTCGGTCGCATCGCTCTAAGATAATCAATAATCCACTTTGTCCCGGCTCTTACCGGACGGCAGTCAATTGCCTCTACGAATATTTTCTTGCTCTTAGTTTTAACAGCTACGGACATTGATACATTTTCGCCGTTGTGGCCATATTTAATCCCAACATACAAGCTCTTTTGTATATCTGGCTTGTTCTCGCATTTCAGTGCTTCCCATTCCGTCTGTGATATAGCCGATTTCTGATTGTATCTCAGCCAAAGTCCTAGTCTCTGAATGTTAAAGTCTATATCATCGTTCGTTATTTCAGAGCGCACTTTTCTTTCAGTTAGGATAGTTCCCATTGATGGGTTGGTTTTGTACCATGCCTCTACATCTCGTGGATCCGTTTGGCTTTCAACCGACCATTCGGCCCACCCTGCATCAAATCCGCCTCCGGTCAAAACTGTTTCTCTGAATTTAACAAATACAGTTCCTGCAGATACGGCTGTTGGAGGAGTTCCTAACATGATTGTCTGCGGATTCTCAGAGTCGGAAACAACATATTTCAGCGCCGTTTCTTGCGCTTCTGTGTATTCTTGTGCTTCGTCGATAATAAGGAGATCATATCCTTCTCCGAGCCCTCCTGAGGATGTTCTTGTTCGAAACTCTATAACTCCTCCGGTGTCTGTATATAAGTGTTCTTTTCCTTGAGCTTTATAGCTCGAATCTATATTAATTTTTGCTTTACCGCACATTCTTTCGATACGCGCCCATACTGCATGAGACGTGGTTGTTCTATGTGCAGTGTATAATATTCTCTCTCCATGTTTAAGGCCCCAGAGACAACGCGCGAGAACGCATTCGGATTTACCATTTCTTCTTGACACTGAATAGCCATATTTCTGATGAATCCATAAGCCTTCATCATTTACGGCCATAATGTCACATTGTAAAAGTTGCTGCCATTCTAATAGCTCGTTGCCAGTATCTGCGTATATATCCGCCGCTTCTTGCCCCAAGGTCTCTGAGTATGGGATAACGACGGCCTGCGTTGGAGTTTGCCGTCCTAATCTACGCTCAGCCACTGTATCCCTCCTAAAACTTTTACTTTGTTTTATGTAATTCTATCACTATGCCAATTATTAGTACCGTTATGCCAAGCGTCAATCCTATCCAAAATGGCGATAGTACCCACAGCCATGACCATTCGATTACACCACACAGTTTTAGAACTATAAATATTATTCCTAGTATTCCTGTTATTCCAATCCCACTATTATTTTCCATGATTTCCTCCTAAATTTGAGTATAAAAATACCACTCACTCCGAAGAATGGGTGGCGCTAATGACCTCTTTCAATTTTAATAATGCTCTTAATTTCTTCAAGCGGAATTCCGTAATATGCTTTCCCGGTGTAAAGTTCTATTTCTTCCTTTCCTGATTCTGTGTCAAATTCAGATTCTGTATTAGTTATAATCCCACGAAATGTTCTGTCACCCGTGTCTGTCACAATTACATTTTTACCAATGTATTCTTTAATTTCTTTGTATAGCATATTGTCACCTCTTTTTACTTGGATAATCAGGAACAATGTGTATTCCATTTTTTTCGTAATGAATCTTAAAGACTGACGTTTCTGCAAAATTGCCGTTTCTATTGTCCACTACAACGCCAATGATTTTATCATTCGTTATTATAGTTTCTTGGTGATTCCATTCCTCTCTGTTGTTATACCTTATAATTCCAGTCCCTGAATATTTCGCTACCAAATAAATTATCTCATTATCTGAAATAGTAATATAAGATGGACCATATTGTCCTTTTTCTTCTAGCTTTCTTTTTCTTTCTTCGTAAAGGCTAGTTCCTTTCCTATGGATGTTTTGGCGTTCAACAACATTATCAATTTTTTGTTTCGGTATAACATCTTCTCTTATTTGCTTGGTTATAGAATCCTCTACTTTCAATCCAACATACTGTCTTTTTTGTATTATACCACTTTTCACTTCTCTTGACCATGCTTTTGTATGAATATCTTGTCTCCGGCCATCTCCGGGCAGATATTCCACTAGGCATCTGCAGCCTTTATGTCTTCTGAAGATATCCTTAGTTTTCTTTGCCTCTTCATAATCAAGAGTTCCTGCAACGTCGCTGCACCATTTGCAGCATTTGCCTGTTGTGGTTCGTTTTATTTTGGGATTTAAGCCCGCTTTATAATGCTGTTTCGCATTTGCTTGTACAGTATCATCTACAATGCACTGACTGAAGTTTATAACCGGATCTATTAGCATATATTTGATATCATCAAAATTTGCTTTGCCGGATACTATGTTTACTATCCCGTCAACCTTATCTGTATTAAGCTCTGGTTTTACTGCTTTGATTCCAACACCAGCGTTTTGGTTGATTACCTTTTGGACTTCTGCGGCGACACTTGATACTATGTTGTGATCCAACTCTAGCATCTCTGGTATGACCCTGTTTGCTATATTGTGGTATAATCGTCCATCTGGCAGAATATCTGATGATAGATTGTTATTGAATGCCTCTGCAAGAAGCCTTCCGGTTTCATAAGCAAAGTTTTGAGCATCGTTATAATCTGCCTTGCCGGCTTTTATTTTCTTGTAGAGTTCTTTTATTTTCTTATTTGATTCAAACTTCTCTTCGAATTCACTTCGAATCTTTTCGAGTAATTCCGGTGCTATATCTTTCATGCATTACCATCCTATCAAATCTCTTAATTTCTTATCGTCCAGATATCCCGGAATTGCCTGATTGATTTTGATTGCACCGTCTCCGTATGAGCTGAGCGCTGATGCATCTGGTTCAAATATAGGCTCCCATTTTGGCTTGCTCAGATAAAACTCGCTGCGATAGTATGAAATATCATCTCGCAGGCATGCCGCAATATACCCGACATTTAAGAATCCGGTGCCAAATGTCCTCTGGGCTTTCCTTGCAATCAACCTCAGTTTTTCGTGACTTGACTTAATCGCCTCTGCACTGGATGGATTTTCTGTAACAAAACCCAAGTCGTCAAGTGTCAGTCCGGTTTCGCCTGCAAATAATGCTGCAAACATTTTGAGATGATCTATGTGGGGCGCCATCGACTGTTGAGCGAATTGGCCAAGGGTTGGTTTGTCGCCTTCGTCATCTTTTGTTATTTCAATCATGTATGACATTGCAGATTTCCACTTGTCGAGCGGATCCGCATCCTGTGATGTTCCTACAGCGTATTTCTGCGGGAAAGAATAGAATTCAGCGGATATTTCAGACCTTTTAATAGTTCTCATTGCTGAGTTAACTATCCCCATGCAAGATCTGCTTATTCTGCTTCTTCCGAACGGTCTTCTTGCGTCAGGTCTATAGATTATAGGAACAAGCAGCGGATAAGCAACATTGTTTGGTATCTCTGTTACTTTTCCCTCTTGATAGATTCGAGTCAATCCTGACATGAAGTGAGCTTCTATCTTTGGCCTGCCTGATTTTGAATCTTTCTCGAGAATTGCATACCCTTCTTTGAGTAATCCTGTTGTCTCGTCAACTATTCCCGTCGCATTAGCGCCATCAATAACTTGCAGGCGAGGAAATCCGTAATCGTCTTTTGACACATAAACAAAGCAACATGAAGATATAGCCGCCGAAAGCACTGCGCTGTCAAAGAATGTATCTGCATTGTTCGCCTGAAATATTTCGTTGATTTCGAAAATGTCATTGTCGAATTCTCTAAAAACTAATCTGTCCGCTACTGCGTCAACAGCATCGCCACACCAGCCTAAGACAGTCCACCAATTCCAGAGCTGCGGAGGTGTGCTGATTCGAAATTCTTTGGCTACTTGCTTCATTTCGTAATAGTTATATCTGAGATTTACTCTGCTTTGCTTCTGCCCTAATTTGCGTCTTAGATATTCGATTCCTACGTATTCATTCATTGGTTTTATTCCTTTCTGAGAGCCACAAAATTGACCTCTGTGTGTTTTTTTTCACAGTGACGGTGTGAACCCCGCTCACGCCCTTTAGGGGGGTGTATGCCCCCTATTTTTCATTACTTCAAATTTGCCCAGTCGAATGTGTGTGGAAGATTTCTGTTTCCTATTTCTTCCTTCTTCTCGTGTGCTTTTGGTGATATGAGCTTGTCACTCTTTTGCCTGTTGCATGTCCAGTGTGCAAGTTGTAGATTGTCCATGTCGCTTGGATGTCCACCTTTTGCGATTGGTATGATATGGTCAACGCAAGGCGAAAGCGGATGAGGATATTTCAAAGAGAAATCCACAGGCTTTCCGCATATGCCGCATATGGTCTGGGTGGCATATATTTTCTTCTTGTTTCTATCAAAGGCCGTGCGGTGAGTTCCATCCCTATCCGGTCTCTTTATGGCTGGCATATTAACCTCCCGGGTATTCTTATTTCTGTAACGAAAAAGAGCAACCCGGTCTTGGCTGCTCTTTTTCTTTTGAATTGGTTATTTTATTTTAAGGAGTTAATAGAAAAACATCAACTATTTCACTCTTGCCCAATAACATATTAACACACGTTTTTTTGTCTGGTGTTGCAGGTTTTTTGAAAAAAAATTTTTTATATAAACATTACACGCTTTGCCACCGCGTAAATATACTTAGATTTATAGCGGCCGTATGTGCTTCTGTCTGCGTTCATCGGGAATGCTCTCTTGTATATAATGTTCTCCCAAACACCTTCTCTGTACTCCTCTGGTATCCTCTGCAACTCTTCCTCTACAGGCACAGTAATACTGCGGATATCCGTCAGTTTAACCGCCTGTTTACTCGTCTGGTCTCCTGTTATGCTGCCTTTGGGCATTCCATCTAAGGATATGTTGCTGAGTCCTATTATATCTTTCTCTTTTTCTTTGAGCCTATAGTAATCCCTTATAAGCCAAATCGTACGATTGTACACCGTTGCGGGCAGTATGTATTTGTTGTTCTTTTTCCTTTGGTACATCGTTCCCTCCCTCTGCATTGCTTCGCTTTTGTCTTTTAGTCTTTCAGTGTTGCTGCAATGAGACTTCCTGTAAGACTACCTAAAAATGCTGATAAGCATATCAGAATTATTGTCGTCTTTAGCATTCTTTACCTCGCTTTCTGATTGAAGCATTTAGCGAATATAAGTTGCTCCTCTTCATACGCTTCTGCTTCAATCTTAAAATATTCCTTGTCACTTGTTACTTTGCCTCTTGGCCATACTTTGTATTTTCTTGGTTCTCCCAGCGCTATCATGATGTACTCTAAGTGCTCCAGGTGTGTGACTGGATGTTCGTATCTTCTGATATTTTCTTCTGTAAGATAATAACCGCTAATTGCTTTCGGATCATCAAACAGTTGTTCAATATTAACATATTCACTTTTTACTACTGGTTTAATAAGATTGGTTGATGAAGAGTATCGTCTTTTATTCGGACAGTTTTCCTCTCTGAAAGTTTTCTGTGTTTCTTTCAAGAGGTATTCTGCAAGCTTGCCGTACTGGCCGGAACTATCAAGAGGTGTTGCTTTGATAAGTCCATGCGTCCATGCGTCAGATAAGAATTCTATATCCGAAATATTGATAACAAGATGATGATGGATTCTTGTATGCTTATATTCGGTTACTGCTATGTACTTAAGCTCTTTTCCGGATTTCTTGCAGTGTCTCTGCAGTTTCTTGATGAAGTTTGCTCTATCCTTCTTTGCTCTTTCTGTTTCCGGTGCTTCTCTGTATGTCAGCACTATATGTAAATCCCCTTTTTGAAAGTTGGCATTAAGTGTTCTTCTCAGTTTGATTACTGCAAGTCTATCGTTATTCTTTTGTACTGCTTCTCTTGTGATGTTAGCTTTCGCTTTTCTTCCTGCTGTATGTCTACCTGATGGAACTTTCACTATGACTTCTATAGTTTTTCCTGCTACGCAAACTTCTTTCTTGACCTTTTCCATAACCAATCCTTAACTAATTCTTTTGTGTCTGTGTTAATAATACTCTTACCAAGGTTCAAAGGGAGATTCTCACTCCCTCTGTTTCCTTGCCTTTTGTCTTATCTGTGACCGTTTTTTCTTTCTCTTAGGAATCTGGTATCACGTTCTCTGTTTCGTCCGTAATACTCGCTTTCTTTGTTTTTCTCTTCTTTGATATGTTCTTTTCGTTCTCTTTGCCTTCTGTCTATTTCCATGCCGGTGTAACATTCTTGCCGGCATCCGGGTTCTCTAAATGGACACTTCATGCACCTATCAATGTTCTTCTTTAGGATTGGCTCCATGTTTACGCCTCCATGTTAACTGTATAATCTCTTTTTCTTTTTATCTTTATCTTTTCGCCGGATTTTATTGATAGTGTGCTGTCTGAAAGCTTAAAGCTTACTGAGCCAATGTCTCCTTCTACGATATAAGGGATAGTGGCTTTTATCAGAGTTAGTAGGTTCCCTTCTATTCGGCACATATTTTCTGACTGAGCTACATATTCGAGTGCTGCCTCCGCAGCTTCTACTTTAGCTTCTATCTCTGCACCTTCACAGCTACAGTCTCTTGTTGCAATATAGTTTGCTTCTTCTTCGGTATTTGCTCTTACTATTCTTGCTTGTCCGCAGTGTTTGCAATATCCTTCCATGTTATTTCGCCCCCAGTTCTCTTCGCCATCTCTTCCGGAGATAGTGCGTATAATATGCGTTTATTTACTCTGCTTTCAACTGTGTAAATGCTTCGCAGTGATATGAACCTTCTTTGAATTTTCTTCGGAAGGTTTTTATATATTCTCATTTTCGAGTTCCCTCTTTTTCTCTCTGAGTATCAGCGCTTTAAACTCTGCTTTTTCTGCTTTTTTAGGCAGTGATTTGTTATAATAGTACTCTGCTTGTCTGTCAAGCGCTGTGATTTGCAGTTCCAACTTTTTGATTTCATCTGCAGTATTTACTCTCGGGTTTTCTATATGCCAATTACATCTGAAGTTTTCGAGATTGAAGTGTCGACATTTTCTGCAGCAGTTACTGCACACTGCCTGATTATCATTTTTAGGGCACTGCCTCCAGCTTTTTACGTCTGTGGGTCCGCAGATCGGGCATGTTATCATTTGGGCGTCAGCTCGCTTATGTAATTGCGGCCAAACTCTGCCATCCACGCTGTAAGGGCTTCTTCTCTGCTGAGTCCGTCCTGCTCAAGGGATATGATGAAATCCCATTCAAAGCCTTCTTTGAGCCTCCAGTTTTCTGACTGGGCAAAGTCTGTGATGTTGTCCTGTAGTTCTCTGTGATGTTCCGGACAGACATCTACCTGGTAGCCGTATCTGATGCTGTTTTGTCTGTTGGATCCGCAAAAAACCTCATGTCTTTCTGCGTAAGGTGCTCCGCATAAATAGCAGTGCCTTTCTGCTTTGCCTTTGTAGCCGTTATATAAGAGTTTCTTTTTCTTACTCTTGGGCTTTGGGAAGGCGCAAGTGTCATAGTAATTTTTCATCGTTGCTCCTCCTTGAATCTTATAAATTTGGTTGCTACTGCGGCTACTTGTACGGCTTCCGCAGCACAGTATATTGCGCAGTCTCTGATATCTCTCAGAATTTCCACTTTCACCTCTGCGAAATCATCTGCAAATACGTGGTGCTTGAGGGCTTCTGTTGCATCCTCTACGCCGACTAATTCTTCTTTTGCTTCTTCGACTTCTTCGAGCAATACCGCCCAGCCCTCATGATCTGAGTGGAAGGCAAGCTCTTCTGTATCGATTCTGTTAAGTTCGTTAAAGACTGCCGCTTTTATATCTTTTGTATTCATTTTTCTTTCTCCTTGTTGAGGTACTGCGTGATGCCGGATTTTGTACGAAGTTGATTTAGTTCATGCGCGCTTTGCCCTCAACGCGCTTTCATCATCTATATCTCAAAGGACATCAAAACAAGAATTGTATTTAACATATGCAATAACGGATAATCCGGCATCACGCAGTACCCTTGTTGGTTATTTTTCTTTTGCGAACTGTAATCGCTATCTTCCTTGTGTTATAATCTCCCTCACAGGCTCCTGCCAGAGCCAAGTACTGTTGAAGGGAGGTGTAATATATGGCTAGAAAAAGAATCTCCGTTACTAGTGAAACATCAAGCGGTAGAAACCTCACATTTCACGATAACTACTCAGGGAAAAATATGAATAGATCTGAGTTTGTAAGCGAAATTAAAAGCGGAAACTACCCTAATTTTCACGTTAGAAACATCAACGGAATCCCCACTCCAGTTTCTAACCCTGATGGTAAAAGTGGTAATAATCTAGGTTAAGATTACTTTCACATCTTCTGACGAAATTATGTCACTATCAGTGATTGATACTAATAACTCATCATCGTTGGTAGTGACTACTATTTCCTTTATATCCTCTCCAAGACGATAAACAGTCTTTCTATCAATCGGTATTCTTCTCTTCCAGAAACAAAAGCACTTCCCGAACAAATTAATCTGCGACCACGCTTCTGCATACCACTGGCCACCTTCTTCGTATTTAGTTATGTAATGCTTCATCCCTTACGCTCCCATCTCTAGCAGTCCTGCCGCAAACATAGCTGCGTAAACAACTACGCCTAAAAACACTACTTGCAGACCATATTTCAACGCGATCTGCCAGCGTGTGGGTTTCCATCTGTACGAACCCTTTTGAGTTCTGAAAATTATGGGTATTCCAACTTCGTGGTGGATAGGCGTCTTAGGCTGTCTTTGGCTCATTGGT
>CALHKP010000073.1 GCA_938034165.1 uncultured Clostridia bacterium | reverse complement strand
TCAGGAGCTGTGTGAAACTCAAAATTATGCGATTTTTTAGTCTCTGCACCGTTTTCAGCACCGATTGGTGTAAATTTGGTGTAAAGAGGTAAATTTATTCGGTTTAGAAAATCCCGAAACCCGCATAACCACTGGGTTTTTCTTATTTGTCGTTCGGTAAGGACTTCATTGTCGGGAATAGGATGATATCTCTGATGCTTGGAGCGTCAGTGATAAGCATGATTACACGATCGATGCCTACGCCCAGTCCACCTGTTGGAGGAAGACCTACTTCAAGAGCGTTTACGAAGTCCATATCCATTGGATGAGCTTCGTCATCTTCACCGGAATCAAGCTGAGCCTGCTGTTCAACAAATCTTTCGTACTGGTCGATTGGGTCGTTTAATTCGGAGAATGCATTAGCAATTTCCCAGCAGTTAATATATGCTTCGAATCTTCTTGTGATTCTTGGATCTTCAGGATCTCTCTTTGAAAGAGGTGAAATTTCTACAGGGTGTCCTGTTACGAATACAGGTCCGTCTAGGTAGCCCGGAACATCTTCGCAGTATTCTTCGAACATTTCGGCAATCAGCTTACCTCTTGTGAAGTCCTTAACTTCTTCTGCATCCATTCCGTATCCGATAGCAGCTTCTCTTGCTTCTTCATCAGTGTCAATCTTAGCAAAATCAACACCTGTAATTTCCTTAACCGCATCAGCCATGTTCAGTCTTCTCCAAGGTGGAGTTACATCGAAGTCCTTGCCCTGGTAGCTGATGATTGGAGTGCCGTTAACAGCCATAGCTGCCTTGTAAACAATCTGTTCAGTTACTTCCATCATCTTATCCATGTCACCGTAAGCCATGTAACATTCCATAGAAGTAAATTCAGGGTTATGGTTTCTGTCCATACCCTCGTTTCTGAACATCTTACCCATTTCGTAAACTCTATCAAGTCCGCCGACGATTAATCTCTTCAGATATAATTCGTTTGAGATTCTCATCTTAAGATCCATATTCAGTGTATTGTGATGAGTTTCAAAAGGTCTTGCTGCAGCGCCACCTGCAATTGGAGTAAGAATTGGAGTGTCCACTTCTAAATATCCGTAATCCTCTTCAAGAACTCTTTTGATTTCGTGAACAATCTTTGATCTCTTGTAGAAAGTTTCTCTTACTTCAGGATTCATAATCAGGTCAGTGTATCTCTGTCTGTATCTGATGTCAGTATCCTTCAGGCCATGCCATTTGTTTGGAAGAACCTGCAGAGATTTTGAAAGAAGTACAATCTTTTCTGCTTTGATTGATACTTCGCCATGCTTAGTTTTGAAAACAGTACCTTCGACACCAACGATATCGCCGATATCATAAGTCTTGAACCAGCTGTACTCTTCGTCACCAACTACGTCTTTTCTTACGTAGCACTGGATTCTGCCCTGCTTATCCTGAATATCGATAAAGGAAGCTTTTCCCATCTGTCTGAAAGCCATAATTCTGCCTGCGCATGAAACTTCTTCGTCTTCCATAGCATCAAAGTTGTCCTTGATGTCCATGCTGTGGGCCGTTACATTCCATGTTTCGTGAATGAACGGATTTCTGCCTGCTTCCTGTAACTTCTTGAGTTTATCTCTTCTGATTTGTCTCTGTTCACTTAACTTTTCCTCTGAAAGTTCTTCTTCAACTTCAGGGTTTACATTAACATTGTTCTGATCTGTGCTCATTGATATTACCACCTTGTTCTAAATCTATAAGTAAAAGTCTATAATTTATGCTCTGGAAATTTCAACGATTTTGTATCTGAAAGTACCGTCAAGTACTGAAACTTCAACAGTATCGCCTACTTTTTTGCCCAGCAGATTTTTACCTACTTCGGATTCGTTAGAGATTTTTGCCGGTTCGGCAAACGGATCAGATTCTGTTGATCCAACAATAACGAACTCCATGGTTCCTCCGTTATCCATATCTTCGACTTTAACCTGTAGTCCAATATTTACAACATCACCTGTTACTTCTTCTTCGGTGATGATTCTGGCATTTCTCATCATGTTTTCCAGTTTGTGGATTCTTTCCTCGAGTTCAGCCTGTTCATTCTTTGCGGCATCATACTCAGCGTTTTCGGAAAGGTCACCGTAGGAAATCGCTTCCTTCAGTCTTTCTGATACTTCTTTTCTTCTTACTGAAACAAGTTCATCTCTTTCCTGTTCTAGTTTATCATATCCCTCCTGGGTTAATAGTATCTCTTCAGCCATATCTAAAAATAATCTCCTTTCAATTATCCATTGACACATAATTGTACTTCAAAACAACCGGTTTGTCAATTTCTATAGGCACTAAAAATCGTGAAATATCAACCTATTTCTACTCTTCGAAGGTGATCTTTACGTTTCTGCTGCTGGTCAGACTGACCAAAGCCGCGTAATCAATATCAAATTCCATAATATCTCCAACCTTTATGTCACGTTTTGCATCCTCTATGTCTGCAATCGTATGGTCACTGGAGCCGCCGAGGAGCTCAACCCCTTCGTCTCTTGGAAAAATTTCAGCGCAGTCTCCTATATCAACTTTGCCTATTGCAAGCAAAGCTCTTTTTCGGATTCCCCTGTCAACATATTCGGGCTGTCTTCCGAAAGCATCAAAGCCGATGGTTCCGATTGGATGAGTAGGTTTGTCTTTTACCTCTATCACCTCAGCTCTGACAGTATATATGTCACGGTGAAGTTTGCTCACGTCGTAACCATAGAGAACATTCAAGTCATAAGACAAGAGTATAGCCTCACCAACTCTCAGATGATTGATTCTCTTTGGCAAATCACCATCTATGACACGCATCAGAGAAGATGTGGCTCCTCCGGAAATGTATCGGAGAGTTCTTCCTATTCTGCTTTCGACCTTTTCTGCCAGCTCCACAAGCTGATCCAGTTTGTCTGCAGTAGGCATTATCGAGCCGTAGCAGCCAAGGTTTGTTCCTACTCCCAAAAGTTCCAGATTGTCCATTTCCGATTCAACTCTCTCAGCGACACGAATCATATCTTCTTTGTCCCAGAAACCTTCTCTAAGGTCTCCCAGGTCTGCCATCAGAATTACCTGATGAACCTTGCCGGCGGCTGCCGCAGCTTTGTTGAGCGCATCCAACACCTGCTCGTCGCTATTTAGCGATATATCACATATTTCAACAACATCATGCACTTCGCTCAGCATAGGAACACGGATAAGCATCATAGGAAGCTCAATTCCGTAATCCTTTGCATCCTGAAGCTGTTCCAGTCTTGATGATGCAATCTGGCTTGCTCCTCCCTTTGCAAACTGCTCCGTGCACTGAACAATTCCGTGAGTGCCTTTTATGACACCGGCAATATCAACGCCGATAGCGTGACATTTATCTACATAGTACTCAACATTTTCTCTCAGATATCTTAGATTAATATTTAGGTTCGGGTACATTGATTTTTTCATTCAGCGTGGTCCTCCTTGTTGGAGTCTACAAATCTCTTGATTTTTTTGCCTGTTGTTTTGTCAAAGGCTTCTTTTCTTATTACTATTCTTCTGATTTTCTTGTATAGCGGCAGACCTGCATTCATTTTGTCAACTTCTTTCCAGATTAGCTTTTCTACATCCTCTTCGGAAAGCTCAGCCAAATTGCCTGCGAACTCTTCGAGTTCCTCTGCATCCGGAAGAATTGTAGCAACGATTGATGTGGCATTTGTTCCGTCACCTTCGTCAGATCCCCAGACCATGGATTCAGCAACAAAAGGAATTTTGCTCAGTCTGTACTCTATTTCTTCGGGGAATACGTTTTCTCCGTTCTTTGTTATGATTACGTTTTTCTTTCGGCCTGTGATGTAGATAAAGTTCTGGGCATCCACATATCCCAGGTCGCCGGTATAGAGCCATCCGTCTTTAAGAACCTCTGCTGTTGTTTCAGGGTTGTTGTAGTGACCCATCATAACGTTTCCACCCTTAAAGCAGATTTCGCCGATTCCTTCTTCATCCGGACTGTCGATTTTGACTTCCATTCCCGGAAGCAGGTGTCCCGCAGATGCGTTTCTCATATCCTTGTGAACATCCGGATTAAGTGCAACCATAGGTGAACATTCCGTCATTCCGTAGCCCTGAACCGCAATCATTCCAAGGTCATTGAAGAATCCGAGAATTTCCGGATCAATGGCAGCTCCCCCTGAAATGATAACTCTGAGTCTTCCGCCGAACACTTCTTTTATTTCCTTAGTAAACGGTTTGCTGATGTCAAACCCGATTTTCTTAGTTTTTTTGCTCATTGCAAGGAGTCTTCTGAGAGTTTCTTCCTTGCCTTTTTTCCTTACGTTTTTCCAGATTCTCTTGTATAGAGTTTCTATCAAAACAGGCACGCCTAGAATCATTGTAGGCTTAACCTCTTCTAAATTCTTGGTTATATATTTGAGACCCTCGCAGAATGCAATAGACGCACCCTTGTAGAGAGGCATCAGGAACGCACATGTGCACTCATATGTGTGATGCACCGGCAGAACCGAGAAGAAGATGTCGTCGGTATTGACATTCAGAATTGTAGGGGCAGCCATAAGGTTTTCCACCAAATTAGTGTTTGACAACATTACGCCCTTAGAAAGTCCCGTAGTTCCCGAAGTGTACAGAATTACAGCCATATCCCCTGCAACGATTTCTGCATCGACAAACTGTCTGTCGCCGTTTGCAACCTCACTCTTGCCTTCCTCTATCAGAGCCTTCCATGAAAGAGTATCTTCTGTATTTTCGTCAATATCAAAGTTTACAAGAAGCTCTAACTTAGTGTCTCCTTCTGCCTTCATGTCATGGAACATCTTGTCGAATTTCTTGTCATAAAGCACGCAAGAAACCTCTGCATCCTTTACGAATTCTTTGATGTCATCATATCCCAGTTCTTTGTCCAGCGGAACCACAACTCCCACGCCACCGATTGCAGCAAGGTAAGATGATTCCCACTGGTATCTGGTCTCACCGATTATACCGATTCTCTTGCCCTTCTGACCTCTGTTAATCAAAGCAGTTCCAAGGCCGTTAACATCTGCAAACGCCTGCTTGTAAGTGATTGCAGTGTAAGGTTCGCCCTTCTTGAACTTCTGTCTGAAAGCAACATTATCTCCATATAGAGCAACACTGGATTTGAACATATCCTTAATATCCGTTATCGGTCTGCTTGTTCTGTATCTCACATAAGGGTCAGTGCTATTGTTCAGGCTGTCAACAACCTGCTGCGCATGCTTCTTTTCGGCCATTCTCAGCTCCTGGCAATCAGGACCACCGTCCACATGCTCCTCCCCTTCCGTAAAGTTTCCGTATCTCTTAATCTTTCCTGTGGTTGTCTTGACAAAATCTTTTTCTCTCACGTTTACACGCTTGATTGCCTTGTATGGTGGAAGCTTTTTGTTTGTCTCGTTTATGAGTTCCTTGAATAGATGGTAAATTTCGCTGCTGTTAAGGTCTCCGTATTTTTCTCTGACCAAAGGATAGTTAGGGAAAATGTCCGCAGTTACGATTACATTTCCGACTCTTTTGTCTGTGACGCCGTGAACCAGGGCCTCCTGAACCAGTTCATTTTCCATGAGTACAGCTTCTATTTCTTCAGGGAAAATATTCTTTCCTCCCTTTGTTACGATTACTGTCTTCTTTCGGCCTGTCAGATAAACAAAGCCTTCGCTGTCCATATATCCAAGATCTCCTGTATAGAGCCATCCGTCTCTCAGCACCTCTGCAGTTGCTTCCGGATTGTCATAGTAACCCATCATAACCGAAGGTCCTTTGCAGATAACTTCTCCGATTCCGTTTTCGTCAGGATCCACAATCTTGACAGCAGTTCCCGGCATAGGTTTTCCCACCGAAGCAGCTTTTCCGTATCTGTCCTGGTTAACAGCAATGATAGGTGAATTTTCGCTCATGCCGTAGCCCTGAATCATAGGGAATCCCATAGCCTCGAAATCTTCGATTACCTTAGGATCGATTGCCGCGCCACCTGCGATAAACAGCTTGATATTGTTTCCGAAAGTCTGGTGAATAGCCTTAAACAGCTTCTTCATCATCTTCTCGTTGTTGTAAAGCTTCATTTTTCTGGAAAGGTCTATGGCTTTTCTGAGTTTTTCTTCTTCGCCACGGCCCTTTGCCTGTCTCCACATTCCCTTGTACATCTTTTCGAAAACAAGAGGAACGCCAACCATTACATTAGCCTTGACCTCAACCATGTTTTTCTGTATATATTTGAGACCTTCGCAGATTGCGATAGTTCTTCCCTGGAAGAATGTGGTCCAGATTACGCAAGTCATCTCATATGCATGGTGTATCGGCAGGATAGACAGCACTACCCAGCCCTTTTCCAGGTGCACGTATTTAGACATGTTGTGAACATTTGCCGCAATATTTCTGTGAGAAAGCATAACTCCCTTTGCAAGGCCTGTAGTTCCCGATGTAAACATAAGAGTCGCCATCTGGTCAGGATCGATTTCTGCATCAACAAAGTCTCTCACTCCGTCTTTTAGCAGCTTTCCCCCTTCTTCTATAAGGTCTGAAAGCTTCAGCACATCTCTTTCGCCGGATGAAGCACCCATGCAGATGAAATATTCTATATCAAATGGCTCATCAAAGAGTCCCGCTATTGATTTTTCCGATCTCTTCGAATATACAAGAGCACTTGCACCTGATCTTTTCACGAGATTTTTCAGTTCTTCCGGAGGTAGATTCTTGTCCAGAGGAACAATAACACCAACTCCGCTTACTGTAGCAAAGTATGTCAAAATCCAAGAATAAGAAGTCTCGCCGATTACAGCAATCTTCTTTCCCTTGAGTCCCATATCTATAAGTTTGGTTCCGAGAGCATCCATATCCTTCTTGACCTGACCGTATGTAATAGGCTTGAAGCTTCCGCCTGGTCTGTCTTTTTCGAGATATGCAGCTACATCTTTAAATTCATTTGCACTTTTTACGATTATGTCTTTCAGATCCTTTGCCTCGCGCACAGGATAAAGAACCCCCTCGTATTTCTTTTTGTTCATAGTATCTCTTCTTTCCTTTTGACAAATTCAAATAATTCTAATACACTATTGTAACATTTTTTCATTGATTTATCAACATTTTGATGTTTCCGCAGTTCTCCTTACAAGCAAAAATCCCGCTGCAAAACAAAAAGCTCTGCAGCAGGAATGAAAATCTCTTTTTTATTTAATTTTATGCGATTTCCAGCGCGATTTCCATCATCTTGGTGAATGTGTTCTGTCTTTCTTCTGATGAACAACCTTCTCCTGTAAACGGATTGTCGGAAATAGTGCAGATGCACAAAGCATTCTTTCCGGCTCTTGCAGCTTCCATATAAAGCGCCGCCGATTCCATTTCTACAGCGAGAACTCCCATCTCCTGCCATTTTCCCAGTGCCGAAGAAGCATCGTAGAAAACGTCTGATGAGAACAGATTTCCCACAACAGGCTTAACACCGATTTCCTCTGCAGCCTTTACTGCCTTTGTTACCAGGTCAAAAGATGCAATAGGAGCAAAATTTCCCGGAAGCTCAAACTGTCTTGCAAAGTTAGAATCCGTGCATGAACCCATACCGATAACTATATCTCTGAGTTTAAGATCCTGACTGATTGCACCAGCGGAGCCTACTCTGATAATATTCTTTACATCATAGAAATTAAACAGCTCGTGTGAGTAAATACCGATAGCCGGCATACCCATTCCGGAAGCCATTACAGAAACTCTCTTACCCTTGTAGTATCCTGTATATCCGTTAACGCCTCTTACATTGTTCACCAAAACAGCATCATCGAGGAAATTTTCCGCAATAAACTTGGATCTCAGCGGATCCCCCGGCATAAGCACTGTCTCAGCAAAATCACCTGCTTTCGCAGATATATGTGGTGTTGGTATTGACATAATTTTTCTCGCATGACCTGCGCCTGAAAATACGCGTCACGCTCTCCTTTCTCTTATAACAAATGCTGACTCATCTGCAGCGGCCTATCTACCCTGTCATTGTACCAGCGTTTTTTGGTAAAAATGTAGCATATTGGTGTTAAGTACATAAACACTGCATATATCATCGACGAATATCCTGCACCAAAGAAAGACAAGGGCACCGAACATCCTATGCACCACGGAATGATACAAGCAATCAGAATAACCGAGTTTTCCATGTCTATCGCAAGCTCTTCTCTGTTTCCGCCGCCATCTTCGTATGGCTTTTCCAAAAGATCGCAGCACATCAAGGTCGCTATAGTCTGATTACAGAAAATAGCAGATGTGACTATTGACAAGAAAATCATAACCATAAACCTGCCTACCTTTGTGGTCATCTTATATAGCATATTTTGAAGTTCTTCCAGCATCTTTGTTCCGCTGAAAATTCCCGAATATGCGCAAGAAATTATCAGGATTATGACGATTTCTATCATAGAAATCAACCCGCCTCCGTCAAGAAGTCCCTGCAACTTGGTTCCTCCCACTACAAGAGTATCAAAAACGCCGCCGCTGGCTTTGTATCCGAAAATACACGCCTTGATAAACTCACTCAGCGAAGTCCCCTGCACGAACACCGTCACAACCATGGATATGGCAATACTGATATACATGGATGTCATAACACTCACTTTCAGAAGTGGCAGCACTACCATGGCAACTGCCGGCAGAAATACGACCGGCGAAAGCACGTAGTCAGTCTCAAATGCCGTGAAAAGCGACTTTTCTATATGCTGTATCGGATTCTGTACTGACAAAACTGTGTACACAACTATGCTTATGATAAGAGGCAGCATTCCTGCTTTTGCCATAATTTTGACATTGGAATATATGTCCGTTTTCGTCACCCCTGCCACAAGGTTTGCGCTGGATGAAACCGGTGAATTTCTGTCACCGAAAAACACCCCTGACATCAGAACTCCCGCAGTTATAACAGGGTTAACCCCTCCGCATCTTGCAAGAGTCATAAAAATAACTCCTACCGTTCCGGCAACCCCAAAGGATGTTCCGAGGGCATAACTCAGCACACAGGAAAGCAAAAATGCGATTACCAAAAAAAGTGATGGCGTTATTATCTTCATTCCGTAATATACAAACACTGCCACGGTCCCCGATACTCTCCAGGCCGCCGTAATAAAGCCGATTATACACATAACCTGTATTACAACAAGAGAATCCTTAGTGCTTTCGGTACCCATCTTTGCCAAGCTCCTGATGCTGAACCCTCTGTGAACCCCTACCGCCATAAATGCCGCAAGACCTATCAGAAGCGCCCACACCATGCTGAAACCCTTAGCGATAAAGAATATCATGGACGCGATAAACAGTATAAAAGCAGCTGCAAAATCCATTATTCAGAAATCCCTTTCAGTTTAACAAGTACGCTTTTGAAACCTTCTGCAAGAATTTTTCCCTGTAAAGTTTCTTCGTCGTATCCATATGATTCTGCTTCTTCCACAAGTGCTTCCAGGCGTTCCGCCTTTGCCAGCAACTGATGCTTCTCATCAAAGTTAGTAAGTAGCATTTCATATATTCCGTTTACCATTCCGTCTCTTTCGAAGTCAAATGACATGCAGTTTAAAAGAACACCAAAGATAGCGTCCTGTTCTTCTGCCGTACACATCTTGAGAATGTCCGCAAGATAAGCTTCCGCCTCAATTGCAAGGTCCTTGAACTCAAAGAATTCGACAGATGCCTCTGCGGCAAGAGCCTCATGCATAGCAGCTGAAACAAGGTCAAATGCAGAAAGTACGAATTCCTTTTCCAGAAGTCTCGGCACATATCTGTCCAGATAATCCAAAAGTTCTCCCTCATAGCAGAAATTCAGTCTGTCAAAGGCTTCTTCTATTTCCTCATCTGTGTAAGCGTAGGACTCCTCGTCAGCTTCCTCACCCAAATCAGGCTCTTCAAAATCATCAAATGAGCCAAACTCATCGTTGCTCATTCCATTAGGATTACAGCCTGCACTTGCACATGAGCTGCTGCAGCTGGAGCAGCATCCCGAACATCCGCCTGCCTGTTCTTCCCCTGCACATCTCATGATGTCCTCAGATAAGCTCATTGCGTCGCGCTTGTTTTTAAGTGCAATATCATTCAATTCCTTAAACAGAGAGAGCATAAGAGTTTCACCTGGCTCATCACATATATCGATAAGCATCTGATTTCTAAACTCATCGTCCTCTGACATATTTACAATAATTTTCTTCAAATCCTCTTTTGAGAATTTATCGAGGAGCTCTTCAAGCCCTTCGAAGATTACAGTATCGTCCATTTTCTCCTCCTTCTTCTTTGTCTACACAAAGTTATACATAGATAGAATAACAGATTTTGGCAAAAATAACCACTTATCCGGGCAAATTTATTACAATTCCGGACCTTCCGGCAAATCTTCCACGTTGCTATATCATTGTAATGATATACTTTCAACACATCACTGTTAATTTTTCTTAATTCTCGCTAAATTGATTGCCTGGTACACCTCCGATAAAGTATAATATTAGAAACAAATTGATACGGAAAGGAGGGATTTTTGTGCTTCAAAAAAAGTGTTCTCTCTGCGGGGGAAAACTGGTAAACGGCAAGTGCACCCTTTGCGGACTTGACTCCAGACGAGCTGCAGCACCCATTTCTGCAGATGATCTTCTGAACCATGACGGCCGATTCAAAATCTCACATGATTTTGACAGCGCTGACTACGAACCCGGCTACAGTCAGACTGACGCTGATTACACGGAAGACAGCAATTACACTTACGAATACTCTACAGATAATACCGGCTCAGATAAAGACTTTGGTGACCGGCTGAAAGGTTTCGGAAACACACTAAAAAAAGAGTTAGGGCAGACATTCTCCATTCTAAAAGATTCAACTTCATACCAAAGAATTCGCAGCACTTTAAACAGAGAAGATCACCTAGACAGCAATGCCTCATCAGGAATCGGCAATTACTCATACAATACGAGGTCATCAAGAGGTGAAAGCAGCCATTTCAGCGGTATTAGAAAAACCGGCAGCAAGAAAGCCCCAACCAAAGGTGCAGCTACAGCAGTTGCAATAATTTGCCTCTTACCTGTTCTGGTGGGAATATTCTCTGTTCTTTTCTCGATGGCAGATAGGCATTTTGATTTTCCTGCAGACAATGCTGCAAGAGATTTCTACGAGCAGGTAGACGGTTATTCCGACGCTGTAGACATACTCCCGGATACAGGAGACAACGTGACAATCGAGCTTACCCAGGGCACTTACCTAGGCGGAACTGATATTCCTTGTGGCACATATACCTTGGAGAAAAAAGGCGCTTATGGTTCACTTGACGTAACAGATTACAGAAACTTTGTATATGCCAATGTAGTTCTCGGCAACTATGGCTACGACTCCACTGTTACTTTAGAAGATGTAAACATTTACCCTTCAACAATCATACAGATTGACGGCAATGTTTCCATCACTCTGACAAGCACAAATGCTCAGCCATACGCAGTCGAAAAGATTCCTGTAGCCGAAAACAGCGACAATACAATCATAATGCATCAAGATGAGTTTAAAACTCCCGCTCCGGGCTTATATACCGTAACTCTTGTAAACCCTGAGGAGTATGGCGGACTAACTTTAACAAGAGCTGATGATAACGAAACTTATTGCACCCTTGAGCCTTATGGTGATTATCAGTCAACATACAACAATCTTCTGATTACATCAAACTGTACAGTAGAGGCAGACGGGGATATCATACTGACAAAAGTCGCTGATTACAAAGGTTATACGCCGGATCAGATTTATATGATGTATTACTACAGTGATGGAGCACCTTTGCAGGATCTTTTGCGTTAACAGTACTTCTTGCCAAAGGGTAAAATATAACCGGAGTTAAACTGACGAAAGGGGAAAAACATATGACTTATACAATAATCTGGGCAGCTGCCTTCATCATATTTATTATCGTGGAGCTTGCGACAGTTTCTCTGACTTCCATCTGGTTTGCCGGAGGCGCACTGGTCGCGTTGGTTGCTCATCTTCTCGGTGCCGGGCTTGTGGTGCAGATTCTGCTTTTTGCAGCCGTCTCCGCTTTGCTCCTGGTTCTGACAAAGCCGTGGGCTAACAAGCATGTGAATAACAATATTGAACAGACAAATTACACAGCGCTCTATGGCCAGACAGTCAAGATAACTGAAGCTGTGAACAATATCAACCAGACCGGAAAAACGCTGATTAACGATCAGGAATGGTCCGTGAAAAGTGAGAACCCAGACGAAACCTTTGAGGTTGGAGAGCTTGCAGACATTGTAAGCATATCGGGAATCAAACTTATCGTTAAAAAACATACTTCCGCACCGGAATGCTCCGCGGAAGCCGAAAGCAATAACAAATAAAGGAATTAATAAGGAGGAAAACTATGTTATTTTTAGCAGTTCTGGGAAAAATACTACTTTTCGTGATTCTTTTGATCATCGTTCTGATAGTAGTTTCCTGTATCAAAATCGTTAACCAGGCACAGGCCATCGTAATCGAAAGGCTCGGTGCTTACAGAACAACCTGGGGCGTTGGTATTCACTTCAAGCTGCCAATTATCGAGCGCGTGGCAAGAAGAATCGACCTGAAAGAGCAGGTAGTTGACTTTGCTCCTCAGCCTGTAATCACAAAAGACAACGTAACAATGCAGATTGACACAGTAATCTTTTATCAGATTACAGATCCAAAAATGTTCTGCTACGGCGTTGCAAATCCTATCACAGCAATAGAAAACCTTACAGCCACAACTTTGCGTAATATCATCGGTGACCTGGAACTTGACCAGACACTGACATCAAGAGAAACAATCAATACCAAAATGAGAGCAGAGCTTGACCTTGCAACTGACCCATGGGGCATAAAAGTCAACAGAGTTGAGCTCAAGAACATCATTCCACCGGCAGCGATCAGAGATGCCATGGAAAAGCAGATGAAAGCCGAAAGAGAAAGAAGAGAAGCCATTCTTAGAGCAGAAGGTGAAAAGAAGTCAACAATCCTGGTTGCAGAAGGTAATAAGCAGTCCATAATCCTCGATGCGGAAGCAAGCAAACACGCTGCAATCCTGAAAGCCGAAGCCGAAAAACAGGCAGCAATTCTCAAGGCCGAAGCCGAAAAAGAAAGACTCATCAGAGAAGCCGAAGGTGAAAAAGAAAAGCTTATCAGAGAAGCCGAAGGTCAGTCAGAAGCAATCCTCAAGGTTCAAAAAGCTACAGCCGACGGTCTGGAATTCATAAAAGCCGCAGGAGCAGACGAATCAGTTCTCACAATCAGAAGCCTTGAAGCCTTCGAAAAAGCCGCAGACGGCCAGGCAACAAAGATTATTATCCCTTCCGACATCCAGGCAGTTGCCGGACTTGCAAAATCAGTAACAGAGATTGCAAAAGATAATTAATATATGCACACAAACAAGGGGCATCCGCAAAGGATGCCCTGTTTTAGTTTGATGTATTTCCAATATAAAGAGATTTATATTATCTACTATTCTTCATAGAAAGGCTTAACTGATTCGTCCACTTCACCTTTTCCAAGATATCTTGCATTATAGTCCTTGATAAGCGCCGTGAACTTAGGTGCAAGGATAAACAGTGCAAGTATATTGATAAATATAGGTAATGCAACGCCTGCGTCTGAAATAAGCCATACTGTTGTTCCTGAGAACTCATTAAGAACTGAAATCAGTACAAGAATTAAGCTTGGAAGAGGATATGTCCACTTGTAGAAAGTAAGTATTGCATTTTTCGCTTTGCTTTCGCCTACAACATATCTTACTACAACTTCAATCTGTGCATAAAGTCCGCTTGATGTTGTTAATCCAAACAGGAACACTCCTACTGCAAGGATTATTCTTCCGAAGGAACCCATGCCGATTTCAAATGCTGATAATGTTAAGTGAGCTCCTGACATTCCTGTATCCCACTGACCTGTTACCATTATAACCAAGCAAGTCATTGTGCAGATTACGAAAGTATCTGTAAATACTTCGAATATACCCAGCATACCCTGTTTGATAGGATGATCAACTTTTGCTGATGCGTGAATCATAGGTGCAGTACCCCATCCTGCTTCATTACTGAAAACTGAACGAGCCATACCTGTCTTAAGTGCAATCTGCATAGCTGCGCCTGCAAATCCGCCGACTGCAGCCGTTCCATTAAAAGCACCATCAAAGATCAATGCAAATGTATGTGGCAGTTCTGTAACATGAAGAAGGATTATTATTAAACCTCCGCCGATATAGAAAAGGCACATGAAAGGAACAAGAATAGTTGCCCATTTACCTACGGATTCAGACCTCCGCTAATCATTACATATAGCATAATTGTGAAAACAATTGCTACAGGAATCATTCCGAAATTAAATGTAGTTGACATTGCTTCTGCAACTGTATATGTCTGAATGTTAATAAAGTAACTCAGTGAGAATCCTATTGCAAACATTGCACTTAAGAATGCAGCAAGTCCTTTTAGATGCATTTCCTTACCTATACCTTTTGCGATATAGTAGTTAGGTCCGCCGTAGGCTTCATCGTTTTTATTCTTGGATCTGTAATGCACTGCCAGTGTTATTTCTGCGGATTTTATAATCATGCCGAATATACCTGATACCCACATCCAGAAGACTGCGCCCGGTCCTCCGAGTGCGATTGCTGTTGCAACACCACCGATGTTACCTACACCGATAGTTGTTCCAAGAGCTGTACTCATTGCTTCCATTGATGACAGAACGCCGGCTCCGTCAGTGTCTTTGTTCTTTCCGAAAAAGTTTCCAAATGCCTTTGACATGGCACGCTTAAAAAAGCTCAGCTGGAAAAACTTTGTTCTTATTGTAAGATATGCACCTGATGCTAATATGAAAATTACAAGAGGCATGCCCCACATATAATCGTAAACTATCACATTGATTAATTCTTCAAAGTTCATCATACTCCTCCTCTCATCTGTCATTTAAGGATTTGTTTTACTGCGTAATCAAGGATTCTCGGTGTCCTTTCCAGTAAATCTTCTCTTAGTACTCGCTCTGTAAGTTTATGAAAATCCTTTCCCCAAGGACCGATATTTATACATGGCATTGATATAGCTTCAATGTCCTTTACAGGGAGTTTATAAATACTGTCAAGCAGCGGCATACTTTCTTTCAGCGCCTTATAAACTGCTTCTCCGTCGTTAATGTTTGCATAGCTCAAATCCGATATTCCGGTATAGAAATACTCACTGTCATACTCCTGTGAAAAAGTATCCTTTGTAAAATTATTCAGTGTATCATACAGATTTGAAACCGTTTCATCAAGGTTGTCCATATACAAATTGGCAACATTTGGATAATATGGAGGAATTAATCCGACAACAACTCTAGGTGACAGATCCTTGACGTAGTCAAAGACAAAATCAACCAGCTTGAAGTTCGCTGTTATCAAAGTCTCTTCTTCTGCCTCGAGACTTCTCTTAATCTCATGTATATGTTCATCATATTTTTCTTTGAATTCTTCTCCGTATTCAATGTATGCTTCATTATACAGTTCCCCAAAGTCAACAACCTTGACTTTCCAAGGTAAATCTTTCTTTTCTTGACAAGTACATTCCAGGAAGGTATGATAATTTTGATTCATATCATCCAGCACCGTCTTGAACGAATCTTTGCAGATATCTTTTATCTCGTCCATTACACCTTTAGGCGTCTGATTAAGGGTCAAAATACTCAGGCAGCCTGTTATTGTAAGTGGCATTGAAACATCATACGAAATTTTGTTTTCTCTGAGATAAAGCCATGTTGGAGGCGGTGCTGCTTCTTTTCCAACAACATCGCTCAGTTTCATGTTCACTTCTGTGTTTCTTACAATCTCACTCATGATATTTACAGGGTTAAGTCCCTCAAATACCTTTCCTGCATGAGCCAAAAATCCTCTCACATATACATAAGGCATTATCTTTCCGATAGAACCTAAAGAGAACACGCCTCTGTCTTTATCTTTTCTCTGATGTGGCTCTGAATTAGTCATCAATTTATAATCCAGATTATACTTTTCTTTCAACTTATTCAGAAGCAGTATTCCACCTCGCATACCTGCCGATAGATTTTCTTCGTCAGGCACGCCCATAACAATTACATTTCCTTTAAAATTTTCATCCTTGGCATATTGGCTAAGAAGCGCCATCTGAATGGAGCCTCCGCCTTTCATATCACACACTCCGCGTCCAAAGAGATAATCTCCGCTCTCAAGATCTGCTCTTGCTTCTTCTGATAGATGTTCTTTTATCTTTTTTAACTCAACCTCGAGTTCATATGGTTTGAAAGCAAAATCTTTTAACAACTTATAATCCTCGACAGTTACAACATCGTAATGATGAATCATAACTATTGTCTCAGGTGAACTTCCTTTAACCATTGCCCACACAACGCTTCTGTCAAGATAATCCCCTTCTATTGGGTAGGCTCCGAAAAGCTCAGGATTACTCTGAAAATATGGCTGACTTGCGAAATAATCAACAAAGTATTTTTCTGCATCTTTTTCGCCTTTAGAATTGCTGAAACTCTTTGCCGATACATATCCTAGCAAAATCTTTTCTATATCAGCAGATAGATTTAATTCTGCACATGTTTTAGCTTGCATCTAAATCACCTCGAAAGAATTATTATAATCTGTAAACAGGACAAGTCAGGCAAGTTGGACCACCTGTACCTCTGTATGAAACTTCCTTTCCTTCATATGTCAGGACTTCAACGCCTGCGTCTCTTAGCTGTTTTGTGATGTCAGGACAACCATCGATTACAATAACTTTGTTTGGTTCAAGAGCAAGAAGGTTTGATCCGAGGTAATCATATTCTTCATCGTTACATTCAAAGAGCTGAATTCCTCTTTCAATCAGAAGTTCTCTCAGGAATACAGGCATGTACTTTGAATATACAACAGCCTTATCTTCTGCAACCATACTGATGATACTCATCATGTGAAGACATGCGTCCTCGCCATCGCCGTGAGGCATAGGAACTATAATGTATTCGTCAATAATATCCTTTGTCAGTTCCTTAAACTGTCTAATACCTTCATCATTAGTTCTGTATCCTCTTCCGATAAGTACAGTCTTTTCATCAAGCCAAAGGATATCTCCACCTTCCATCTTGCCAGGTGCTGTTATTACGCCTAGAGTAGGAATCCCTTTTTCCTCGAGGAAAGCCTTAGTTGCAAGGAATTCTTTGCTTCTCAGTTCTTTTCCCATTGGGAAGTAAATTGCTCCCTTTGATGTTACCTTGAGAGAATCGTGAGCGTAGATAGAATCAAGACCTGTTCTGTCGTCCTCAGGAAGACACCATACATTAGGAACATTATCTCTTAGGAATTTTTCAAACACAGCATATTCTGAAAGAACTGTCTCATAATCAGGGCATCCGAAATATGCAAATTTTTCCCAGTTTTCGTTAAGATTTTCATGGCTGATAAACGCCTGCTCAGGTTTCTTAATCATAACAGTTTCTAATTTTCCTACCATTGACTGACTTCCGTACTTCATTTTGATACCTCCTAGTATTGTTTCTGTTTATCTGTGTATACAATATATAATGCACTATATTTTATATTTGTTATTATACGTAATTTTCTGATAATGTCAAGCATCTGACGAAAAAATCTTTATTTCCCCCTATTTTTTTGATATGATTGTTATATACAATAGTTCTGTGAGGTTTATTTATGGAAAAATATCTATCTTTAAAAGATCATGTTTACAATTACATATCCGATGAAATCAACAAAGGTTCTCTGTCCCCGGGTGACAAAATTTCCGAAGCTCAGATAGAAAAAGCTTTGAACATCAGTAAGACTCCTGTAAGAGAAGCTTTGATTCAGCTATCATCAGATGGATATCTTGACAATATCCCAAGAAAAGGCTTTAGGGTAAAATTTCTCTCGGTTGAGAAAGCTAAGGATCTCTACGAAATCATAGGCACACTTGACGGTCGTGCCGCAGCACTCGCCTGTCCGTTTGTCAACGAAAATGAAATTGCTAAGATGCAGTTTCTTGTAGAATCAATGGATGCGGCAATAAGTCAAGGGCTCTTTGATAAATATTATCAGCTGCAAGTAGAGTTTCATGATGTCTATCTTGAACTCTGCCCTAATGTAGAACTTCCTCCGCTGATGCAAAAGCTCAAGAATAACTTCATCAGAAAATATTACTTTTTTGAGGATCCGGACAATGCTGCAAAATCTCTGCACAATGCAAATGTTCAGCACGCCCACATGATTGAACTCTTCAAAGAAAAAGATGCGCAAGGCCTGGAAGAGTTCCTCAGAAACATCCACTGGAACAAAGAAGACGCAAAGCTTGACTCCATAGGTCAAATCGGCACCAAATAAAAAACACCCCCTGCAGGAAGTACATATTGTGTTTCCTACCCAGGGGGTGTGTTCATATCTTTTTTGCCGTTGCCTCTCAAGCTCTTATCCTGTCGGCCGTTATTTACTTTTTCGAGCTATTTCTTGCTCTTTTTTCTTGCTGAATATGCCATATATCCAAGTCCAATCAGAACTGCCACTACTACAGCGCCAATCATGATTTTGCCTTTTTCGCTGATTTTCTGCGCTGCGCTTACCATCTTAACGCTGTTTCCTGTTACTGTCATCTTGAAACCTTTGTCTGTTGATGATGCGTCAATGTGAGTTGTTGCAGTCTTTGTTTTTGCATCAAAGTTATCAGGTGCGCCTGTCTGCATTACAGAGTAATCTCCTGCACCAACGCCTTCCACAACAATCTTACCGTCCTCACCGGAAGTCATTTCTGTTACGGCTTCCTTATTCTCTGCGCTGCAAACCTTGTATTTGCCCTCTTCTACCTTTGCAACCTTAACTATTTCTCCGTAAACATCTTTGCCTTCATGAAGTTCAAAAGTTGCTCCTGCAAGGCCAACGCCCGGTTCATCTGTTGCATTGATTTTCAAATCTGCGGTTCTCAAATTAACGCTTGCAGGAATTCCGGCCTGCACGCTGTCACTGCTTTCACCGTAATATACATTTGATTTGTTTGCAACTGCATCCCTTGTGTTTGCCTGTTCGTTAAGCGCTGTTTCGTATTTAACTCTGATTGTTTCGCCAAAATCAGCCTTGTACTGAACAAAATTGATAAAATCGATTTTCAGAAGTCTGTCTTTTATTTCAACAGTGTAATCTGTGCCTTCTTCCAGCTTTTTATCGCCGATGCTGACTGCCAGGTTAAGAGTATCCTTTGACAGATTCAATGCTTCTGACATAGTATCTTCTATTCTGAATGTGTAGCTTGCTGCATCTCCCATGTTTGGTACAGATGATGTAACCTTAAACTTCAGCTTCTGCCCAATCTGAACGCATTCCCAGTTCTTGCCGTCAACAACTTTTGTGATTCCCGGTTCATTTCCTGCCAGGTAAACGTTCTCATCTGAAGTATCCACTTTTACGAACATCACGCCATATTCCTCGTTTTCAGGAACAACTGCATAAACACCAAAATCAAGTTCAGGTGTTGTATATGCTCTCACCAGGTTTTCCCCTTTCAGGCTTTCCTGTACCTTTACTTCATATTTCGAAATGTATTCTCTGGCATCTGCCTGAAGATCTCTTCTGACATGAGTTTTCTCCAGATATTTCAGTGCTGCCTTGTTATCTGTCAGGTTCTTCTCAGCAAAGAAATCCTCAAATTCGCTTACAGGGCTGTAAGTAACCTTATCTCCGTCTGTTTTCTGACTCATCACCTTGTAAATAAGGAATTTCTGTCCGGTCACATCTCTGCCGCCGGTGTTCACTGTAATAGTTCCGCTTTTTTCAAATCCAACCGATACTGCGTGCACATTTACGCTTGAAAAAACAAACATGCATACTGCAACAAATACCACCATAAATCTTCCGATTTTGCGTCTCATTTTAACTCTCCTTCTCTCTTTAACACACAAATCTGTTCGCTTTAAATTGATTGACTTTTTTGTTTTTTTCTCCGTACAAAGTTTTCGCGTTGTACTTATGTGAATACACATCTTCAAATCTCAATTACACATTGTAACACTTTGTTTTTTAAATTCAAGGGGTTTTCCATGTATACATGCTTTGTAATATAATTGATTTATAAATGCAGCAGTTATAACAAAACAGCAGCCCTTTTGATAGGAACTCTCCTTACCGATTTGCCGGTAAACCGGAGACCTATCATTTTGACTGCTGTTTTTTCGTTACTTTTTTATTGTAATAATCTTTTCTTGTTCTTTCTCAATACTTTTTATGCGTTGTTTTTTCTGCGCAGTGCGATTGCACCGAGTCCGCATACTGCAATAAGCAGTACAGGAAGTTTCATATCTGTGCTGTCCCCTGTCTGTGCTGCATTTCCGTTTGACGGTTTCTGGTTGTTCTGGCTTCCGTTTGAGCCTGTATTTGAACCTGCATTGCCGGAGTTATCTGTTCCTGCGTTTCCGCCGTTATTGCCTCCGCCGGTATTATCTCCGCCTTCAGGTGGTGTTACCGGTTTATCTGTTTCGCCCGGCTTTTCTACAGGTGCCACTACAGGTTCTTTTTCCTGTGTGTAGTCATCTGTGTAGTGCCAAATAATTACGTCGTTTTCTGAAACAACCTGAGTATCCAGACTTAGGTCAGGATATTTGCCGTTTACGGCATACTTCCATCCTGAATTTATTCCATTGCCGAATTCTTCAAGAACATCTCCGTCAGGAGTTGTAATAGCGCTTACATATGAACCATTGAATCTGTATGTAGCTTCGTATCCGCTGCCATTGAGTGCTGTTTCCAGAACGTCTTTTACAGTTGATCCTTCTGTTACAGTAACTTCTTTTTCACCGATCCATTTTGTAAGATTTCCGGCTGCCATTGTATGAACAGTTCCGTCATCCCCGTGACAGCTGTCTCCGTACAAGCTGAATTTCACCGTAATTTTCTTGCCCGGTTTTTCAGTTCCCTGATTCTTAATCAAAGTATCTGCCTGTTCTTTTTCGATTACTGCAAATGTTTCAGCCTTAGAAGTCTTCACCATGTAGCGGTCTGAATCCTCTCCGAAAACAAATCCGTTCAGAAGGGATACTCTGTTATCGCTATCAAAGCTAACCGCTGCAGGTTTTGTAAGGTCTGAAGAAACAGGAATTTCAACTGAAAGCGTTTCAGGTGAAATATCACCCATTGGGTCCTTTGCATTATCAGCATAAAGTTCTACTCTGTAGCCCTTTACTGCTTTTTCATCTAAACCTGCTCCTGCAAGGATTTCCTTCTGCTCTGCAGTCAGTGCATCCTCAACAAGTCGGATTCTCAGCTTATTCTTCACTGCGCCTTCGAGGTTTGCTAGAAGACTTCTGTCAAAGTGAAGTGAAACATCGTTTCTGTCGATTTCAAGTTCTGCTGCAGTTTCTTTGTTCAGTTTTTCAATAAGTGAAGCAGGAATTGTGATTTCTGTTTCTGTTCCCTTTGCTCCTGTTACATCGATTACTGCTTTTTTAGCTTTCTTTGAAGCTGCTGAAGCCGCAAGTTCCGAAGCATCTTTTTCGCTCAGTTCTGCAGCCGCCTTATCTTTTCCGTCAGCTATTGCCGGCAGTTCTGTTTTTACTGTAGCTGCATCAAAGTTCATGTCGCTCAGGTTCCAGTAAATGTTTTTGCCTGCCTTGAATCTGCTATATGATTCCAGTGCCTGTGCTGCCTGAATGCTTGCCATTGCATTTACGTTGCCGCCGATTGTATGAACAAAGCCCTGACCATCGACGTGATATTTCATAAGGCTTGTAATCAGGTTGCTGTATGAGTTGCAGAATCCGTTGTTTTCGTCCAGCGGATCGATTCCCAGGCTTGTCAGTGCAAGGAGAACCTGTGCATCTGATTCTGCATTTACGTAACCGTGGTCTGAATTCTGCTTTGATTTCAGATAATAAACTGCTTTGTTTACTGCCTCTTCAACCTTCTTGTCTCCTGTATATGGAGCAAGGGCCTGAAGAACCATAGCAGTCATATCAACACTTGAGCCGGAAGCTTCTTTGTTCAGAGCAAATCCGCCGTCCTTGTTCTGGAAAGACAGAAGTTCTGAAACCATAGTTTCTCTTGTGAATCTTGCATCCTTTGGCACCTCTGTGTTTCTTTCATCAAGAGCAAGCAAAGCGTATGCCAGTTCGTTTGAACCTGACTGCAGGTTTGGATGATTATAAATCATTTCTGCCAGGTTTACACCTTCGATATCTGTGATATCATATCCAAGGATTGACATTGCCAATGCAACTCTTTCGATATCTGTTGGTTTCTGAGCTGCGCTCCATTTTTTCACTCTGTCTGATGCTGATGCGTAGTATGCTTCTTTTTCTGCATCTGTCAGGTTTTTGCCTGCTCTAAGTTGAGTGAATACAACCCATTCTGAATCGTATGCAAGACCTTTGTTTACTGCTGATGACAGGTAAACATTTGCACTTGCAAGTCCCTGTTTTACCAGAGCATCTGTGTCAACGGCAGGCGCCTGTCCGCCTTTTACTGTTACTGTGAACTTAACAGGCTTGAGACCCTTTGTTTGGTCTACAGGTGTTCCTGTTACAGTTACTGTGCCTTCTTTCATTGATTTGATGCTGAAATATGGAGTAGTTACGGCCATTCCGTAGTCTGCATCGCTTTCGCTGAAGGCGTCGCCTTTTTTCCAGATGCTGAAGAACTGGCCGCTGTCAGGTTTCGCTACGATTTTTACGATACCGTCTTTGCTGTATGACCATTCCATTTCTGTATCGGAAACGCTGTAATTTGATTTTTCTCCTGTAAACTTGATGTCCAGTGCCTTTTCTGAGAAGCTTTCCATCTCGATGTTTTCAGGAACTTCGATTTTTGTAATCGGATTTTCGTATGTAAATGTTACATCTGTTGAGCTTGTTACAACATTTATTTTTTCTGTATAAGGATCTTTATCGTTCAGCAGAACTGTGAAAGTTGTCTTTCCTGCTCTGTAAGGAACGTATCCGTTAACCATGCTGCTTGTGAAGTTCGCAACCTTTGGATCTGAACTTGTGATTGTGTAATCTCTCTTATTACTTGCATTTTCAGGTAAAACCACAACTCCTGCGTAGATTGGGTTATACGCTTTTTTGTCATAGCTGTTTGCATTAATTCCGTGAATTACCTGTTTTGCCCCGATTGTCTGTTTTACGCTCTTTACCGCAACGTAAGAAGAAGTTACCTTAACTGTTGCTTTTTTGCTTGTATCGGAAATCGATGTTACTGTGATTGTATCTGTTCCCGGCTGTCTAAAGCTGAATTCGTTTGATGTTGAAACGTAGTCAACCATATTTCTGTCTGCTGCAACATATGTGAATCTGTTAGAAGAAACATCTCTGAAAGTTTTTTCGCCTTCATATCTTGCCTGAACTTTGATGCTCTTCATTTCGGAGCCCGCTACCTTGAGTGTTCCGTTTGTAACATCTTTTCCGTCTATCAGAAGTTTGATTTCTTCGATTTTCTTTGCTGTGGCATTTACTCTTACCGCTGCAACGATTTCGCCGTCAATGCTTGCAGTAACGATTGCTCTTCCGGCTGAGTCGATACGGATATCACCCTGATCTGCTCCAACCATGATTGAGCCTGCCGGTTTAACTTCCTGATATGACCACTCAACCTTCTTGCCTTCGGGAACGCCCTTTAGCGAAAATGAGCCTGCAATATTTCCCGGTACGCTTACTTCGTCCGGTGAAAGGTCGATTCTCTGGTCTTCTACTTCGAATTTATCGCCAAATTCAGGTGTAAATACTACCTGGTATTTGTTCTTTTCAATTGGAAGTGGTGTCGCTTCCGGATTGTAGTCCTGGTCTTCTCCGAAGTACGGATAACCTGTCTTTGCGCTCTGTCCCCACTGGGATGCGTATTTGCCTCCGTTTTCGTTCAGAAGCTTAACAAAGTCTTTTGTCTGCATAGCCTCTTCTGTCATGGCTTTTACATTTTTCTGCTTGACAGTATCCGGAATTTCAGGGTTTTTCAGGTTGTTTACCCAGTAAACATTTGTCATTGTACCCTTCTCTTCGTAGGCCTTGAACAAAGGACCGTCCTTGGCATCGCTGGCTGAGTAGCAGTTTGCCAGTGAGCCGCCGTCCAGTCTTGAGGCAAAGCCTGAGCCGTTGCTCGAGCTTACATCTGTGTAGCAGTTTACGATTGTGCCGTAAAGACGGTTTCTTGCAACTGCGCCGCCGCTTGTCAGAGTTCCTGTCAGGTGCAGGTTCTGCACAACGCCGTTTTTCTTGATGCTGTTAAACATCGGATTTCCGTTTTCAAATGTTACTGTATGGCCCTGTCCGTCAAAGATACCATCAAAGTCAACAAAGCCGATGAACATGTTTGCTTTTGTAATCTTTATGTCTGCAGTCAGCTTGTATGCGCCGTTTGCAGGATATTTAGGATCGTCACCGATTTTCTCAAGATCATCAGCGCTTGCGATTTCTTTTGCGTCGGCCGGAAGTTTCACTGTTTCTGTGACTGCCTTCTTTTCCAGCTTTGACATAGCATCGCTCAGAGCTGATTCTGCTGCCATAACATCTTTTGCCTTTGCATCTGCATCAGCATTTACTTTTTTTGCATCTGCAAGGGCTTTTTCAAATGTTTTCCAGCTTGCTTCTTCGTAGTCTTCAGCCTTCTTTGTTTCTGCTTCTTTTATCAGGCTTTCAAGCTTTGTTTTGTCTACAACAACTTTGCCGCCCTTCAGTACCGGATATGTTCCTTCAGATTTTTCCCAGATAAGTCCTGATTCTGAATCCATTTCTGTATTCAGAAGTGCGATTGTGTCATCTTGGTTCAGTTCTGCAAGTGTAACTTTTTTGCAGTTTTTGCCATTAGGGGTATCTCCGTTTGTAGCAACGCAGTTTCTGATATTGTCACTTCTGCCGTATACGATACCATTTCCCGGCAAGTTCATATTGTCAACTACAGTACCTGCAAACCATGAGTTAAGTATGTAACCCGTACTTTCCAGTTTTCCTACAAGTCCTCCCGGAGTAAACCATCCTGTATGATATACATATGCTGTCGAAAAACAGCTCTGGATAGTTCCGGAAAGTGTCATGGCTATACTTCCGTTTTCCTTATCAGATGAAACCTTTTCCCCTGACTTAGTTGTTACGCCAAGGTTTCTGATGGTTCCGCTAACGTTGTCTGCAAGAGCCTTTCCGTCCAAGGTAACTGTGTGTCCTTTTCCGTCCAGTATTCCCGCCAGACTGTTTATCTGCTTCACGCTTCCTTCCGAAAGATCGATATCTTTTGCCAGTACATAGGTTTCGCCTGCCGAAATTTCCGCAGGGAAATCTGCCGCCGATGAAATCGTCTTTTCCGCTGACTTTGCAGACGGTGTGTTTGCAAAAGCAAAGCTGCCGCTGAAAGCTGAGAAAATCATGAAGACAGAAAGCAGGATTGCAATGTGCTTTCTAAAATTTTTCTGTCTCACTTCTATTTCCTTTCTTCAAAGTAAAAAATAACTTTTGTCTGAAATCCGTTTCCGGCGACCTGCTGTAATACTGTCATTTACCCCGACGCAGAACAAGAAACCCGTAAAAAAACATAAAAAAAGAGCCGCACAAAAATGCAGCCCGTATATTGCAACTCTGTCTTTTTACTGATCCTCCGCCAGAAAAGTTTCGCTTCACGCATGTTTCCTGACTTACGACTTAACAATTTGCATCGCCCTTCCCGTTTCCGGTGGGCAGCCTGTGCTGTGATGCTAATCAATCGATTACAGTGGCGGGACCGTGCAGGACTCTAACCTGCTTCCATCTTAGCTCCCTAAACCCATAGGGAGAACGCAAAACATATATTCAACTAACAAAGTATTATACCAAAATTTTTACACTTTTACAAGATTTTTTTCAAGTCATCACATTGCAGGCAAATTTTTTTCATATATTCTCATGGCATCCGTTCAAACTTGTTTATAACATATTACTTAAATAAGTTTGACTCTCTAGTACCAAAATTCCCCAACTATACGAAAACCCCGAAAAAACGTAAGTTTTCTCAGGGTTTGTAATGCTTTTGAAAAATTTCCGAAGCGGTTGATTAACGCTTTGAGAACTGTGATGCTCTTCTTGCCTTTTTCAGACCGTACTTCTTTCTTTCCTTCATTCTTGGGTCTCTTGTTAAGAATCCAGCAGCCTTAAGTGGAGCTCTGAAAGCTTCCTTATCAGCTACGCAAAGTGCTCTTGAGATACCGTGTCTAAGTGCACCAGCCTGACCTGTGAATCCGCCACCGTTTACAGTTGCGATAACGTCGAATTTGCCTTCGCATCCTGCAACTTCGAAAGGTCTTCTAACCTCTCTCTTAACGATTTCCATTCCGAAGTAATCTTCTAAATCTTTCTTGTTTACAGTGATTTTTCCAGTTCCAGGGATTAATCTAACTCTAGCAACTGAATGTTTTCTTCTGCCTGTTCCTTGATACTGCATTTTTGCCATTGTCTATTCCTCCCTTTCCCTAAAATTCCAAAGTTTCCGGTTTCTGAGCTGCATGTGCATGTTCAGGACCTGCATAAACCTTTAACTTCTTAAACATCTGTCTTCCAAGCTTTCCATCAGGAAGCATGCCTTTAACTGCGTGCTTGATGATTTCTTCAGGTTTCTTAGCCTGCAGCTTTTCAAATGTTGTTTCTCTAAGTCCACCTGGGTATCCAGTATGTCTCTTATAGATCTTTTCTTTTCTCTTTTTGCCTGTTACTTCAACCTTTTCTGCATTGATTACGATTACATAATCTCCACAGTCAACGTGAGGTGTATAAATTGGCTTGTTCTTTCCTCTTAGAACTGTAGCGATTTCTGAAGCCAGTCTTCCAAGAGTTTTGCCTTCTGCATCTACAACGTACCATTTACGTTCTACTTCTGCAGGTTTTGCAATAAATGATTTCATTTTCTTTTCCTTTCTACCTACTGGGATTCCTCGAATCTTTTTCGGCTCTGCCTACTGGAATCTATCGATTTGTTTCGGCATTACTAAAAATAACTTTAGTTTGCAGGTACCGGACGGATTCCCATCCTGCCTGCTAACAGCACAAATAGTGCATAGCGTTAATATTATACTTGACAAAGCATGTAATTGCAAGCGGTTTCAATCAAAAAACTCATCAAAATAGACATTTTTTCTTCCCTGTTTTCCCCCAAAGTTTCCCGGAACAAAAGATAAATCGCTTTAATATTTTTAATACATTAAATTTTCCCAATATTATTGCAACACACCGTTTTCTTGTGGTATTATATATCTAACAACTTTTACTTCATTTTGTTCTTAGTTCTTTATCATATGCTATTAGACCCGAAGCGATTTCAAATCGTTTTGGGTCTTTTCATTTCCAAAATATTTAAGCGGTCATTATTAAGGAGCAATACCCCTTACCTTTTCTTTTTCAGTTCAGGGTCAAGTGTGCAAAATACGATTCTGTCTCTGCCTGCCAAATCTTTGAGACCTTTTATCTGTGTATAGCTACCGTTTTCTTCTAACATTTTTAGGCAGTCCGCCATCTGGTCATGCCCTATTTCCATCATCAGAATTCCACCCTTTTTCAAGTGGTTCGGAGCTTCCTCTACAATCCGCCTGTAAAAGTCCAGCCCGTCAGCTCCGCCATCCAACGCCTGCAGAGGTTCGTGATCCTTGACCTCACGCTGAAGCGTCGGTATAACATCCGTTTTAATATACGGCGGATTCGTAACGATAATATCAAACTTCCTGTTTTTTAATCTACCCTTAAACGGCCCGAACATATCACCGCATTCAAAACTCATACTCTTGGAAACCTGATTCTTTTGTGCATTTTCCTTTGCAATGCCAAGAGCGCCGCTGCTCACATCGGTACAAGTTACTTTGATTGGTGAACAGAGCTTTGCCAGAGAAACTCCGATTGCACCGCTTCCGCAGCAAAGATCCAGACATTCAGGTTCCTTCATCTTAGGCACTTCAACAGGTTCGCCTCTGAGAGTATGTTCCTTCAGCACAGAAATCACATCCTCAACCAGCGTCTCAGTATCCTGTCTCGGAATAAGCACATTCTCATCCACCTTGAAATCAAGACCCATAAACTCCTGGGAGCCCATTATGTATTGGATAGGCTCACCGGCACTTCTTCTGTCAAGAAGCGCAAAATAATCATCGCAAAGCCCGTCCTGAAGAATATTCTGATATTCCAGAATCAGCCTGCTTCTTTCTATATTCATCATAAAACAGTAAAGAGTTTTGCTGTCTATGTCAGCGTCCAAAACGCCGTTTTCCTCCAACTGCCTCTTCCCGATAGATAAAATTTCTTTAACTGAAAGACTCATTTTTTCCTCCGATTTATATTAATTCTTTCTTGAAATCTCCACAGTTTCAAGAAGGTTCGCGTCTTTGTCGCATATCCCTTCGATATATGGCGCGTCCTCATCAACCAAAACAGCCTTCATCGAAGCAATAGCAATCTCCAGCTGGTCGAGAGACGGATTCTTGGTTGTCAGCTTCTGCAGATAAATCCCCGGCAGACTGAGAGCCTTTACAACCCCATTATCAGATCTTCCTGCGACCTTCAAAAGCTCGTAAGAAAGACCTGCAACCACAGGAATCAGAAGAATTCTCGAAAGAAGTCTCATCCAGATGCCCGGCCACCCGCACAGCGAGAACAAAATCAAACTGATTACCATTACAAACATCAGAAAGCTTGTTCCACATCTTGGGTGAAGAGTATAGAACTGATCCGCATTTTCCGGTGTCAGTTCAAGGCCGTTTTCGAAACAGTGAATAGTCTTGTGCTCAGCACCGTGATATTGGAAAACCCTCTTTATGTCTTTCATTTTGCTTATAGCCGCCACATATATGATAAAAATAGCGATTCTCAAAATTCCTTCTGCCAAGTTCAGCAGTATGTGACTGTCAGTAAACATTGATAGCCAGTTAACGGCAAAAGTCGGAAGCAAAATAAATATTCCCACCGTCATCACCAGTGCAAAAACCACCGAAAGGTATATCATCATATTCCATACGAACTTGTCACCGAATTGCTTTGTTGCCCATTGCTCAAACTTGCCCGGCTCCTCGTCTTCGTAGTCCATATTGGCCTCCAGCACATCTGCTGAGTAAAGCAGCGCTTTCATACCTACAACCATAGAACCTATAAACGCAAATACGCCGCGGATTATAGGCATTTTGGCAAATTTGCCACTCTTCTTGTTAGGCTCTGTCTTTATGTGAATTCTGCCGTCTTCCAGTCTAAGTGCAATGGCAGTACGCTCAGGACCGCGCATCATTACGCCTTCCATAACCGCCTGCCCACCGATAGATGTCGGACATGCGTCTTTCAAAAAAATCTTACTTAAATCCATTGTTCCCCTTGTTATCAGTTCATCAACTGTCTCTTAATCACTTTTATAAAATCTTTGTTGCTTGCAGTATGCACCAAATTATCAATTATATCTTCGGTAACTTCCTGCGTAGGTCTGTTAGCAAATGCCTTTCGCATTGCCCAAATAGCCTCCATTTCATCCTGGCTCATAAGCAAATCCTCTCTTCTCGTACCGGATTTGTTCAAATCAATTGCCGGGAAGATTCTCTTTTCGGATAGCTTTCTGTCAAGATGCAGCTCCATATTACCTGTACCCTTAAACTCCTCAAATATAACATCGTCCATACGGCTTCCTGTTTCCACAAGAGCAGTCGCCAGAATTGTGATGCTTCCACCTTCTTCGAGATTTCTCGCCGCACCAAAGAATTTTTTCGGTCTATGAAGAGCCCCCGGGTCAAGTCCTCCGGAAAGGGTTTTTCCGGAATTTGGAACCACCAAGTTATAGGCTCTGGCAAGTCGGGTAATACTATCAAGCAAAATCACTACGTCCTTACCGTGTTCCGCAAGTCTCTGGGCACGGGCAAGAACCATCTCAGCAACCTTCGCATGATGCTGAGGCAGCTCATCAAAAGTAGAGTAAATAACCTCCCCGCTGGAAAGTGATCTCTTCATGTCCGTTACTTCTTCCGGTCTCTCATCTATAAGAAGCACAATCAGCTCCACTTCAGGATGCTTTTCTTCTATTCTGTTTGCAATTTTCTTGAGCAAAGTAGTTTTTCCCGCCTTTGGCGGTGCAACTATAAGACCCCTCTGACCCTTTCCGATAGGCGCAACAAGGTCAATAAGTCTTGTGGCAAGGTCCTTTGGTTCTCCCTCAAGCTTCAGTCTTTCCCTTGGAAAAATCGGCGTCAAATCATCAAAATCAGGTCGTCTTATGGCAGCTCCCGGTTCCTCTCCGTTAACTGTATTCACATAAAGAAGTGCTCCGAACCTTTCTCCCTCGTTTGGAAGTCTCGAAACACCTTGCACCTTGTCACCCGTCTTAAGATTGAACCTTCTTATCTGGGCAGGTGAAACATATATATCCTTTTCACTTGTCAAAAAGTTGTTAAATCTAAGGAAACCGAAACCGCCCTCTGCACGTTCAAGAATCCCTTCAACCTCAGGTCTGGGTCTCGCATCACGTTCCTCCTTGGTAAGCCCTGTTGTCTTCACCTTCTCTTCGCGCTCCTCATTAATATTTCTTTCAGTATCAAGACTGTTTTTTTCGTTACTCATCTTTTCCATATCTCCACGCGGACAAAGTCCATCCTTTCTCTAATCTCCATATTTATCTCTAATCAATTAATTATATACTAATATTTTTTTCTTCTCAATAGGCTAACACAAAAACAAGACACCTTCCGGAGAAGATGTCTTGTGAATTTCTTTTGTTATAGTAGGAACTATTTGCTGTAATCGTAGAAACCGATTCCAGTTTTTCTTCCGAGCTTACCTGCTCTAACCATTTTCTTAAGAAGTACATGTGGTCTGTATTTTGGATCACCGTATTCTGTGTAAAGAGTGTTCATGATAGCAAGGCAAACGTCAAGTCCGATAAGATCTCCTAATTCTAGAGGTCCCATTGGGTGGTTAGCACCAAGCTTCATTGCTGTATCGATACCTTCAACATCAGCAACTCCGTCAGCAAGGATTCCGATACCTTCGTTTACTAATGGAATCAGAATTCTGTTAACTACGAATCCAGGAGCTTCTGCAACTTCTACTGGAGTCTTCTTCAGAGCCTTAGTTAATTCAAGGATAGTTTCCTTAGTTTCATCTGAAGTAGCAAGGCCTTTGATTACTTCTACAAGTTTCATTGCTGGAACTGGGTTGAAGAAGTGCATTCCAATTACTTTGTCAGGTCTGTTTGTAGCAGCTGCGATTTCAGTAATTGAAAGTGATGATGTGTTTGTAGCTAAAATTGCTTCAGGTTTTACAAGCTGATCAAGCTCTGCGAATAAAGCTTTCTTTGCTTCCATATCTTCTGTAGCTGCTTCGATAATGAGGTCAGCATCTTTTACGATTTCGATGTCTGTAGAACCGTGGATTCTGCTCATGATATCTGCCTTGTCAGCTTCAGTAATTTTTTCTCTTTTGATCATCTTGTCAAGGTTCTTTTCGATTGTAGCAAGACCCTTATCTACAGATGTCTGTCTTCTAGCTCTAAGTACTACTTCGTAACCATTCTGAGCAAGAACCTGGATAATTCCAGCACCCATTGTGCCTGTTCCTAATACACCAATTTTTTTCATTTGTAATAACCTCCTAGTTAAACCTATTAACGAACGATTATATCTTGTTAAAAAATTAACTTTATCGCGTTTATTCCATTATAACACAAATATTCAGAATGTAAACACCTATTTGATTAATATATATTTTCCAATATGTATCAAATGTGATATTGTCTTAGTATAACGAAACTGATTATGTCCCAA